>JAFAOU010000222.1 GCA_019247495.1 Acidobacteriota bacterium
CCCGACGCGCTGCTCGAGGTCAGCGTGACGCTGCCGCCGGTGCAGAACGTGGTCGGGCCGCCCGGCGTAATCGTCGGCGTGGAGGGAGTGGCATTGACGGTGACGGAGGTCGTACCGCCGGCCGAGGTGCAACCGCTGACCGTGATCGTCACCGAGTAAGTGCCCGTATCCGCGGTCGTGGCGTTGGCGCGCGTCGGGTTCTGGAGCGCGGAGGTAAAGCCGTTCGGACCTGTCCACGCGTACGTTGCACCGGCGGCCGTTGGAGTTGAAAGCTGGATGGTGCCGCCTTGGCAGTACGGTCCGCCGTTCGACGCCGTTGGCATCGCGGGCGCCGGATTCACGACGACGGATGTCGTTCCGGCAGCCGAGGTGCAGCCGTTGACCGTGATCGTCACCGAGTAAGTACCGGCATCCGCAATCGTGGAGTTGGAGCGCGTCGGATTCTGAAGTGCGGAGGTAAAGCCGTTCGGGCCGGTCCACGCGTACGTCGCACCGGCGACCGTTGGCGTGGAGAGCTGGATCGTTGCACCTTCGCAGTAAGGCCCGCCGTTCGATGCGGTCGGCGTCGCAGGAATCGGATTAACCACGACGGATGTCGTTCCGGCAGCCGAGGTGCAGCCGCTGACCGTGATCGTTACCGAGTAGGTGCCCGCATCCGCGGTCGTGGCGTTAGAACGCGTCGGGTTCTGAAGGGCAGAGGTAAAGCCGTTCGGGCCGGTCCACGCGTAGGTGGCGCCGGCAACGGTCGGAGTCGAGAGCGCGATCGTTGCGCCTTGGCAGTACGGTCCACCGTTCGACGCCGTTGGTGTCGTAGGCGTTGCGTTCACGACGACGTTTGTGGTTCCGGCAGCCGAGGTGCAGCCGCTGACCGTGATCGTCACCGAGTAGATGCCCGCATCCGCGGTCGTGGCGTTGGCGCGCGTTGGATTCTGTAGAGCCGACGTAAAGCCGTTCGGGCCGGTCCACGCGTACGTTGCACCGGCGGCCGTTGGCGTGGAGAGCGCGATCGTTGCGCCTTGGCAGTACGGTCCGCCGTTCGATGCGGAGGGCGTCGCGGGCGCCGGATTCACGACGACCGACGTCGTGCCGGCGGCCGAGGTGCAACCGTTTACCGTGATCGTCACCGAGTAAGTACCGGCATCCGCAATCGTGGAGTTGGAGCGCGTCGGATTCTGAAGTGCGGAGGTAAAGCCGTTCGGGCCGGTCCACGCGTACGTCGCACCGGCGGCCGTTGGCGTGGAGAGCTGGATCGTTGCACCTTCGCAGTAAGGCCCGCCGTTCGATGCGGTCGGCGTCGAAGGAATCGGATTAACCCCGACGGATGTCGTTCCGGCAGCCGAGGTGCAGCCGCTGACCGTGATCGTTACCGAGTAGGTGCCCGCATCCGCGGTCGTGGCATTGGCGCGCGTCGGGTTCTGAAGCGCAGAGGTAAAGGCGTTCGGGCCGGTCCACGCGTACGTCGCACCGGCGACCGTCGGCGTGGAGAGCGCGATCGTTGCGCCTTGGCAGTAAGGTCCACCGTTCGACGCCGTTGGTGTCGTAGGCGTTGCGTTCACGACGACGCTTGTCGTTCCCGAAGCCGAGGTGCAGCCGCTGACCGTGATGGTGACCGAGTACGTGCCGGCATCCGCGGTCGTGGCGTTGGCGCGCGTCGGGTTCTGAAGCGCGGAGGAAAAGCCG
The DNA here is from genome assembly GCA_019247495.1 of Acidobacteriota bacterium. GTDB lineage: Bacteria > Acidobacteriota > Thermoanaerobaculia > Gp7-AA8 > Gp7-AA8 > JADGNZ01. The sequence goes on from JAFAOU010000222.1 coordinate 1,681, forward strand.
TTCGGGCCGGTCCACGCGTACGTCGCACCGGCGACCGTTGGCGTGGAGAGCGCGATCGTTGCGCCTTGGCAGTACGGTCCGCCGTTCGACGCGGAGGGCGTGGCGGGTGCCGGATTGATCACGACTGAAGTCGTACCAGCAGCCGAGGTGCAACCAGACACCGTGATGGTCACCGAGTACGTTCCGGCATCGGCGACCGTGGCGTTCGCGCGCGTCGGATTCTGAAGTGCGGAGGTAAAGCCGTTCGGGCCGGTCCACGCGTAGGTCGCACCGGCGACCGTCGGCGTGGAGAGCTGGATCGTTGCGCCTTGGCAGTACGGTCCGCCGTTCGATGCGGTAGGTGTCGCAGGAATCGGATTAACCACGACGGATGTCGTTCCGGCAGCCGAGGTGCAGCCGCTGACCGTGATCGTTACCGAGTAGATGCCCGCATCCGCAGTGGTGGCGTTGGCGCGCGTCGGGTTCTGAAGCGCGGAGGTAAAGCCGTTCGGGCCGGTCCACGCGTACGTTGCACCGGCGGCCGTTGGAGTGGAAAGCTGGATGGTGGCGCCTTGGCAGTAAGGTCCACCGTTCGACGCCGTTGGCGTCGCGGGCGACGGATTCACGACGACCGACGTCGTTCCGGCAGCCGAGGTGCAGCCGTTGACCGTAATCGTAACCGAGTACGTGCCGGCATCGGCGACGGTGGCGTTCGCGCGCGTTGGATTCTGCAGAGCCGACGTAAAGCCGTTCGGGCCGGTCCAGGCGTAAGTCGCACCGGCGACTGTCGGCGTGGAGAGCTGAATCGTTGCGCCTTCGCAGTACGGTCCGCCGTTGGATGCGGTCGGCGTCGCAGGAATCGGATTAACCACGACAGACGTCGTGCCGGCTGCGGAGGTACAGCCGGATACAGTGATGGTCACCGAGTACGTGCCGGCATCCGCAATCGTGGCGTTGGAGCGCGTCGGGTTCTGAAGGGCAGAGGTAAAGCCGTTCGGACCGGTCCACGCGTAGGTGGCGCCGGCAACGGTCGGAGTCGAGAGCGCGATCGTGGCGCCTTCGCAGTACGGTCCACCGTTCGATGCGGTCGGCGTCGCAGGAATCGGATTGACCACGACGGATGTCGTCCCGGCCGCCGAGGTGCAGCCGCTGACCGTGATCGTCACCGAGTAGGTGCCCGCATCCGCGGTCGTGGCATTGGCGCGCGTCGGGTTCTGAAGCGCAGAGGTAAAGGCGTTCGGGCCGGTCCAGGCGTAGGTCGCACCGGCGACCGTCGGCGTGGAGAGCGCGATCGTTGCGCCTTGGCAGTACGGTCCACCGTTCGACGCCGTTGGCGTCGCGGGCGCCGGATTCACGACGACGGACGTCGTGCCGGCGGCGGAGGTGCAACCGGATACAGTGATGGTCACCGAGTACGTGCCGGCATCGGCGGTCGTGGCGTTCGCGCGCGTCGGGTTCTGAAGCGCGGAGGTAAAGCCGTTCGGGCCGGTCCACGCGTACGTCGCACCCGCGACCGTCGGCGTGGAGAGCTGGATCGTTGCGCCTTCGCAATACGGTCCGCCGTTCGATGCGGACGGTGTCGCAGGAATCGGATTAACCACGACGGACGTCGTGCCGGCCGCCGAGGTGCAGCCGGCGACGGTCACGGTGACCGAGTAGGTGCCGGCGTCGGCGGTGGTGGCGTTGGCGCGCGTCGGGTTCTGTAGCGCGGATGTGAAGCCGTTCGGACCGGTCCACGCGTAGGTGGCGCCGGCAACGGTCGGAGTCGAGAGCGCGATCGTTGCGCCTTCGCAGTACGGGCCGCCATTGGATGCTGTCGGTGTGGCCGGAGGGACGCAGGCCGGGCAGGCGCCCGGTCCATTGGTGAGGTCGTAGAACCCGGATACGGTGCCTGAGAACGTTCCGCACGTAGTACCGCCTGTAGCGGTATTGACGACGACGACGAATGTCGAGTTTGCCGGGACGGTGAACGAGTACGACGAGGAAGGAACCGTCGTGCCGAGGCCGCTGATACCGCTGTCGCCAAGATAGCCGAGGCAGAGATTCCCGAGGGCGTCGCCCTGTGTGACCGGCGGCGTGTAGGTGTTCAGGTAGGCGGCGCTTTGAACGTCGGCGGCTCCGCAAGAGGCGTTGATCTGTACGGTCATGCAGGCCGCCACACCTGCCGGATTAGTGAAGGTGAACGTCCTGTAATTCCGTGTGCCGGCGCTGTTGATTGCGCCGGGGCAGGCTTTGCCGCTGCAGGTGCCTGGGGTACCGTCGCGGCCCAGACGATCGGGCTGACCCGGATCGGTCAGGGCGATCGAGCTCGTGGGGATGGATTGGTTCGCTCCGCCGCCGCACGTGGGGACGCTGATGCCGACCGACTTCGAACCGCTCGCGTACGTGAGGTTGAGCGTGAAGTTGATGGTCGTACCGCAGACGAAGGAGCTCGACGTCTGGATCTTGAACGCGGTGGCGTTGTTGCTGCTCGCATCGATGGCGAGGTCGGAGTAGGAGGAACTCCCCTGCGTGATGGTGACGCCGGCGGTGGCCGTGGTGAGCGTCGAAGAGATGGCCGACTCGTTGGCGCAGCCGTTGTTCTTGAGCGCGATGTTTAGATTGACGCACTCGTTCTTGTTGATGATGCCGTTGTTGTTGCCGTTCGTGGCGTCGTCGATGGTGATGGCGTTGAATTGGATGTTCGATGCGCCGTTCATGCAGAAGTTCTGCGATGTGGTGCCGTTTGCCGGAACCGTGACGCTCACGGTGGCGGGCGAGCCGTCGGAACAGGCACGGGCGGTGGCCGACGCAATGGCCGTGTACGTGCCGTTGGGAACGCTGATCGAGTAGTGGCCGGCGGCATCCGTCGTGCCGGCAAAACCGTTGCTGAGGTTGACGATTACGCCGCTGAGCGGCACGCCGGTAGCGCACGAGGTGATCGTTCCGGTGACCGTTCCCCACGACGTGTCGGGGGTGCACGACGGAAACTTATACGACGCGATGCGCGTGGACCAGTTGAAGGCGCCATTGGTCTTGAGGTACTCGTTGGTGTACCAGAAGGTGCACTGGTCGACCGGGTCGAGGGTCATCGACGAGTAGTCGCCCCAACGGTTCCCCGCGCCCGCCGTCTGAACGCCAAGACCGGCCTGCACCGTCGTCTCGGCCCCCATCGTTCCGGCGGTGTCGGTGACAAGACGGCCGGTCATGTAGATGCCGGGGATGACCGACGGACTCGACTTGCTGTAGCCGATAGCGATGTTCCCCGCCTTGTCCATCGCGATCGAGGGCATCCAGCGGTACTCGGATGTGGTGGGGGTGGGGTCGTAGGTCCCGGACTGGAACAGGGTTGGGGCGCCGGATCCAGCCGCGCCGCGCCATTCCATCCACTTGATCGCGCCGTGAGCCGGCGTGGTGGCCGCGCCATTCGTGACGCCGGTGGCGACGATCGACTCTGTGCCTGCATTGTTCCGGTACGCCAGGCGATGAAGGTAGTGACGGCCGAGATTGTCGAGATCGTCGGTTGCGACGGCGGGCGACGGCTGCGGAACACAGTCGCGGTTCTGTTGCGCAGCGGTGTTGCTGACGCACGGCGCGTTGCCGACGCCGATCGTCGTGTTGACCGTGGACGTCAGCGTGATGCTTGGAGTCGCGCCCCAGACTACGGCAACGCGACTGATGTCCGTCCGGTTCGTGAACTGGGCGTTCGGGCCGATCACGTACTCCTGAGCACCGGCCGGAGGAGGCGTCAAGCTGTCGAGATCGGCCGGGAGGAAACCGAATTGAAAACCGGAGCCGTCCTTCGGCAGGTCCTTGCTCTGCATGCGCGCGGACAGGCCCTGGATCATCTGCTGGCGCTCGAAGACGTAAATTCGAGCGGCTACGTTGGCCGTACCGGCCGCGTTGAAGACGTGCGCACTCATGTAATACCCGTCGGGCCACACACCCATGTGGGGGTAGTCGACGAAATTCGTAGGGTCGGTGAGGAAGTCGTACAGGTAGTACGCGCCGGTGGCGTCGCCAGTGACGGAGACCGCGATGCACTGGTGGGAGAAACTACCAGCCGTCCCTCCCACGACGAATTGCGACAGCACCCAGCGCCCGGCCAGGATGTCGTAACTCACCACGGGGTCGCCGTCATTGTGCGAAGCACAAAGGCCACCGAGCGGCTGAAAGAGCGTTTTGCCGGCAGCCGGCCCATAAAGCAGCGCGCCGGTACTCTTGTCGAAGACCGCGAAGCTGGTGTTGTTCCACTGCACGTACTGTGTCGCACCGACGCGGCCGTTGACGTCAGGAGGATTGCTGCTCGGCGAGAATCCGGCGAGGCCGACGCCGATGCCGTCAAAAGCAAGACCGGTGGCGGTCGGAGCGGAGAAGGTCGCTCCGAACTCCACTTGGGGCCTCGACATATCGGGGCCACCGTCCGGCAACGGCGTGATCGGGTGAATTGGCTCGGGATGCCCTTGGTCTTCGTCCTCCCCCCGTTTCGGCGGCGGGATCGGAGCCACGTTCCGCAACGGAGGCGTGCGGATGGGAACTACGGGGCGCAAGTCGACCGGCGGACCGGTATAGGGCTGAACGGTGGCCGACTCTTCTGCCCGTATCCGGCCGCTTCCCAGAGGACCGGAGAGGGCTCTCTGTCCGTCCGGCGAAGTGCGGCTGGACCGCTTCGTGGCTACCTTGGTGTTTCCGTGCAGCGCCTGCCAAAGCTTGCTCTCACAAACGATGGAAGCAGGCATCGCGGCTTTGGCGTGCTTCTTCGCGAAGGAAACTGCCGGGTCGATCTTTGCGGTTTTCGCGCTCTTGATCTGTTCCGGCGAAGAGACTCCTCGGCAGTCGGGTAGCTCCGGCTTCGCGGTACGTTGTGGATGCTTCGAATCCGCATTTGCGGTTCCGATCAGACCAATGATGATGACCGCTGCGGTGACGATGCGTTTCATAGGACCTCTCACTTGAATTGCGAAGTGGAATGCGGTGGCGCGAGGACGACATCGACGGTGAAAACCCTGCGTGAACAGAGAGCGGCCAAGCGAGCCGGCGATGATGTCATCGTCGTCGATCAGCAGAACGCGTGTCTGCGCGCGGGGAAGTACTCGTTGTCATCGGGGAGGGAACCGGGGAGATGATCCTCTTCTCTCACGCCCCGCGACATCAGGAAACTGACGGTTGATTTGTAGGGATATTACCTACGGCCGATCAACGCTGATTCTCAATCGCGATCCAGGGAAGAGCCGGCCCGGCGGAAACCGGGCCGGCTCAATCAAAATCAGAAGCGTGAGCGAATGGCGATGAAGACCAGCGAGATGGCCAGCACCAGGAGTGCGATGTGTCCGAGCGCGGGCACCGAGGGAAGGACGGTGATCGAGCCATTGACCAGCGTTAGTGCGCCGTTGCTGACCATCTCTCCCACGGTTCCCGTGTCATTCGAAAGCTGCGTGAGCGAGCTCGGATCGAGTGTGAGCGTGATGATCGTCCCAGGCGTCGCCGTGTTGGCAAGGGTCACGTGCAATGTCGCGACCTGATTACCCGGTAATGCGCCGTTGAGCGTGAAAGGAATCGGATTCGTGGCCTCGCTGAATGAATCGATCAGCGAGATCGATCCGGCACTTGATGGACTGCTTTCCGACGCCGGCGTCAGCGACGTGGTGATTCCGCCGCGTGTGAACGTGATCGATTGCACTGCTGCCGCGGGCGCGTAGTTCACCTTGATGGCGTATGCCTGAATGTGGAATCCGGCCGGCTGATCGAGGCCGAGCGGCGTGCCGGACGAATCACGGATGAAGACCGGCACATCAACCGTCGAGAACTGCGGTCCGGTGACCGTTGCCACCGTGACCACGTCGGGTGTGGAGATCGATCCCGCCCAGACGGCAGTTGTTGATACCACGCTGGCGATCACACCGATCAGCAGCGCG
>JAFAOU010000199.1 GCA_019247495.1 Acidobacteriota bacterium
CCAGGTGCAGCTGCTTCATGAATAGAAACAGAGGCAGCATCCCCACCTGCGGCGGGATCACGAGCGCGGTGAGCAGGATCCCGAACATCCGCTCCCGTCCGCGGAAGCGGAGCTTGGCAAAGGCGTAGCCGGCCATGGAGCTGAAGAGCACAGAGCCGAACATCACCGTCAGCGAGATCACGGCGCTGCTGAAGAAAGCCCGCCCGATGTCGAGGCGGATGAAAAGCTGCCGGTACTGATCGAGCGTCGGCGCGTGCGGCACCAGATGCGGCGGCAGGCTCGTAGCTTCGCCTGCCGTCATCAGCGAAGCCGACGCCATCCACAAGAGGGGAAAGAGCGTGATCGACGCGCCGGCCACGAGCAGCACGTGCAGCAGAACCGACGGCGATTTGCGGGCCTTGCTCATCGATCCCTCTGCAACTTCATCTGCAGCACCGTGGCGCCGCCGATCACGACGAAGAGCACGAAGGCCACCGCCGCGGCGTAACCCATCCGCCACCATCGGAAGCCCTGCTCGTACATCAGCTGCAGATTTTCGGCGAGCCTTACGTCATGACGTAAGGCTCGCCGAAAATCTGCAGCTGGCCGATGGCCGTGACGATGCCGACGAACAGAAACGTCGGCCCGAGCATCGGCAGCGTCACATGGCGGAACTGCTTCCACGCCCCCGCCCCATCGATCCGAGCCGCCTCATACAACTCCTCGGGGATGTTCTGCAGGCCGGCGATGAAGATGATCATCGTGTAGCCGAACCCTTTCCAGACCGCGAGGAGGATGATTGCCGGCATCGCGAAATGCGGATCGCCGAGCCAGTCCGGCTGCGGCAAATGCAGCGCGCCGAGGGCGATGTTGATGATGCCGAAGCGCGGGTGGTAGAGGTACTTGAACACGAGCGCCACCGCCACGAGCGTGGTGACGACCGGCGCGAAGTAGATGGTCCGGAACGCGGCCTTGAATCGCGTCAGTTTCGAGTTGACCAGCAGCGCTGCAAAGAGCGATACGGCCACGGTCAACGGACCGCCGATCAGCGCGAAGTAGAGCGTGTTGACGAACGCGGTCCAGAACACCGGATTCGCGAGCAGCTCGCGGTAGTTCCGCAGCGCGACGAAGCGAAGGTTGTGCACGTCGCCGAGCGTGTAGAGATCAAAGTCGGTGACGCTGAGAAGAAATCCGGCGATCACCGGCGCGAAGAAAAACACCGACAGAATCACGATCGCCGGTGACAGGAAAAGCAGGGCGGCCCGGGACTCGCGGTTTCTCATTTTGCAAACGAAAGGCTTGAACCACAGAGACGCAGAGGACACAGAGGTTTTTTCTCTGTGCTCTCTGTGCCTCGGTGGTTAGAGCTTTGCCGCGACAACATCCAGCGTCTCTTCTCGAGCAACTCATCCGCGCGCCGGTCGAGCTGCGCCAGCGCCGCCTTCGGCGCGATCGTTCCCCTCGCCGCCGCCTCTCCCCTGTCATACATCGCGCTCGCGATCTGCTCCCACTCCGGCACTTTCGGCAGCGGCGCAACGCGCTCGAACTGAACGCGAAACGCGGCGAATCGCGTGTCGTTCGCGAGCACCGGCGACTGCCACGCGCTGCGTCGCGCTGGAAGATCGCCGCTCAATTCGTAGAAGCGCACCTGCTGCTGCGGCTCCGACAGAAACTCGATCAGCTTGCGGGCGGCTGCTTTGTGTTTCGACGCGCGGAAAACGACCAGGCTCCCGCCGCCCGCCATCGAAATCCCGGTCGGCTCGCTGGCGTCGCGGGCCGGCAGCGGCGCAGTGGCCCACTTGTCCTGCATCTCCGGCGGCAGGCGGCGCCGGAACTCGCCTACGTTCCACGGCCCGGTGATGTACATCGTGAACTCGCCCTGCGCGAACTGCTGATAGAGATTCGCGATCTCGGCGTTGCTCACCTTCGGAGCGAACCCATCGCGAAAAAGGCTGACGTAGAAAAGGAACGCGTCGGAGAACGGCGGCTGCGAAAACGCCCCGCGCGTGCCGTCCGCATTCAGCAGCGGCGAATGCGCCGAAAACGCCAGCACCGTGAGCTCCTCGTACTGGTTCGTCGGTAACAAAATCCCCCACCGGCTTTTCTTCTGATCGCGAATGCGCCTCATCGCCTCGCGCCACTCCGCCCAGGTGCGCGGTCCACGCGGAAATCCAACCGACGCGAGGATATCGCTGCGATAGAAAAGCACGCGCGTGTCGACGTACCACGGGATTCCGTACAGCGTCCCGCCGACGACGTTCGTGGCCCAGATGCCGCGAAAATAATCGTCCTTCTGTTTTGCGATCGCGCTGAGATCATCGAGCGCGCGGATCGCCACGAACTCCGGCATCCACGTGTTGCCCATCAGCGAGACGTCGGGAGTTGACTCGCCGACGTACGCGGTCAGCAGCTTCTCGTGCGCCGCGTTCCACGGAATCTGCTGGATGACGACATGAATGTTCGGATTGCGCCGCTCGAACTCGGGCATGAGCTTCTGCACGAGCTCGCCCTCGGTGCCGAGGGCCCAGAATTCAAGGTGTTCTTTGTTGTCGCTCGGATGTGCCGAGCACCCGGCGAGCAGGAGGGCGAGCAGAAAAGCAAATGTTGAATGTTGAATGTTGAATGTTGAGTGTTGAATGGGGCTGCGCTCGGCCGCGGCTCTGGGCCTGCATTCAACATTCAACATTGAACATTCAACATTCAACATTTGGTTTCACTTGCCTGCGAGCCATCCCCCGCTGAATCCCGCGCGCTGGAGTCCGCGCACGATGTGCGGATTCTTGCGCATCGTCTTCCACACCAACTCGCTCCGGTAGTTCTCGATCATCGCCACGATCGGACCTTCGTCGATGCCGAGGTAGTCGATGTCAAACCAGCCTTGCGATGGATCGACGCGGCCGTGCTTGAGCTGCTCGGTCGTGCGCAGCGTCGGATTGAACGCGTCGAGGAAGCCGTACTGCGAATACAAGTTCGTTCCGTAGCGCGTCGACATCTCGCGCATCGCTGGGATCGCCAGTTCGGGAGCGAACACGATCGATGACGCCGCAGCGGTCGTCGCGATCGTCCCATCGTCGCGGATGTCGTTCTCACCGACGCCGCGCGCGGTGTACGAATGAAACTCCCGTCGCCGGCCATCGATCGTCACAGCCGCGTCCATCGGGCCGTCGCACGCCGACAAGCCCCAGATGCGATCGCCGTAATCGCGCCAACCGCCGGGATTCGCGACCGCATACGCATGCTGCGCGATCACCGCGCGCCGCGAATTTTCGAACCAGTCGATGCCATACGCCGCAATCACCGGATCCCGGATTCCTCGAAAATCGATCCAGACCTCGGAGTACTGATGCCCGAACAGCGGCGCGAACTGCACGAACTGCTGGCCGTAGATCTCGCCCCATTTGTCGGTCGAGTGATACGCCTGCCACGCCTCCGGCTCGACCGGATGCGTCGGCGATCCGAGCGCGAGGACGACCAGGATCATGGCCTCGTTGTAGCCGCGCCAGTCGTACGTGTGGAACCCGTTTTCCGGCGTCCACCCCATGCTCACCGCATGCGGCCGCACTTCCTCCCACGTCCACTCGACGCGCTCGTACAACGTTTCCGCATCGCGCCGAATCTGCGCCTCGGCCGGTGTATCGCGATCGAAGTACGACTGCGCGAAAAGCGCTCCGGCCACGAGCAGCGCGGTGTCGATCGTCGACAGTTCGACGGTCTCGAAACGCTCGCCCGTCTTCATGTCGAGGAAGTGATAGTAGAAACCGTGATGCCCCGAAACGCCGCGCGCCTCGGGACCTTGTTTCATCGCCAGCAACGATTGCAGCGTGGCACGCGTCCGTTCCGCCGCCGCTTCGCGTGTGACGTAGCCACGCTCCGCGCCGATGCCATACGCGGTCAACCCGAATCCGACCGCGGCGATGCTCGAGAAGGACGGCGTGGGCCAGCGGTCGGGGACCAGCTGCGTGTGCGGATCGGCCAGGTCCCAGAAAAAATGAAAGCTGCGGCGCTCGACGTCGTCGAGCAGCGCAGCGTCCGAGGGAGTGGGAGCGACGGCGCGTTGCCTCGTCCCTTCGCTTGCGCTCAGGGCAGGTGCCGGCGCGTTCGCGCAGGCAACCAGCAGCAGACAAAGGATCGCCGTAGCCGTTCGCATGGAAATTCGGGGCGGGCGCGTGCCCGCCCCGAGGAACTTAGAAGGTAAGACGCAAACCGACCTGCTCGCGCCGTCCGAGCGAAACTACGCAGTTCGCATTGCCGAGCGTCGTCCGGTCATTGTTGTCGCCGACGAAATCATTCAAACAGCCAAGGTTGGTGTAGTTGAATGCATTGAAGACTTCCGCGATGACTCCAATCGTCGTGCCGCGCACTGCACTGAAATCCTTCGACAGACGGAAATCGACGTTACGGTATCCCTTGTCGGGATAAACGGCTCCCCGCTTGACGCCCGTGGCCAGACGCCCAGGCAGACTGAAGCCCTTGGAGAAATCCGTGATCGGCGTGGCGCCGCCGGTGCTGAGCGTAACGCTGGTGCTGAAGCGCATGTCCCACGGCATACCGAAAATACCGGTCGCATTGAAGTGGTTCGGCTCCGAGCCCGGAACCGGATGACGCGCATACGCGGCGGCCGACGGCAGATCGAGGCTGAACAGATCGTTCCCGTTCTGCTCGGACTTGGCGTGCGTATAGGTAAAGCGTGCGCCCCATCGCGACTGGCTCGTAAACGGACGGTCGAGCACAAGGCTCTCGGCGTCATACCAGAAGCTCTTACCGACCGGATCGTTGATGATGACCGCGTTGTATCCCGGCGCAAAGGCGCCGCAGCAGGTACCCGACGCCGCGACATACGTGATGCCGCGCTTACCGCGGACGGCGTTGTAGCTCGCCGAACCGAGCCAGCTGCCAATGGCCTGACGGAACCCGAGGTTGTACTGCGTCGAATACGGCGGCTTGGTGTTATTGCTGAGCAGATAGATTTCAGGATGCGTCGCACCCTGCGCGATCAGCGTCTGAAGTCCGGCTGCAGTTCCATAGGAGTCATTCCACTTGATCGTTCCCGGACGTCCGTCGGATGAGAACTCGAACCGGTAGACAGGGAACTGCTGCCGGAAGCGCTCATCCAACGTGGCATTCAGGAAAAGGCGGTCGTAATACTTGCCCCAGCCGCCGAAAACGACCGACTTGCCGTCGGCGTTGATGTCATACGCGAATCCGAGCCGCGGCTGGTATTCGCTCTTGTACGGTTTGCGCTCGCTGCCGGTCGAGAAATATTCGTCCGGAATGCTGATCGTACGGCCGTCAAACGGGAACGTTTTTCCCTTGAGCGCAGCCACGATGTTGGCCGGCGTGACGTAGTTCTCGTCCAGCATGTGCGACTCATAGTCCCAGCGAAGCCCTAGGTTGAGGGTCAGCTTGGGATTGACGGCCCAGGAGTCCTGTCCGTAAATGCCGTACTCATTGTTGCTGATCTTGAGAATCGGATTGCCGATGCCATAGTCGACTTCGAACGGCTGCGCAAACGTATTGCCGTTCGCGGGATCGTCAATGAACTTGTACAGCGGGATGCCGTTGAGGCTCTTGTTGACGTTGTAGTGCATGAAATCGACGTTGCCGCCGATCTGGAAACTGTGAGTTCCATGCATTTCCATCGGCGCGAAGTTGAAGTTGTCGCGCAGTTCCAGTCGCCGCTGATTAAAGTCCTGGATCGTGCTGTTGCCACCCGTGCGGATGATCGTGGCGAAGCCCGGCGCAAAATAGAGCTTGCCGACCAGGCCGGGATTCTGCGGCTCCGGATTCCAGCCGAACGTCTGCAGGCTGCCGCTGGCCTCGTTCAGTGCGTTGCCGAAAATCATCTGATCGCGCAACGTGGCGCCATAGACCCAGTTCTTGTAATTCGTAGCCGACTCGAAACTGGTGGTGCCGCCGAAGTCGCGTGTCTCGTGTTCGCGGCGGTAATTGCCGCTGAAATCGATGGTCTGATTTGCCGCGGCCTGCCAGCTCAATTTTCCGAACGCCAGCGTCGACTTGAACGGGCTGCTGAAGCTGCCGGTAAAGTTGCTGAACTGCGGGGCATATTTGGGAATCGTGATCGCCACGGAGTTCGAAGCCTGTTCAATGTCGCCCTCATACGTGGCGAAGAATTGAAGATGATCCTTGATGAGCGGACCGCCGAAACTGATTCCTGGCTGGGTCCGGTGATATGACGTGTTCCCGGTCAGCGTCGAAAACTTGAAGTTCTTTTCCGTCGCGGCCACCCACTGTTTCGGCTGGTAAAAGGCGAAGGCCTCGCCCTTGAAGTCGTTCGTGCCGGACTTCGTCACAGCGCTGATGATCGCGCTGGAGGAGTGGTCGTACTGCGCACTGTAATTCTGCGTAATGACGCGGAACTCCTGCACCGCACTTTGCGGGAACGGATTGCCGCGGCTGGAATCCTGGCCGACCGTGCCGCCCTGCAGCACGTCGTTCTTCGTGCTGACGCCGTCGATGAAAATATTCGTCTGCTCCGGATCCTGCGCGTCGCCCGCGAAGGTCTTGCGCTGCGGGTCGGTCGACAGCCGGATTCCGGGCGCCAATGCGGCGAAGTTCAGGAAGTTGCGGTCGTCCTGCGGCAGGTTCTCGATCTGCTGCGTGGTCACGTTCGTGGCGATTTCGCTCGTACGCGTTTCCACGGCCTGATTGCCGACCACCGTGATCGTTTCCTTCAGGACCGCTGTCGTCGAAACCTTGAGATCCATCTCCAGCGACTGGCCGACGAGCACGGTGATGTCCTGGCTCTTCGGCTCGAAGCCCGGCGCGGCCACGACGATGTTGTACGTGCCGGGCGATAAGCCGGCCAGCGTGTACGCGCCGTCGCTCCCCGACTTCACCGTCTTCACGAAGCCGTTGCCGGCGTTCACGGCATTGATCTCCGCGTTGGCGACGCCGGTGCCGGCGTCATTCGTGATCTTTCCGCGAAGCGTTGCTGTCGTCGACGTTTGCGCGAAGACAGTCGCGGCAAGCAGCAATGCCACTCCAAAAAATAAAAACGTTCGTCTCATGACACCTCTCCTTTTTCAGGAACCCTTTTTCGGCCATTCTTCAGAATGCGTTCCGCACGATGCGGTTGCGCGTTTTGTTTCGGTCGCACGTTCGGAGCGCCGCACGATTTCCGCACGACGAGAGTTGTGGCCACGCGGTCATGACGCGGCGCGTGAACCGCGGGATTGCTGATGGCGTCGAGCAGCAGGGCGAAGGCGCATCGCCCCAGCTCCGCGATGTCAACGCGCATCGTGGTCAGCGCCGGATTGACGTAGCGCGCGATCGGGATGTCGTCGAACCCGACCACGCTCATCTGCTCCGGCACATGGACGCCCGCCGCCATCAGCGACGCGAGGACGCCCACTGCCATCGAGTCGTTCGCGGCGAACACCGCAGTCGGCCGCGGGTTCAACGCCGCCAGCCTGCGACCCGCGGCGAAGCCTGACTCTTCGGTGAAATCGCCGCTGCACTCCAGCGCGCGCGACGATTCCGCCGCCATTCCGCGCATGGCGTGCCGGTAGCCGCGCAGCCGTTCGCGCGCATCGGCGTTGTGCTCCGGCCCGCGCACGAAGGCAATGCGCGTGTGCCCGAGCTCGTGCAGGTGGCGCATCATCGCCCGCGCGCCGCCGTAGTTGTCGATGGTGATGGCGTCGCCGTTCGGTGTGGCCGAGTTGAGCAAAACCACCGGCATGGCCCGCGCCCGCAGCTCGTCGAGCGGTGCGAGCGTGACGTCGGGCGCCATGACCACGAGCCCGTCCACGCGTCCGCGCATCGTGTCGACGACGTCGAGCATCTGCGAGGGATCGCTGTGCGAGCCGGAGACGAGGATGTGATACCCCTGCGCCCTTGCCGCCAGATCAATCCCGCGAATGACCTCGGAGAAAAACTCGCCGTGGACGTCCGGCAGCACGATGCCGATGGTCTGGCTGCGCCGGATGCTGAGCGAGCGCGCCGCGACGTTGGGGACGTAGCGCAGCGACTTGGCGGCGGCGCGAACGTGACGCGACGTTTCCGCGCGCACCAGCTCTTTACCGTTGAGGACCCGGGAGACCGTGGCCACCGAAACGCCCGCACGCGCGGCGACGTCGTGAATCGTCGCTGCTGCCGCGCGATGGCGGCGGCGTGGGTTGCTTCGAACATCCGGACGGCTCGGCATCTCGTTCTGTCGCCCTCGAATGTAAACGGTTACATTTTGCGGTACGCTACTCACATTCTCTGTTGCTGTCAATGAGGAGATCAGCCGAATGACCGATGCCCGCTTCCCTGACGGTTTCGTGTGGGGCTCCGCAACCGCCGCGTACCAGATCGAAGGATCGCCGCTCGCGGATGGCGCCGGCTCGAGCATCTGGCACCGCTTCAGCCACACACCCGGCCGCATGACCAACGGCGATACCGGCGACGTGGCCTGCGATCACTATCACCGCTATCCCGAAGACATTGCCATCATGCAGTCCCTCGGCCTGCAGGCGTACCGCTTCAGCATTTCCTGGAGCCGCATCCTCCCCGACGGCACCGGCCGCGTGAATCAGAAAGGTCTCGATTTCTATCGCCGCCTCGTCGATGCGCTACGCGAAGCCGGCATCCTTCCGATGGCCACGCTGTATCACTGGGACCTCCCCGCCGCGCTCGACGATCGCGGCGGCTGGCTGAATCGCGACATCGCGAATTGGTTCAGCGAATACGCGAACGTCGCCTTCCGCGCGCTCGACGACAAGGTCGAATGGTGGGCAACGCTGAATGAACCGTGGGTCGTCACCGATGGCGGATATCTTCACGGCGCGCTCGCGCCCGGACATCGCAACCTTTTCGAAGCGCCGCTGGCCACGCACAATCTTCTGCGCGCGCACGGCAGCGCCGTCGAGGCTTACCGCGCCATCGGCAAGCACGCCATCGGTATCGTCGTAAACATCGAGCCGAAGTATCCCGACTCGCAAAGCGAGGACGACCTCGCCGCCACCCGCCGCGCCGACGCGTACATGAACCGGCAGTATCTCGATCCCGTCTTTCGCGGCGAATATCCCGAGGAGATGAAGGACATTTTTGGCGAAGCGTGGCCGGGGTTTCCCGCCGCCGATTTCGACCTCATCAAGCAGCCGCTCGATTTCGCCGGCATCAACTACTACCTCCGCGCCGTAACGAAGAACGATCCGGCGCAGGTAGTCGAGCGCGCCGCGCGCGTGCGCCAGCCGCAGTCGATCTACACCGAGACGGGATGGGAAGTGCACGCGCCCGCTCTGACCGACGTCCTGCTCTGGTTCCGTGAGCACTACGGCCCGACGCCGGTCTACATCACCGAAAACGGCGCCGCGTTCTACGACCCGCCGACGGCGATCAACGACACGATCAACGATCCGCTACGCATCCACTACCTCCGCGAACACATCCGCGCCGTCGCGAACGCGATCGCAAAAGGCGCCGACGTCCGCGGCTACTTCGTCTGGTCCCTCCTCGACAACCTCGAATGGTCCCTCGGCTACACCAAACGCTTCGGCATCGTGCACGTCGACTTCGCGACTCTCAAACGGACCTTGAAAGAAAGCGCGAAGTTCTATGCCGAGGTAGTGCGGAGCGGAGGGGCGGTTCTTTAATTCACAAGGAACGGTTTCACGCGGAGACGCGGAGGCGCGGAGAAAACCCGCTCCGCGTCTCCGCGCCTCCGCGTGAGAGATTTTGAGTACAGTTCGCGCCGCATGATCGTTCACCTCATCGACGGCACGTACGAGCTGTTCCGGCACTTTTTCGGGATCCGCCGTTTTCGCAAGGATGATCCGCCGTTCGGGGCGGTGGCGGGGGTGCTCGGGACAGTCGTGCAGATGATCGAGGGTGGGGCGACGCACATCGGTGTCGCGACGGATCATGTGATCGAGTCGTTTCGCAACGATCTGTGGCCGGGGTACAAGACCGGCGCGGGAATCGATCACGCGCTGTGGCGTCAGTTTCATCCGCTCGAGGAGGCGCTCGTGGCGATGGGCGTCGCCACCTGGCCGATGGTGGAGTTGGAAGCGGACGATGCGTTGGCCTCGGCGGCATTCCTCGCTGCGGCCGATCCCGACGTTGAGAAGGTCTGCATCTGGACGCCCGACAAGGATCTCGCGCAATGCGTCGTCGGCGATCGTGTAGTCCAGGTCGATCGCAAGTCGGGACAGATCCGCGACGATGCCGGCGTCCGCGCGAAGTTCGGCGTCGCGCCGGCTCTCATCGCTGACTACCTCGCGCTTGTTGGGGACGCTGCAGACGGCTATCCCGGCATTCCGCGCATCGGGTCGAAGACCGCCGCGCAACTTCTCAATCGCTACGGGCCCATCGAGGATTTCCCCGCCGAGGTGCTAGGCGGAAAACATGAACTTGCGCTGCTCTTCAAAGATCTCGCGACGCTGCGAACGAATGCTCCACTGTTTGATGACGTCGGCGAGTTACGTTGGCAGCCGCCAACCGCATCATTCGCATCCATCGCAGAGTTGATCGGAGATCCGCGGCTGAGTGTGAGGATCGAGAAACTGAAACGTCGCGAAAATGCTTGACCAGGCTCCTTACGAAATTTACCATTTCGGTAAGGACGAGCGACATGACAAAATCTACGATCACGGTAAAGAACCAAACGACAGTGCCGAGGGAAGTTCGCGAGAAACTGTCTGTCGGCCCGAGTGACGTGTTGACGTGGGAAGTCGTCGGGAAACGGGTCGTCGTCTCGGCGGCAAGTCCCGCTTTTCTTCGCCGCAAAGGACGAATCAAAATCGGACCGGGCGACGTCGTCGAAGACGTTCGCAAAGCAAGGATGCTCATGGGTGCCAAACGCCGGTGAAGCACGTTCTCGTCGACGCGAACGTCCTCGTCTCTTTCCTCACGGACCGGAATCCGGCACAGCGGGAGCGCGCTGAAGCTCTCCTGCGAAAAGCCGCAGCGCAGGAGCACAACGTCGTTCTTCACAGCATGTCGATCGTGGAGATGATCTACGTTCTCACGGCCGTTTACCGTGAAGATCCCGCGGATGTGGCGCAGGATCTCGTCGAACTGCTGGCGATGCCGGGCGTCATTTCGGAAGACAACATGTCATGGAGCAGCGTCCTCGAGCGTTGGCCGGAAACGATCCCGGCGCTTGGCGATGCCATTCTCGCGGCTGAAGCAAGCCGCGGCCGGTATGACGCCGTTGCCACCTTCGATCGCGATCTGGCGAAGAAGTTGGTCCGGCAAGGCAGCACAGTCTACTGGCCTTCATCAGTTTTGAGAGCGCTTCGAAAGGATGAATAAATGCTCGCACACCGAATCACACCGATCCTGAACGTCTCCAACATCGTCGAGAGTTTCGAATGGTTCGAGCGGCTCGGATGGAAGAAGGGTTGGGATTGGGGCGATCCTCCGACCTTCGGCGGCGTCTGCTCCGGTCCCTGCGAAATCTTCCTTTGCCAGGACGGACAGGGCGGCCGCGGCAAGAGCGACATCCCGGTGACCTTCGGCGAAGAGGCCGCGGACGACAAGGGCGTCTGGATGTCCGTCTGGGTCGATGACGTCGATGCCATTCATCGCCGCTGCCTCGAACAGGGCATCGAGATCACCTGGCCTCCGACCGACGAGCCGTGGGGCGTTCGCGAGATGCACGTCCGCCATCCGGATGGACACGTGTTCCGAATCAGTCAGGGGCTGGAAGAAGAGGAGTAGCGACGTAGCGCCGTAGCGCCGGCGGCTCGCCGGCTGGACCGCCAGCGGCTCGCTGGCGCGTCCGAGACTTGCCGCCGAGCCGGCGGCGGTACAGCCAGCGGGCCGCTGGCGCTACGAACGCTGCGCGCTTTCCGCGAGAATCGCCGCGGCGATGTTGCCGAGCGAATGGATCGATTGCACGCCTCCGCGCGCGATCGCTTCGCGCGGCATGCCGAAGACGGCGCACGTCGCTTCGTCCTGGGCGATCGTGGACGCGCCGGCGGCGTGCATTTCGTGGAGGCCGGTTGCGCCGTCGTTGCCCATGCCGGTGAGGATCACGCCGACGGCGTTTGGGCCGGCGGATTGTGCGACGGAGCGGAAGAGGACGTCGACGCTCGGCTTGTGGCGGGACACTAGTGGACCGTCGTTGAGGCGGACGCGGTACTCCGCGCCGTCGCGGACGACCAGCACGTGGCGGTTGCCGGGAGCGATCAGCGCGCGTCCGTCGATGATGCGGTCTCCGTCGGCTGCTTCTTTCACCGACACGCGGCAGGTCTGATTCAGGCGTTGCGCGAATGCGGCGGTGAAAACTTCCGGCATGTGCTGGACGATCACCATGCCCGGCGCGTCCGGCGGCATCGCTTCCAGGATCGAGCGCAGCGCCTCGGTGCCGCCGGTGCTTGCGCCGATGGCGACGACCTTGCGCGTGGTGCGCGTCAACGTCGGACGCGCCGGCGGCAGAATCACGTCGGGCGAATGGCGTTTCTCGATTCGTATCCGCCGCCGCGTTCGCGCGTGCGCGGCGGCGCGGATCACGTCGATGAACATCTCCGTCGATTCGTTCAGAAAGTCATAGAGCGCGATGCGCGGTTTGGCCACGATCTCCACCGCTCCCTCTTCGAGCGCGCGCAGCGCCGTCTCCGTTCCGCGCCCGGCCAGCGCCGAGCAGATCACCACCGGCAGCGGATCGTCGGCCATCAACTTGCGAAGGAACGTCAGGCCGTCCATGCGCGGCATCTCGATGTCGAGCAGCATCACGTCGGGGCGCGACTCGCGCATCTTCGCCTGCGCGATGAGCGGGTCGGCGGCGACGCGCACTTCGATGTCCGGCGCGCGGCGGCAGATGGCGATCATGGCCTGGCGCATGACGGCCGAATCGTCGACGACGAGCAGGCGGAGCGGACGGTTGTGCATGCGCTAGCTGCCGGTGCGGCGATAGACAGTCGGACCGGCGTGCTCCATGCCGAACGAGGTGGCGGCGAGGCTTTCGGAATGGCCGAGAAAAAGAAGGCCTGACCCCGAGAGGTGCCGCACCAGGCGATTGATCACGCGCTCTTTCGACTCGCGGTTGAAGTAGATCAGGACGTTGCGGCAGAAGAGGAGATCGAACCTGGTATTGATGCCGTAGTCGTCGTCGTTGAGGTTGATGCGGCGGAACGTGATCATCGATTGCAGCGACGAATGCGCGCGCATGCGGCCCTCTTCGCTGCGAACTCCGCGCAGCATGTAGGCCTTGCGCAGCGGTTCGGGGATGTCGTTGCTGCGCTCGACCGGCCACACGCCGTCGCGCGCCGCGGCGAGCACGCGCGTGGAGAGATCGGACGCGAGAATCTCCACCGACCATCCGTCCGCCGCCGGAAAGTGCGAGGCCAGCACCATCGCCAGCGTGTACGGCTCCTCGCCGGTCGAGCAGCCGGCCGACCAGAGGCGCAGCCGCCGGGTCGCGGCGCGAGCGCGCAGGAGGTCCGGCAGGATCGTCCGGCGGAGCGCCTCGATCTGGGGGCCGACCCGGAAGAAGTGCGTCTCGTGGATCGTGAGGGTGGCGGCAATCTCGTCCAGCAGCTCCGGGTGGTGTCCGGCGGCGAGGCTGCGCGCGAGGGCGAGTGGGTCGGTCGCGCCGACGCGGGCGGCCAGGGCCGACGCGAGGGCGGCGAGCTGGTCGGCCTGCTGCTCGGTCGGGCGCAGTCCGAAGCGCCGCTCGGCCACCTCGACGAAGGCCGCGCGCACGGCCGGGTCGAGTTCGGGCGGCGCTGTCGGTGGGACGGTCA
>JAFAOU010000202.1 GCA_019247495.1 Acidobacteriota bacterium
AACCGCGCTGTTGGCGGAGTCCACACCAACGCGATCGGCTATGCAACGATTGATGTTGTGGCGAGTTGTACGTCCCGCTCGCCGGCTGATCCGCTCTACTACACGAACGACCTTCTCTTCGACAACGTCCTGTTCGGGGACTACCAGAAGCTTGAACCGCATCCAGTCGGAACCGGTTACTCGTTCGATGCGACCGGCAATCCGATGGTCCACATTCGGGCCGTGCCCGAGGGGGGAGGCGCCGGGTCGAATGTAGGTACCCGGCTGCCATACACGTTTTACGATCGCTACACCCCGGCGGCGGCACGGACATTTGACCGCCGCCAGCCGCTCCCCTCAACGTTTGCAGCACGCTACGTTCAGGGTGGTACAGGGGCGTTTGCGACGAACCTCACCATCTGGCGCGAGGGCTTCGGCATTGGCAGTTGTGCGGACGCATTCACGTCCGCATACATGCTCGTTTCGGAGTTTGTCAAATTCGATGAGCACGAAAACCCCAATACCGTCTCGTACTGCTATGAAGGAGGATGCCCGCCACCTAGACTGAACACCGCCGCGTCTTCGACGGCGTCATCGAACTCAGACATCTATCCGCAAGTTTCCTCCGCCGACGCCGGTGGTTGGATGTACCTCAATCTCAATAACGGAGGCAGCACGAGCTACTCCGTGACAAGGGAGATCGGAGGCGAACGGCTACCGACGAATGCGCGCACGAACCTGTCACCCATCACTTCTGGGACGGTTGGCCCGCGCCCGAGCCAGAATTGGGTGACGGTCACGTTGTTCGGCAATGCCGCTGGCGGGAACCGCCTAACCGGCGAGTTCGATGCAGCGCCCCTCGGCAACGGCTGTTCGCCTGCAGTTGCAGCGGGGGCCGTAATCGGCCCCGCCGGCGGCGTCTTCGTCTGCCCGCCCGGCACGACGCTCACCAACGGATCGAGGCAGCAGTGCACGGGAACCAACATCAATCCGCCGCCGTGATTCGCCGACCCAACCTCTCGCCGAAGAACCCGGGACGAAAACAATGAAATACCTATCGCTTCTACTACTCCTGTTCGCAACGTCCGTTTTCGCCGCCTCTCCTTCGACGGTCAACAACGACGACTCCTGTGACGTGACGGTCGGCCCCGCCGCCACACTGCTCCTTCCGTACTTCGAGGTCGACTTCGTCAACCGTACGCAGGACACGCTTTTCACGATCACGAACGTGACGCGCTTTCCGCAGATCGCTCACGTCACGATCTGGACGGACTGGTCGTTTCCGGTTTTGAGCTTCAACATCTATCTCACCGGTTATGACGTGCAGGGAATCTCGATATACCAGATTCTGATCGGCACGATCGCTCAGCCCAGCGGGACCGGTCCGACCATCGGCCAGACCCAGCCGACTGGTGTTGGTTCGTTGTCAGCCGGCTTCACCGCCAACCCGAACTTTGCGGGTGGGGGCGCATCGATCAACTGCTCGAACCAGCCGGGACCACTCCAGCCAGCACTCGTGGCCGCATTGAGAACCGCTCTCACCACCGGTGATTACAATCCGGGCGGTTCCGCTGCTTGCCCGAATAAGGTCGGCGGAGTCCACGCGAACGCGGTCGGATACATCACGATCGACGTCGTTTCGAACTGCACCAGCCGGCTTCCCACCGATCCGCTCTACTACACGAATAACCTTCTGTTCGATAACGTCCTGATCGGCGACTACCAGCAGCTTGGACCGGCTCCGGCCGGAACGACCGCTTCGTCCTTTGATGCCGCGGTCAATCCTCTGGTCCATATCCGAGCAGTCCCCGAGGGTGGTGGCGTCGGATCGAAGGTCGCATCTGCGTTGCCTTACACCTTCTACGACCGGTACACGCCCTCGTCGAGCCGGGCCATCGATCGCAGGCAGCCGTTGCCGGCAACATTCGCGGCCAGGTTCGTTCAGGGGGGCGCGGCAGCCTTCCGGACAAACCTCAATATCTGGCGCGAAGGATTTGGAAGCGGGAGCTGCAACGATGCTGCATCGTCAGCGGCGATGGGCGTAGCGGAAGTCGTGCGCTTCGATGAGCACGAGAATCCGTTCACGCTTGGAAATGACTCCCTGGTTTCGCGACCACGGCTTGCAGCGACCTCCTCGACGTCGTCGTCGAACCCTTTCTACCCGGCCATCGGCAGCTCCGACCCCGGCGGTTGGTTCTATCTCAATCTGAACAACCGCGGCAGCACGAGCTACTCGGCCACGCGCGATGGGCTCGCCCCGGTTGGATCGTCGACGAACGCCGGTCCACGTCCGAGCCAGAACTGGGTGACCGTGACGATGTTCGGCACCGCCTTCATCTACACCCGAATGACGGCGGAGTTCGATGCAACCTCACTCGGCAACGGCTGTTCGCCGGCTGCGTTCCCGAGTTCCACGGTACCGATCGGACCCGCGGGCGGTGTGTTCAAGTGTCCGCCTGGAACGACGCTCACCAACGGCTCGACTGCGCAGTGCGCGGAGACTACGACCGTGACTCCCATCGCGACTGGCGGGCCGGCCCAGAGGAACAGAGCGGTGAGTAAGACCACGCCTCCGCCGTCGATCGCCAACGACGACAGTTGCGACATCAAAGTTGGCCCCGCCGCGACGCTGCTGCTGCCGTACTTCGAGGTCGATCTCACTGGTGCGTCCGGACAGACCACGCTCTTCACCGTCACCAATGTCTCGCGCTACCCGCAGATCGCACACGTCACCCTGTGGTCCGACTTCGCCTATCCGGTGATGACCTTCAACCTCTTCCTGGGCGCGTACGACATCCAGGCCATCGATCTGGCCGATGTCCTCATCCGAAATACGATCGCTCCGCCGAACGGCGCCACGTCAGGCGCGACACCGGGCTCGATCTGGCCTACCAGCAACCCCAATCTCCGCGCCTCAATCGATTGCGGCGCGATTCCCGGAGTCGTCCCGGCGGCCATCATGTCCGAGGTGCGCAGAGCGCTGACGACTGGCGGGACGAGCTCATGCAACCGCGCTGTTGGCGGCATCCACGCCAACGCGATCGGCTATGCAACGATTGATGTTGTGGCGAGTTGTACG
>JAFAOU010000165.1 GCA_019247495.1 Acidobacteriota bacterium
GGATTGATGTCGTTGAAGGCGATGGCGACGTCGTCTTCGAAGACTTTCTTCGATGGGATCTCGCCGCTGACGATGCGGCAGAAGAGGCAACGGTCATGTGCGGCCATGGCGCGATAGTACGACAACGCGTTCGATGCCGGCGAGGTCGTTGATGACATGAACGATTTCGTAGCCGCCCGCAACGTCGCGGACATCGGCGAGTTGTCCGAATCCGATCTCGAGCATCACCACTGGCGCACGGCGCGCCTTGAGAATGCGTTCGATCATCTCCGTTCCGCGCGGTCCCGGTGTCAACGCGATCTGCGGCTCGTGCTCGCGCACTTCGGTCGCGAGCTCGTCGTAGCCGGCGCGTGGGATGTACGGCGGATTGGCGACGATGAGGTCGAACTCGCCGCGGATTGCTTCGAACGCGTCGGACGCTGCGAAGCGGACGTTTGCCTCGTGCGCGCGCGCATTGCGCGTTGCGACAGCCAGCGCCGCGACGGAGACGTCGATCGATGTGACTTCGAGATCCCGCCGTTCGCGCTCGATCGTGATGGCGATACAGCCGCTTCCCGACCCAACATCGAGCACGCGCGCTCCTCGGGGCGCCCGCGCGATGGCCGCTTCGACGAGCAACTCCGTCTCGGGCCGCGGAATGAGGACGCGATCATCGACGAAGAATTCGCGTCCGAAGAACTCCGCCTTGCCACGGATGTACTGCAGCGGCTCGCCATCGATCCGGCGCCGCACCAGCGCCTCGACCGCCGCCGGATCGATTTGCTCCTCGCCGTGCGCGAACAACCACGCCGGCGTACGGCCGGTAACGTCGGCAAGGAGCACATCGACGTCGCGCGGATTCGCAACGAGCGCGCGGAGTCGCGCGCGTAACGACGCGATCGTTTCCACTGTCATCCTGAGCCGCCGGAGCTGCGTAGGCGAAGCCGAAGCAGCGGAGGACGGTCGAAGGACCCCCAGCTGAACCCCGGATCGGGTGGTCGCGTTTCAAAAGTACGCGTCATGTGGAGAGCCCCCCTCCCGCCCGGGTTAGCAGGTTGGGGGTCCTTCGACCGTCCTCCGGCGTTGCGCGCTTCGCGCTCCAACGCCTTCGGCGGCTCACGATGACAGTTCATACGTCAGCTCCAGAAACACATCCTCCAACTCGCGCTCGCTCTTCAACTCTGCTGTCGTGCCGCTGGCCACGATCCGTCCGTGATTGATGATCGCGATTCGATCGCAGACCGCTTCTGCCACCGACAACGTATGCGTCGTCAGAAACACCGTCTTCTTCTCATCGGCCAGCCGCCGAAACAGCAGCTTGACCTGCTTTTGCGCGAGCGCATCGAGGCCGACCATCGGTTCATCGATGATCAGCAGCTCCGGATCGTGGACGAGCGCCGAGGCGATGACCAGCTTCTGCTTCATCCCGTGCGACAGGTTCTCGATCCGCGCGTCCGCCCAATCGGCGATGCCGAAATACGCGAGCATCTCGAGCCCGCGCGCTTCGCAATCGCGCCACTCGCGTCCGTAGAGATTTGTCACGAATTGCAGCAGCTCGCGGCCGGTCAATTTTTCGTAGAGATACGGCCGGTCGGGGATATAGCCGGTCGTCGCTTTGACGCGCACGCCCTCGGTCGTCACGTCCAGACCATTAATGTGGACCGTGCCTGAGGTCGGCAGCGACAGTCCGGCCAGAATGCGGATCGTGGTCGTCTTGCCCGCGCCGTTCGGCCCGAGGAACCCGAAGATCTCGCCGCGGGCGACGTCGAGCGACACATCATCCACGGCCGTGAAATCGCCGTAGCGCTTGATCAGGTTGCGGATCGCGATCATAGGCAAAAGAATCTCGCGCGACTGTATATTGCTTCCGATACGGCCGATGAGCCTTGGCAACTGACGCCGCCGGCCGTGCCGGCCCGGCAAAACTTTCGACTGCGGAAACCGTAACCACGCATGGCTGAATGTGAGCAGCTCGACGACCGCACCCTGGTGGCGCGCATCCTCGAGGGCGACCGAGACCGGTTCACAGAGCTGGTGAAGCGCTACGAAAAGCGCATCATCAACTATGTGTATCGGATCACGCATCGCTATGAAGACGCTCACGATCTCGCCCAGGAAATCTTCGTGAAGGTTTACGTCGCCCTCGATCGTTACGACCCGAAATATCAGTTCTCGACGTGGCTCTTCCGCATCGCCCAGAACAGCGCCATCGATGCTCTTCGCAAGAAGAGCGTGAACGAGGTTTCCATCTCGCCGAAGCCCGGCGAAGACGATACGAAAGAGCGCGAGTTTGCCGACACGGGCGTGTCGCCGTATCGCGCGTTGAATAACAAGCAGCTCGCCGGCGCCATCGACTCGGCGGTGAAGAACCTGCCGTCCGATTATCGGGAGCTGATTCAACTCCGCCACTTCGCGGAGCTATCCTACGAGGAGATCGCTTCGATGAAGAAGCTGCCCCTCGGCACTGTGAAGAACAAACTGTTTCGGGCTCGCAACCTGCTGAAGGTCGAGCTCGAAGGATTCGTGGAACCCTTATGACGAAAGACGACTGCCAGCGATACCTCGAAGATCCCGAGGCGAATGCCGCGCATTTGCGCACGTGCGCGAAGTGCAATGCCGAGGCGATCGCGCTGGCGGAGAAGGCGGACGTTGAGCCGCCGTCGCTCGACCTCGACGCCCTGCCGCTCGCGCCATGGGAAGGTTCGTCGCATCGCGCGTGGCCGCTGGTTCTCGGCACCGCGGCCGTCGTCGCGATCGTCGCGCTTGCGCTATTGGATGCGGCCGGCATGTCGCCGTTGCATGTTGTCGAGGGATCGTTGACGTCGATGGACGTTCTTCGCGCGCAGTTGAATCGCGCCGCGAACTCTCTGCGTTCGGCGTCGCTCGGCGCGCAGGTCGTGTTCGGCGCCGCGTTCGTCATCGTGAATGGATTGCTGATCGCGCTGCTGCGGCGCGCGCCGAGGGGGATCGATGCGTAGAACGCTGCGGCTGTTTCTGCCGCTGACGGTCGTCGCCGCATCGCTCGTCACCGCGATCATGGCCGCGCCGTCCAGCTTCCGTGTACGCGGACCGCTGACCCCCGAAGGCGCGACGGCGATGATGCAGAACACCGCCGTGATCGCGGCGCTGCTGGCGGTGTGGATGTTCGCCGCAGTCGCACTGACGCTGCTCAGCGGACGCGAGATCCGCTACTCGTCCGTTGAGATGCGCGCAAGCGCTCTCCACTGCTTCGCGCTCGGACTCGTGGCCGTGACCAGCTTCGTGCTGACTGCGGTCGTCTTCAGCTACCTGATCCCGTACCACGTCGGCGTGCCGCTCCTCTTCGCGCTCGGCGTCTTCGCGATCCTGACGAAGATCTACGGCACGATCGCCGTCTTCCACGCCATCGGAACGCTGGTGGCCGGCTCCCGCACACGCGAACAACTGGCCGGCCGCAAGTGGCTTCGCGGCGATCTGGCCATGGTCGTCATCGGCGTGGTGATCCTCGGCGCGATCCGTCTGATCCCGATCGCCGGCCCGATCATCTGGGCACTAGCCTCGGTCTTCGGCATCGGCACGGCGCTGGCGACGAAGTTCGGAAGACGCGAGCCTTGGTTCCTGGCGTGGCGCGCGATCGAGTCCTGACCATGAGCCGGATAACGAAAATCTTTCTCTTCTTCATCGTCCTTGCATTTCTGGTCGCCGCGTCGCGATTTGTCCCCGCGGTGGGGATTCCGCTCGACGCCGCCGACTTCGCCGGCGGCGTCGGTATCGGACTCCTGATCGGCGTGGTCATCATCTGGGCAAGCGAACGCGGATCGCACGATTGATGAAGGCATCCGTGTTCATTGCCACAAGCCTGGACGGTTTCATCGCTCGCGAGAACGGCGCGATCGACTGGCTCCCCGCCAATCCCGAGCCGCACGGCTATGACGAGTTCATCGCCTCGGTCGACGCGATCGTCATCGGCCGCAAGACGTTCGAGACTGTTCTCGCTTTCGGTGGATGGTTCTACGGCAAGACGCCGGTGGTGGTCCTCAGCTCGAAGGCGGCTGAACTGAAAGCGCCCGAAGGCGCGAACTGCGATTTCATGTCGGGCGATCCGAAGGAAATTACGGCGCGGCTGGACGAGCGCGGCATCAACCACGTCTACGTCGATGGCGGCGTTACGATCCAGCGCTTCCTCGAAGCGGGCCTGATCCAGAGCCTGATCATCACGCGCATCCCGGTCCTCCTCGGCAGTGGCATCCCGCTCTTCGGACCGTTGTCGCGCGACGTCCGCCTCACGCACGTCGCCACGCGATCGTTCGCAGAGGGCCTGGTGCAGAGCGAGTACACGGTCGACGCGCTACACTCCTGATCGGGTCCTGCTGCAAATCGAACTGAGGAGGCGCTCATGCGCAAAGCTCTGGCCGTCTTTTTTCTGATCATCGTTTCTGCATGCAACGTATTCGCGTGGGGGCGGGATGGACACCGCATCGTCTGCCGGATCGCCTTCCAGTCGCTGTCGCCAGAGGATCAAAAGGAGGTCGAGCGGCTGACCAAGGCGTACCAAACGCCGCCGGACAACGATCTCAAGATCGAGGGATACCCCGACGCCTGCATCTTTCCCGACGTGGCGCGTTCCAAAGCGGTCGATGCCAGGAAGAAAGGCGAGACCAGCAGTCCCTGGATTCACTTCGAGCCGTTCAACGCCTGGCACTTCCTCAACGTCGCTCGTTCTGTGAAACACATTCCGGAAAGTGCTTGCGCAAAGAACTGCGTTGTCTTCGCAATCGAGAAACATTCGCACGATCTGCAGACGGCCACCAACGATCAGGATCGTGCCGAGGCGCTCATCTTCCTCGGACATTGGGTCGGCGACATCCATCAGCCGCTGCACATCAGCTACGAAAAGGATCAGGGCGGAAACCTGATCCAACCGGTCACCGGCGGCTTCTATCCCATCCCGCAAATCCCCGACAAACCCGACGCAACGTTGAACCTGCACTCGGTGTGGGACAGCGGGATCATCCGACAGGATCTTCCCGGCCCCGACGTGCTCTTCTTCGCCGACACGCTCCAGGCCACGATCACCGCCGCGCAGAGAAAGGCGTGGCTGGCCTCGAAGCCGCTTCAATGGGCGCAGGAGTCGTACGACATCACGACCCTTCCTGACGTCAAGTACTGCAAGAGGACAAACTGCGATGGAGCCTGCGAGGCCTTGACGGGCCCGGGCCGCGTTTTGACGGAGGCCTACCAGGACGAGTTTGCCGACGACGTCGAGTTGCGTTTGGAGCAGGCGGGCACGCGCCTCGCGTCGTTGATTCACGCCGCTCTGCATCCGTAATGCGAATCGCGGCCGGCTTCAAGGCGCACTCCGGCTGGGCCGCGCTCGTAGTCATCGGTTCGTCGGACGGTGGCTTTGTCGTCGTCGACCGACGTCGGATCGAGCTCGTCGATGAGGTGTGGGCGAAGCAGCCCTATCACGCGGCCGAGCAACTTCCGGAGGTCGAAGCTCGGAGGCTCGTGCAGCGTGGCGTCGCCTCCGCGCATCGGATCGCCGAGCGGGAAATGCGCGTGTTCGTAAAACGATCCGCTCGTCACGAGATCGCCGGATGCGCGGTGATCGTCGGGTCGCCAATGCCCGACTGGACCTTCGAGCAGATTCGATCCGTCCACGTTCGCATGCACAAGGCCGAAGGTGTCCTCTTTCCAGCGGCGCTGATTGCGGCCGCCGAGGCATGCGACCTGAACGTCGTAGCGGTCCCCGAGAAAGGGCTGACGCTGGATGACAGGGTGGTAACCCTCGGCAAGTCCGCCGGGCCGCCGTGGGGAAAGGATCAGAAAACCGCGGCGACGGCGGCGTTGATCACTCTCGCGAACGTCGCGTGATTGTGGCGAACGGTGTAATAGAGCAGCCACGCCCATCCCGCGGCCGTTACTGACAGCGCCCCCACGCACAATTTCGCGTAGAACGAGACGTACTCGCCGGAAAACCCCGAGGTGAGGTTGACGTTCAGCCCGGAAGTTTCGGCGCGGGCGGTCATGACACGGCAGATCTCATCGGCCAGTTTTCCCTGTAACCGAGTGAATGAAGAGATTCGCAGCCCGGCCAGAACGCCAAGAATATCGAGGGCCGCCAGAGAGCCGGTCAGTACGATCAGGTACCTGGCGTCCAGCTCCGACTTATGTGTCATGAGCAAGCCCATGACGACGCTCTGCGTGGTCAGTCCCCACGTAAAAAAATTTAGAAACCCATGCCACGCTTCCATCGCCCCTTCGCGGAGTCGTGTCAATTCGGCCTGGAGAACTGCGAATGCTGCCTGATTGTCGCTTTCTGAACTGCTCATGACTGCCACTCCTGATGAAGGAGGGTCCGGCTGCGCGATTTACCTACCCATGCCTCCTCTCCCTCCAGAATCGCCATCGTTGCTTTATCCTCGCCGTCATCTAAATTGCTCATGTCAACCGGCTCCGGAGCTCGTTTGGAACGCTCACTGACGAAGGAGTGTGTGGTGGTGCGATTCTCCTACCCGGCGCGCTGACAATCTGAAGGGAGCACCGATGCCGAATCCGCCCAACCCTGACGTCGATTGCGAACAGCACCACGCCAGCCTGGCCGTCCGCGACATCCCGGCTGCCGTCGATTTCTACACGAAGAAGCTCGGCTTCCGGTGCGCGTTCACCTGGGGCGAGCCGCCGACCTTCGCCGGCGTGAACCTCGGCGACAACGCGCAGATGTTTCTCCGCCAAGGCACGCCTGATCCGAACGGCTCCGTCGTCTTCTTCGTCATCGGCGACGCCGATGAGCTCTACGAGTTCCACCGCGCCAACGGCGTCGAAATCTTCGAAGAGCCGTCCGACAAGCCGTGGGGCTTCCACGACTACACCGTCCGCGATCTCGAAGGTCATTACCTCGTCTTCGGACAGCGCCTGCAGCCGACGGAACCGCCTCTGAAGATCGAACGCGTCGACGTCCCCGTCCGCCTCGAAAAACGCCTGGCCGCGCTTTTGACCGATCTCGCCGCGCACAAGAGAATGTCGTTGACGAGCTGCCTCGAGGAAATCCTCCTCCACACCTGCGAACCCCTCGGCGACGGCGTCGCCAGTCCGCATACCAAGTCAGACCTCAACTACATCCAGAAACTCAAAGAAAAACACGGCATCGATTACGACAGCCATGCCAGTTACCGGTTTGTGGAGGAGTGAGGGCTTACGAACGCGGGTGGCCGAAGAACAAAACGTAGCCATCGGAGTCCTTGATCTCGAACCCGCGCAAACCGTCATGAGTGTCTTTGAGCGGTTCCGAAAATTCGACGCCGCGCGACGCAAACTCGGCCGCAAGCGCATCGGAATCGGGAGCGGAAAGATACGCGTCCCAGCGCGCCGCGGGCTCCCGCTTGTAATTCGGGAGTGGATCGACACCGACGCTCTTGAGCATGATCATCGCGCCGCCTCGGCACACGATGCCGAAAAAGGGATCGTCGTCCGGCCCCTGGAAGGTGATCTCGAATCCGAGCTTGTCGCGATAGAACGAAAGCGCCGACACTGCGTCCCGCACGATGAAGAACGGCGAGATGGCGGAAATCTCCGGTCGCGTCATAAGCCTGTTGCCGGCCGGCCGCCAAACGAGATGATGTTGCCGTCTGGATCCTCGATGTAGAAATCCTTTGTACCCCAGGCGGTCGGCGCGAGCGGCTTCACGATTGCCGCGCCGTTCGCAACACACTGCTCGTAGAACGACTCGATGCCGTCAACGCCCGCCGCAGCGTCGAGATGCTCGTCGTCGCGCCGGCGCTGCCGCTCCGCCTCGTTCCTCGGCGCCTCTTTCAAATGAAGTTCATGCCCGTCCAGATAGCCTATGGCGTAGAAACCGTCCCAGGTCTCGCCGAATGTGAAACCGATCTTGCGGTAGTACGCAATCGACCGTTCGAGGTCATCGACGAGGAACTGCGGAGCGAACGATGTGACTCGCGGCTTGATCGCACTGGACGTCACCGAAATCTCCTTTGTGTCATGTACAGCGACGAGTCAGGTTACCGGAGGCACGGCCGCGCGAGATCGAAGGAAGAACCGCAGGCCGACCAGGACGAAGAACAGGCCGGCGCCGATGCCCCACCACCGGAATGGCCGCATCACCGCACCGTCGATGGCGACAAGTGCTCCGAAGATCACGATGCAGATGCCGATCACTCGTGAGTTGCCCATCGTCGACCTCCAGAGTCACGAGCGTAAGCGAGGACCACGTCCGCCGCAACATTCCTGACTTGAGGCCGACGACCCCGGGAGTCTGCGCGGCAGAAAGATTGAGCGGAAAGGGTGGCCGAGCCTTGTGCAACCAGCGCTTCCGGCCGTGCCGGCCTGGCGCACCGCACGGCGCCGCGGCGAAACGGACGGCAGCTTCTCCGGAGCGAGAAGCCTTCGCGCGAGATTCGATTACGTCAGTCGGTCGTATCGAGCGTGCGTGCCGATAAAGAACCAGAGCACACCGTCGGCCACGTCGGTGCCAAGTGCGCGATATCCGAGGCCGACTCGAACAGACCAATACCCCGCAACCTTCTTGAAGTGCAGTGACGGATGCCGTGGGTCGTCCTTCAGAAGCTCGTAGTTGCTCCGAGCGAGCAGCTGAATGTCCATCGGAAGGCGGTCAAACGCCTTCCAAAACTCCGGCGAGGTGTGATGGTTCACAGGAGCCGGGACTTGCCGGCGGCATGATCGGCCAACGCCTGCTTCGCCAGGCGATCCAGCTTGCCCGAAGCCGCGTCACGCTCGATCTGAAGATCCCACTCCGCCCAATCCTGTTCCATCAACCACTCACGGAGTTGTGCAAACTCGTCCGGATCGAGTTGGACGATCTGCTGTTCCAGTTGTTCGACTCGGGTCATGATGTTTCGGCGAACAAGTGTACGACGAGCTGTCTTCCGACCGGCCGTCGGCGATCCTGACGACGCTCACGGCGGCTGAGGTCAGGGCTTCGTTGGTGCTCCGGAATCGCCTGCTGATGCACTTCCGAACGGCTGATGGATCCGGTAGGGGACGAGCATTGGAAGATCTACTCCGCCTTCATTGCACTCGCCAAGTCGATTCTGCGCGCCAAACGCGAGGGAACAAGTCCCGCCAATAGTGACGCGATGAACGTTACCGCCAGCGAGGCGGCGATCAACCGCACCGGCGTGTGGAAGGCGATCGTCCAGCCGAAGGATTGTTTGTTGATTACGTAGATCAGAATCCACGACAAGACGTAGCCCATCGCCAGGCCGGCGGCGGTCGACGTGAGGCCGAGGACCGACGATTCGAGGACGAGCATGCGGCGGACTTCGGCGATGGACATGCCGAGGACTCGGAGGAGGGCGAGGTCGCGTTTGCGTTCGAGGATCAGGGCGGCCAGGGTGTTGATCACGCCGAGGACGGCGACGACGATGGCTACGGCGAGGAGGGCGTAGGTGATCAGGAAGGTCTGGTCGAAAATCTTCATCACTTCGCCGCGGATCTCGCCGTTGGTGACGGCGAAGGCGTGGTACTTCGGGCCGAACATCGTTTCGAGCTGGCGCCTCGCGGTGTCGCGGGTGATGCCGGGCTTGAGGTAGATGACGACGGTGGTGATGCTGTCGTCGCCGTAGGAGCGGACGTAAAGCGCGCGGTCCATGGCGATGACGCCGCGGTCGTTGGAGTAGTCGCGGTAGACGCCGGTGATTGGAAAATGGCGTGGGCCGGAGCTCGTGGTCAGCGTGATGTCGTCGCCGACGTTTTTCTCGTACTTGAGCGCGAAGCTTTCGGAGACGGCGACGCCACTCTTCGCGATCGCATTTCGCAGCGCCTCGGACAGCGAACGCGGCGCGATCATCGGTAGGTCGCCGAATCGTGCGGCGATGTCGAAGTCGCCGCTGGCGACGGTGACGACGGCATCGCCGTACGCGACGCCGCGTCCGCTGGCGCGGTCGAAGGCGGCGATGAACGGGACTTTTTCCAACTCCGCTGAGATCGCGTTCGGGAACGCGGCGGCATCCGCGTTCGAAAGGCCTTTCGCGGGACGGAGCCAGAGGTCGGAGCTGACGGTCTGGTCGACCCAGACGCGGACGGTTTCGCGGAAGCTGCCGACCATCAGCGCCACGGCCACCATCATGCCGATGGCGAGCGAGAGCGCGGCCGAGGCGATGGAGGTGCGGCGCAGCGAGGCGGGGATCGATGCCGAGGCCAGCTCGCCGACGATGCCGAAGATCGCGCGGTAGGGCGTCCGCAGCAGGTTGGAGACAGCGGTGACGATCATCGGCGCGAGTGCGGAGAATCCGGCCACGACGAAGAGGACGGCGATGTATCCGGCGACGGCGATTCCGTTCCATGCGGGCAGTCGCGACAGAAGCGCGGCGACGACGAAGCAGGCAATCGCGATGGCGATCATCGTGATCGATCGCGTTTTCTTCGCGGCCGTCTGAGCGCCGGACAGCAGCAGCGTCGGGCGTACTTGCGAGGCTTCGATCGATGGCTGGATCGCCGAAAGCAGCGAGAGGATGGTTCCGACCGCCACGCCCGCGGCGAGGATGCCCGGCGTCAGCACGATCGCTTCGGGCGTCGAGCTGACGTACAGCGCGTTGATGGTGCGGCCGATCTCGCGGAGGATCAGCCAGGCCAGGCCGCGGCCGACGGCGATGCCGGCGAGGGAGCCGATCGCGCCGAAGGCGAGGCCTTCTACGAGGAACGCGCCGAAGACTTGCGTGGCCGAGGTGCCGAGGGTTTTCAGGACGCCGACGTCTTTGCGGCGGCGGAGGATCGAGATCAGGACGGTGTTGTAGACGAGGAACATGCCGACCAGCAGCGCGACGCCGGCAAGCGCGAAGAGGTTAACGCGGAAGGCGCGCAGCATTTTCTCGACGCGCTCGTTGCGGCGCGCGGGGCGTTCCATGCGCGCGCTGGCGGGGAGGACGCGCTGGATTTCGCTCTTGATCGCGTCGGTGGGGACGATCAGATCGATGCGGGTCAATCGCCCTTCGAAACCGAAGGTCGACTGCGCGGCGGCGATGTCGGCGATGGCGATGGCGCCGTTGAACGCGGTCGCCGGTCCGCTCGCTTCGAGCAGGCCGCGCACGATCATGGTGCGGCGGACGCCTTTGATGTTCAGCGTGAGTGGCGACCCGAGTTTCAGTCCGTGTTCTTTCGCGAACGTCGCCGGGAGAACGACCGAATCGTCGCGCAGGATGGCCAGGTACGTCGCCGCCGATTTTTCGTCGCTGGTGACGACGCTGGCGTAGCGGTAGTCGCGGAAGTGGAGATCGGAGAGCATGTCGACGGCGAGGAGGCGGATCGGCTGCTGCCACGGCTCGGCCATCCCTTCGATGTCGATCACCGGCGCGAAGCGGACGCCTTTCTCCCAGAACGGCTGCAGTTTCAGAAGCACGTCTTCGTTCAATCCGGCGTCGGACACGATCATGTAGTTGGCGCGTCCGGCGACGGCGTCGACCGATTCCTGGAACGCGCGCAACGCGCTTTGATTGGAGAGCGCGATGGCGACGACGACCGCGACGCCGACGGCGATGCCGAGGATGGTCAGCGCGGTGCGCTGGACTTCGCGGAAGATGGGGCGGAGGACGAGGGCGCGGAGGATCATGTTCACGAGGGGGTCGGGAGCCGGGGGTCGGGGGTCGGAGCTAGGCCCGGCTCTTTCTCCGACACCCGACTCCCGACACCCGACCCCCGGTTCACTTTCCCATCCGCCACCTCCACTACGTAATCGCCGTACGCCGCCGCGCGCTCGGAATGGGTCGCCATCACGATCGTCGGACGCCGCGAATTGTGAATCTCGCGAATGAGGTCGAGGATCATGTCGCCGTTTTTCGAATCGAGATTGCCGGTTGGTTCGTCGGCGAGGATCAGCGGCGGGCGATGGATCACGGCGCGCGCGATGGCGACGCGTTGCATCTCGCCGCCGGAGAGCTCGTTCGGAAAATGTGACGCGCGATTTCCGAGTCCGACTTCCTTCAGCACCTCGGCTACGCGCGATTTGATTTCGCTGCGCGGCATCTTGGCGAGTGAAAGCGGGAAGGCGACGTTTTCGAAGACGTTCAGCGTTGGAATCAGGTTGAAGAACTGGAAGATGTAGCCGATCGATGTTCGCCGCAGCATCGTCAGGCTCGATTCGTCGAGCGACGACGTATCGACGTCATCGAGCAGCAATCGTCCGGAGACAGGGCGATCCACCGCGCCGATCAAATTCAACAGTGTCGATTTTCCGCTGCCCGAGGCGCCCATGAGCACCGCGAAATCGCCGGAGGCAATCTCCAGCGAGACGTCGTCGAGCACCTGCACGGCTGCCGATACGTCGCTTCCCGCATACGCGTGCGTGACGTGCTCGAGGCGGATGCGCATGGCGCGCGATTGTACGCGCGGCACGAACGCTGCAATCCGAAGCGCGCGCCTCTGATAGGCTGCGCGTTGAAGGAGAACGTCATGGAAGAAACGACCAGCGGTGCACCCGGAGCAGGCAGCGAAGGTGGCGGCGATGCCAGTTCCCGCTTCGGCAAGGCCAAGGATTTCGTCAACGAAAAATATGAGGCGGCATCCGACTTTACGCGCAGCCAGTACAACCGCGCCAAAGAGAAGATGGAAGACGTCGACTTCGGCGCGATCACCGATCAGGTCCGCAGCTACGTCCGCTCGAATCCCGGAAAAGCGCTGTTGATTTCAGTCGGCGTTGGCTTCCTGGTCGGGCTGCTGCTTCGCCGCGACGGCGACGACGACTAAGGAGTTAACCGATGGCTACCACACGAAATGACGATCACGAGCGCGCAGCGGCGGGCATGGACTACGACTTCCCGATCCGCGAGAAGGCCACGCAGCTCGGCAACGCACTGGCCGAAAGCGGCCCGGAGGCGCTGTTCGAGGAAATCGAAAACCTGCTGCCGGAGTCGTGGCGCGAGCACATCCGCACCTTCCCGATCGCCGCGGTGGTCCTCGGCGCCGGCGTCGGCGTCTGGCTGGGGATGCGCAAGGGCGACGAGGTCATCGCTGCCGGAACGGCCATGATCACGTCCGCGGCGATGCAGAACGTTACGAACGTGATGAAGAACGCCGGCGGCGGTGGCGACGACTAGTTTTTTGTTGCGAAGCGGACGTGCGCTCCGCACAATGACTCGCAATGGAGACGCGTCCGCTCCCGCTCGGCAACGCCGATCAGCGCAATTACCGGCTGGCCTCACTCGCCGCCGAGGTCCATCGCACGTATTTCTACAAATATCCGCCGCTACCGGTGCGCTGGGGTCAGCAGATCACGCGCAAGAAACGGCGTTCGATCCGGCTCGGCTCGTACAACCACATCACCACCGAGATCCGCATCCACCCGCTGCTGAACGCGCCTGACGTCCCGGCGTTTTTCATCCAGTCGGTGATCTTTCACGAGTACCTGCACCACGTCCTCGGCGCGAGCCACAACCGCCGCTTCCACAAAGAGGAGCGCAAGTTCCGTTACTACCGCGAGTCGAAAGAGTGGATCCGCCGCCACCTCTGGCTGCTGCTAGGAACGAAGCGCGTTCGCCCCATCGTGATGCCGCCGCCGAAAGCGCTGCCGCCGCAGATGGCGCTGTTTTAGATTGTCATCCTGAGCCGCCGGAGCGGTTGAGGCGCTTTCGCGCCGAACCGCGGAGGACGGTCGAAGGACCCCGCCCCTGGTAACCTGGTCGGGCGGCGGCGAGTCACGATGCAAGCACTTAGGGGGTCCTTCGACCGTCCTGCGGCGTTCCGCGCTTCGCGCTACAACGCCTCCGGCGGCTCAGGATGACAGCTACGTCCCCATCGGGAACGTCAGGCTGTAGATGTAGCGGCCGCGTGCGACTTGCAGCACGACGGACGATCGTTCGGCCGATTGCGTCAGCGCCGCGTTGAGGTCCTTGACCGACGCGACCTCGGTGCCGTTGACGCCGACGATGACGTCGCCGCGCGCGAGGCCGATGCTTTCGCTGCGTGAGTTGCGTGAGACTTCGTCGATCACCACGGTGCCGCTCTGATCGATGACGTGGATGCCTGCGATTTCCCAAAGGATGCGCAAGCCGAGGTCGCGTGGAGCGTCGGTGGGACGCACGGAGATCGATTGCGTGGCGCCGTCGCGTGACACGGTGAGTGGGAGCGGCTGGCCCGATGGAACGGTGGCGGTGTAGGTCGAGAATGCCTCGCGCGAGTCGACCGGCTTGCCGGCGACGGCGGTGATGATGTCGCCCGCTTTCAGGCCAGCCGTCTGCGCTGGCGAACCGGGGATCACGCGCGCGACGAGCGCTCCCCGCGACGCGCGCAATCCCGTGCGCCGCGCCTCCTCGGGGGTAATCGTCGCGGTGACGGCGCCGATCCAGGCGCTGTGTACCTGGCCGTAGCGGAGGATGTCCTGGATCACTTTCTTCGCGCGATCGACCGGGATGGCGAAGCCGATGCCCTGCGCGTTGGCGTAAATCATCGTGTTGATGCCGATGACGCGCCCTTCGATGTTCAGCAGCGGGCCGCCCGAGTTGCCGGGGTTGATCGAGGCATCGGTCTGGATGAAATCGGTGAAGGTGCGGCCCGCTTCTTTCGACGGAACGGAGCGGCCGAGGGCTGAGACGACGCCGGTGGTCACGGTGCCGCTGAGACCGAACGGATTGCCGACTGCGATGACCGTCTCGCCGATGAGCAGATCGGACGACGTCCCGATCGGAGCGGCAAGGAGATTTTTCGCATCGACGCGCAGCACGGCCACATCGCTATCAGGATCGACGCCGATGAGTTTGGCAGGGACCTGCGTGCCGTCGCTGAAGTTGACGGTGATGCGCGAGGCGCCTTCGACGACGTGATTGTTGGTGACGATGATCCCTTCGCTCGACCAGACGAAGCCAGAGCCGAGCGACTGCGAGGTATAGCTGCGGTCGCGTCCGCCGAAGACGCCGAACGGATCGAAGAATGGGTCAACTTCGCGCCGGCGGATGGTCGACTCGGTCTGAATGTTGACCACTGCCGGCCCGACGTCGTGCGCGACGGTCACGATCGGCGTGCGCCGCGAGGCGCCGACGCTGGCCGGAATCGGCGCGCGTTCCTGCCGCGGCTGGCGGGCATCGACGGTCTGCGATTCCGCGACCGGCTTGCAGGCAAGGCTGATGAAAAAAAGGATCAGGAGAAAACGGAGCTTCATGCCGCAATCATACGTGCGGAGCATGGGCCAGGTTCGGCTAGGCACCTTCGCTGCATAGCCCGGCGGCGGAGGATGCGATGACGCCATTCGACACAGAAGCACCGGCTGTACGGATGTCAGGCCGTGAGCTGTACGTGGTGACCTTCGCAATCATCCTTCTCGGCGCCGGCCTGATCGCGCTGACCTGGATCGTCGGTCCCAGCGTCGCGCCGGTCCAACTGCCGAGCTATGTGTGGTCGGCGATCGGCTTCTGCGCGCTTGAATTACTCCTGATCGCGCTCCAACGCGTCATCGCACCTGCTCCATACGGAACTGTGCTGCCGGCGCACGTCAAGATTGCCGGCGTGCTCATCGGCAGCTTCCTCTACGCCGGCGCGATGCATCTGCTGCTGTAGGCTGCTTTCACCACAGAGACACAGAGGACACAGAGAAAACGCTCTCGGTGCCCTCTGTGTCTCTGTGGTTCAAACGCCTTGCGTTACTTCACCTTCGCCCAGGCGTCCTTCAACGTCACCGTCCGGTTGAAGACGATCGCGTCGTCCGTCGAATCGGGATCGACACAAAAGTAGCCGAGGCGTTCGAACTGGTAGCTGGTGAAGGGAGCGGCGCCGCGGATTGAGGGTTCCAGCTTCGCGCGCGGCACGATCTGCAGCGACTGCGGATTCAGGTCGTCTAGAAAGTTGCCGCTCTCCTCGGGGTTCTCCGATTTGAACAGACGATCGTAGAGACGGACTTCGCAGTCGATGGCGTGATCGGCGGCGACCCAGTGCAGCGTCGCTTTCGGCTTGCGGCCGTCGGGCGAATCGCCGCCGCGCGTAGCGGGATCGTACGTGGCGTGCAGCTCGACGATGTTGCCGGCATTGTCTTTCACAACGCTTGTGCAGGTGATGAAGTACGCCGATCGCAACCGCACCTCGCGGCCCGGCGAGAGGCGGAAGAACTTCGGCGGAGGGTCTTCGATGAAATCGTCGCGCTCGATGAAGATCGTCTTCGCGAACGGGACTTTGCGAGCACCCGTTTCGAACCATTCGGTTTCGTCGGCAGGATAGTTGTCGATGACGACGCGCAGCGGGTCCAGCACACCCATCACGCGCGGCGCGGAGGTGTTCAGATCTTCACGGATGGAGAACTCCAGCAGACCAACGTCGATCATGTTCTCGCGCTTGGCCACGCCGACGCGTTCGCAGAAATTGCGGATGGCCGCGGGCGTGAAGCCGCGGCGGCGCAGTCCCGCAATGGTCGGCATGCGCGGATCGTCCCAGCCGCTGACGTGCTTCTCCTCGACCAGCCGCAGCAGCTTGCGCTTCGACATCACCGTGTAGTTGAGATTGAGCCGTGCGAACTCGTACTGGCGCGGACGCGACGGCACCGGGACGTTCTCGATCAGCCAGTCGTAGAGCGGCCGGTGATCCTCGTACTCGAGCGTGCAGAGCGAATGCGTGATGTGCTCGATCGCGTCGGAAAGCGGATGCGCGTAGTCGTACATTGGGTAGATCGACCAGGCGTCACCGGTGCGGTGGTGGGTGGCGTGGCGGATGCGGTAGAGCACCGGGTCGCGCATGTTGATGTTGGGCGAGGCCATGTCGATCTTCGCCCGCAGCACGTGCGCGCCGTCGGGAAACTCGCCCGCTTTCATGCGGCGGAAGAGATCGAGGTTTTCGTCCACCGATCGATTGCGGTGGGGCGACTCCACGCCCGGCTCCGTCAACGTGCCGCGCATAGTCCGCATCTCGTCAGGCGAAGAGCTGTCGACGTACGCTTTGTCCGCGCGAATCAGCTCCTCGGCCCACACGTAGAGCTGATCGAAGTAGTCGGAGGCGTGAAAGAGATTGTCGCCCCACGAAAAGCCGAGCCAGGCGATGTCGTGCTCGATCGCTTCGACGTACTCGATCTCTTCCTTCGTCGGGTTCGTGTCGTCAAAACGAAGATTGCACTGGCCGCCGTACTCGCCCGCGACGCCAAAGTTGAGGCAGATCGATTTGGCGTGGCCGATGTGCAGGTGGCCGTTCGGCTCGGGGGGGAAGCGGGTGATGACGCGCGCGGTCCTGCCCGCGGCGAGGTCCTCCTCGACGATCTCGCGGATGAAGTCGCGCGGCTTCGGTGGGGCTTCGGTGGTCATGGCGCGCGACCGTATACATCGATGCGCGGTGAGTCAATTCCACGTGGCACAATCCGCAGATGCGAAACCTCACGATCCTTGCCGCGCTTCTCGTTGCCGCGTCCGCGTCCGCACAATCGCTCGACGACGTCGTTTCGAATGTGATGAAGGAGTACGGGGGGAAGGCGGCATGGTCCAAGGTGACGTCG
Source organism: Acidobacteriota bacterium (assembly GCA_019247495.1). Taxonomy (GTDB): domain Bacteria; phylum Acidobacteriota; class Thermoanaerobaculia; order Gp7-AA8; family Gp7-AA8; genus JADGNZ01. Next base: position 17,390 of record JAFAOU010000165.1, read on the forward strand.
CTGCGCGAGACGGGCACCGTCGTGCCGGTGATGCGCAAAGGCGACGGTAAGTTGACGCGGACGTGGACGGGTCCCGGCAAGCTGAACGTCGAGATCATCTATCCCACCGAGACCGAGGTGCGCATCGTCGATGGCGATCACGGAACGCGCAACGGGAAGGACGTGACCGGGCCATCGCTCGACGCGATGAAGTTGCAGGCGGCGCGGCTCGAATTGCCGATGCTCCTCGCCACGAAGCGCGCCGCACTCAAAGACCTCGGCACGAAAGACGGCATTCGCGCGATTGAGATCCCGCTGTCGGAGACGCTGACGTTGACGCTCAACGTCGATCCGAAAACGTGGCACATCCTGAGGTCGACCGGCAAAGCCTCCGGACTCGAATTCGTCGTCGACTACAGCGACTTCCGGCGCGTGGGCGGACTGCTCTTCCCGTTCGCCGAGGCCGGCATGGCGATGGGGATGCCGACGGCGAATACGAAGTTCGACGCGATCGCGGTCAATGCCCCCGCAACGCCGCCTCCGCCTGCGGCAAAATGACCGTCACCCATTGCGCATACATCGCCGCGGATGGATGAAGCCCGTCCGGCGCGACGAGCGTTGGGTTCTTGCGCGAGACCGGTGTGATGTCCGCGTATTTCGCGCCGGCGCGCTTCGTTTCCTCGGCGGCGATTGCATTGAAGCGATCGATCTCCGCCGCGATCTTTGCGCGGTCGCGACCCTCTGCAAACGGCGTCACGCCCCAATCCGGGATCGATACGACCACCACGCGCTTCGCGTCGCCGCCTGCGAATCCGATGGCACGCTGCAGTAGCGCGGCGAACTCCTTTCGATACTGTCCGGCGTCCCGCCCTCGGTATTGGTTGTTGACGCCGATCAGCACCGTTACGAGCGAATACGGGCCGTGCGGTTTCGCGGCATCGATCGCGGATGACAGCTCGTCCGTCGTCCAGCCGGTTTTGGCGATAATCTCGGGACTGGCGATATCGATCCCTTTCGACAGCAACGAGCGCGTGAGTTGATTCGGCCAGCGATCCGCGACGGCGACACTCTCGCCGATCGTGTAGGAATCGCCGAGGGCCAGGAAGCGCGGGGAGGGAGTCATCGTGAGCATGAGGAGGGCGGCAAAGGCGGTGAGCATCGCAGAAGTCTACGCGCCAGCGAGCCGCTGGCGGTTTAGCCGCCGCGCCGGCGGCGCTCCGGCTGCTAACCTTTCTCGCTGGCCGGCGTACTTACTTCGCACAGGAGGCACACCATGAGGCGCATTCGCTATGCAGCGCTCGCGGCCGTGCTTGGGTTGCTGTCGATTTCCGCCGCCCATGCCGCGATCGAGAGTCCGGTTCACCGCAGTTTCAACGTCCGCCCCGGCGGCACGATCACCATTGACGCCGACCTCGGCGACATCAAAGTCACGTCGGGTGCCACCAACGTCAGCGTCGACGTAATTCGCCGCGCGAAGGTATCCAGCAAGTCGAAAGCGGATGAGTTGTTCCAAGAGCTCGACCTCAGCTTCACGCCGGAAGGCAACAACGTTCGCATCCGCGCGAAGTACGACCAGCCCACTTCCTGGTTCCACTGGAACAACGATCTCGAAGTCCGCTTCGTGGTCAACGTTCCCTCGCAATACAACGTCGACCTGAAGACCTCGGGCGGCGACATCAGCGTCTCCGATCTCAACGGCCAGGCCAAGGTCAATACCTCCGGCGGCGACGTTGCGCTCGGACACATCGCCGGCGCCGTCGATGCGCACACCTCGGGCGGCGACATTTCGATGGCCGGCTCGCAGGCCAACGCGCTGCTCTCCACGTCCGGCGGCGACATCAAAGTCGACAACACGACCGGCGCGCTGAACGTGAAAACCTCGGGCGGCTCGATCGACATCGGACGCGCGCAAGGCGATCTGAAAGCGCATACGTCCGGCGGGTCGATCGAAATCGGCGACGCCGGCGGCGTGATCGACGCCTCGACCTCGGGCGGTTCGATCAAAGCGCGCCTTTCGCGTCAGCCACGCGGCGAATCGAGGCTATCGACTTCCGGCGGTGGGATCACCGTCCACGTCGCATCCAACGTCGGCCTCGACATCGATGCGCACACGAGCGGCGGCGATGTCGATTCCGAGGTCCCGGTCACGATCATGGGCAAGCAGGACGATTCGTCGCTCAATGGCAAGTTGAACGGCGGCGGACCGAGGCTCGTCCTCCGCAGTTCGGGCGGAGATATCCGGCTGCAGAAGTAATTCTCAACCCCTGAAGCTTGCCAAAGCACAGACAGGAGTGTCTGTGCCACATGGCCGCTTGTTTATTCGACAGCGGTTCCTGAAAGGGAGAGATGGTGTGGCACAGACACTCTTGTCTGTGCTTGTGATGCTCGCGACAACGTGAATCATTAGGTCGCCAAAATCGCTTTCGCGGCGGCGCGGGCGCTGGCGAAGGCGGCGTCGGAGAGGATGCCGCCTTCATCGACCCAGTCGCCGGCGACGTAGAGGCCGGAAACTTTGGTCGCGGCGCGCGTGCGGGTAGCGTTTCCGTCGGGTTGGACGAGCGCGTTTGATACCGTCATCGCGGGGAGGAAGCGGCGATGGACGACCAGGTCGCGCCAGCCGGGCTGCATCTCGTCGACCAGCGCCTCGAGCTCGGCTTCCGTCCCTTCGCCGTACTTCGCGGCGTGCAGGAGCGCGCCGCCTTTGGGCGTGAGTTGCGCCCATCGCGAATGGACCGAGTAGTAGAGCGGCGTGTCGATGCCGAGGGCGAAGATATTGCGCGGCTGGGGAAGTTTGGAGAGTGCGACGTCGAGACACGATGCGGTGACCGCCGTCGTAGCCGGCCAGTCGAGATCGGGAGCCAGCTCGCGTGCGGTGACGGGATCGACGGCGAGGATCACCGTCTCGGCCGGGATCATCGTCCCTTTGTCGGGATCGGACATGTCCGGCATGGCCAGCGACATCGTGTCGTTGCGGACGTCGACTTCCAGTCCGCCCAGCTCGACTCCGCGTACGGCGCCATCGTGTTCGACGCTGACCACGCGCGAGCTGGTGACGAAGTTCACGCCCGCGGCGACCGCGGCGCTGTGCAGCGAGTCGACGATCTTCTGCCACCCTTCGTCGACGTAGACCACGCCGCGGATGGCCAGCCGCAGATGCGCCAGTGCCGCGCTCGCGCTCTGCAGATCGGGGCGATTGCTGTAGGTGGCGAGGCGGAACATCGCCTCCATCACCGTGCGAAGCCGCTCGTCGGTGGTGTTTCCGTCGATCCACTCGCGAACGGTCATCGACGCGTACGGCTTCGGATCGATGCGCCAGATTCGTAGCATCAGCATCGCCAGCTTCGCTTTCGCTTTCACACCGAGGAGCGACGTCGTCAGCAGCGACCACGGATTGCTGGGGAGTTTGTAGCGTTCGTTGCCGAGCATGGCGATGCCGCGCGGTTTGGGGATGCCGCCGCGGACGGGGATGCCGAGCTCGCGCAGGACGTTCCAGCCGTGACCGTTGCGGTAGAACGCGTGCGGTCCCAGGTTGAAGCGATAGCCGTGGCGGAGGTGGGTAACGGCACGTCCGCCGAGGTAGCGGCGGCGTTCGAAGATCGTGACGGTGCGGCCGGCGCGCGCGAGGTAGACAGCCGCGGAAAGCCCGGCCAGACCTCCGCCGACAATGATTACGTTCTTTGACACGATTGACACGGATGCTATCTCGATTCCGGCCGTGACTGAGACTGAAGTGTGGCACAATCTCGCGTCGGCCCAGACTCCAATTACGATGAAACGTGTGCAGCGCGATGTCGCTGCGCTCGTAATTTCAAGGGGAGCGTTCTGCGCAACGTACTGCTGTGCTGCTGCCTGCTCGTGTCTGTAGGGAGACTGGCCGCGTCGGATGATGATTTTTATCAGCGGCT
>JAFAOU010000166.1 GCA_019247495.1 Acidobacteriota bacterium
AGCGATCGATCTCTGCGAGGGCATGTTCGTCAACAGTCACTGCGATCTTCGCGCGGCTCATGCGTATGATAATAGCTCATACCATTTGTGGATCAAGCGGAGGAACGTATGCCGCGTGATGCGAAGATGCTCGCGAAGTCGCGCACCGCCACGAAAAGACCGACCGCATCTACACCGAAAGGCTGGGGCGCTTCGCGAAGATGGAAGAGCAGCTGAGGAAGGTGGTAGGTTTTATACGCAGAGTTCAGCAACTCTGCGTATAATTTCGGAGTGCCCTACGTTCGTCTTCCCGAATCCGTACAGACGCTGTACGCCGAACTGCTCGACCAGGTTCGCAACGCCGACGCGGAAGCGGTCCTCGGCGGGGTGCGTGGTTCCTTCGTCTCCAAGGAGATTCGTGGGAGGACATACTGGTACCTGCAAAAAAACGGCGGAGCCTCGAAACGCCAGATCTACCTCGGACGTGACACTCCTGAACTTCGCGCGTGGATCGAAAAAGGTACGGAACAACGCGCCGGCGTAAAGTCCGACGTGAACCACCGGCGCGATCTCGTGGCGATGCTCGCGGCGGGAGGCATGTTCCGCGATTCCGCGTCGAAGTCGACGGTGCTCCACATCCTCGCCGACGTCAGCGTTTTTCGCGCCGGCGGAGTGCTGGTCGGAACGGAGGCATTCAGTTGCCTCGCAAACATGCTCGGCGTCACGTTTGAAAACGAGAGTCTGCGCACGGCCGATATCGACGTCGTGCACGACACGAATATCCCCATCGTCATCGATGAACGTCCGGATGAAAACGACCTCCTCATTCGCCTCCGCGCGGCCGACCCTGCATTCTTCGCGGTGCCGGGGCTCGATCCGCGCGACGCAAGCACGTCGTTCCGCGTGCGTGGCCGCGATCTCGGCGTGGACTTCCTCACGCCCGATCGCAGCCATGGACGAAACACGAAGCCAGTCCGGCTGATGCACCTCGGAATCGCGGCACAACCGTTGTACGGCCTCGATTACCTGATCGAAGACGCCGTGGAAGCGGTTGTCGTCGGCGGAAGCGGCATCCGAGTCAACGTTCCCTCGCCCGCCCGCTTCGCATTTCACAAACTGTGGGTTTCGGCCTCGCGGTCGGTTTCCGAGGCAGCAAAGTCGAGGAAAGATGTCCGCCAGGCAACGCAGATTCTCGAAGTCCTCGCCGACGACAGGCCTCGCGACATCACCGCAGCCTATGCCGCGCTTCAGAAACGGAAGCGGATGACGCGCGCAGCGAATGAGAAGGTCAAATCGTTCGATCCTGAGTTGTTGAAGAGACTCCGCCCGCTCCTCAAGATTTCTCCAGCAAATCCTTGAACTGCTCCTTGTCGATCGACTTGTCGTATGCGGCGCGGGCGGTGACCAAGCCTGCTTCGTAGAGGCGGCGGATGGAGCCGTCCATGTCGATCATCCCTTCCTTCACGCCGGTCTGAATCGCGCTGGTGACCTGCGAAGTCTTGCCTTCGCGGATCATGTTGCCGATGGCCGGTGAGGCGAAGAGGATCTCCACCGCGGCGATGCGACCGCCGCCGACTTTCGGCATCAGCTGCTGCGCCACGACGCCGCGAATCGTTTCGCCGAGGACGTTGCGGACGCCTTCCTGTTCCGATGCCGGGAAGACGCTGATGATGCGGTCCATCGTTTTCGCGGCGTTGTTCGTGTGGAGCGTTCCGAAGACCAGCGTGCCGCGCTCGGCCGCGGAGAGCGCCATCGCAATCGTTTCCAGGTCGCGCATCTCGCCGACGAGGATCACGTCCGGATCTTCGCGGCCGGCCGCCTTCAACGCCTCGGCGAATGACTTTGCGTGCGTGCCGATCTCGCGCTGGTGCGCGAGGCACTTCTTGTTCGGATGAACGAACTCGATCGGATCTTCGATCGTGATGATGTGCAGTCCGCGCGTCTCGTTGATCAGATCGATGATGGCTGCGAGCGTCGTCGATTTTCCGGAACCGGTCGGACCGGTGACAAGCACCAGCCCGCTGCGGATCGATGCAATGCGGCGCACGGGATCGGGAAGGCCGAGCTGCTCGAGCGTCATGATCTTCGTCGGGATGACGCGGAAGACAGCCCCGCCGCCGCGCTGCTGGCGGAAGAGATTGACGCGGTAGCGAGCAACGCTCGGAATCTCGTACGAGAAGTCGACATCGCCGGTCTGCTGGTATTCGTCCCACAATCTGGCGGGCGTGACCGGCTTGATCATCTCCGTGAAATCGCCCTCGGTCAGCGTGCGGTAGCGGATCGACTCCATCGCGCCCGAGGCGCGCAGCATCGGTGGCCGGCCGACGGTCAGATGAAAATCGGACGCGCCGCGATCGTTCATCAGCTTGAGGAAACGATCGATCTTCTGCATGGCCATTACGCTTTTCCTCGGGCGATGAACTCGGGGCTGACCATCGATTCGAAGTCTTCTTTTTTCAGCGCCGCGAGATACGCCGTCTCGGCGCTGATCTGTTCGCGGCGCAGGAGATCTTTGAGCGCCTCGTCGAACGTCTGCATGCCGAGGGATCGTCCGATCTGCATGGCCGAGTAAATCTGGTACGTCTTTTGGTCGCGGATCATCGTGCCGATGTTGCTGGTGCCTTTCAGCACTTCGAAGGCGGCAACCTGGCGACGCCCTTCCCTGGCCGGTAGCAGGCGTTGCGCGATGCAGTAGCGCAACGACTCGGAAAGCGACGCGCGAATCTGCGGCTGCTCGTCGGCGGGAAAGCTGGAGAGGATGCGGTCGATCGCCTTCGGAGCGCTGGTGGAGTTCAGCGTGCCGAGGACGATATGGCCGGTCTCGGCGGCGGTGAGTGCGAGCGTGATCGACTCGTTGTCGCGAAGCTCGCCGATCACGATCACATCCGGGTCCTCGCGCAACGCAGCCCGCAACGCGCGCGCGAATGAATTCGTGTGCGAGCCGACCTCGCGCTGATTGATGAGGCAATTCTTGAACGGATGGACGAACTCGACCGGGTCTTCCATCGTCAGGATGTGATCGTTGCGCGTTTCGTTGAAGAGATTCACGAGCGCCGCGAGCGTCGTCGACTTTCCGGAGCCGGACGGACCGCAAACGAGTACGAGTCCCTGGTGATAGTCGGAGATCTCGGCGAGATGCGCCGGCAGCCCGAGGTCGACGATCGTCGGCGGCTTTTCGGGGATGACGCGGAAGACGCCGTTGTAGCCGTGATGATCGAAGAAAACGTTCGCGCGATAGCGGCCGCCTTGCGGGACGACGTAGCAGAAGTCGAGCTGGCTCTGCGTCTCCAGCGTCGTCCACTGCGCGTCGGTAAGCGCTTCCTTCAGCATGGCCTCCGTCTGTGCCGCAGTAAACGGCTCGCCCTGCGCGCGCAGCAGATCGGCGGAAAGGCGGACGATCGGCGGCTGGCCGACGGAGAGATGGAAGTCGGAGCCGCCCTGGTTCCGCGTGGCGATGAGCAGCGTGTTGAGTCGCGGCTCGCCCTGCGAGCCCGCGACGGTCAACGCGGCTTTGCGAATGGCGTCGATGCCTGTTTGCGACTGGCGATCCGTCGCCGCGAGCTCGTCGAGAATTTCGATCGCGTGCGTTCGGACACCGCGGTCGGGATCGTTCTGCGCGACGCTCGTGAGCGCGTTGCGAACTTGCGGATGCTGAAAGTTCTTCAGCGCCAGCATGACTTCGATGCGGACGTCGGGGAGCGGATCGGCGAGCATCTTTCCGAGCGCGGGCAATGCGCGCGGATCGCCGATGCGGCCGAGCGCTTCGACGGCAGCCCACTTCATGTCGGGATCGGCCAGCGTCGCCACGAGCGGTTCGACCGCGCGCGGATCTTTGAGGCGGCCGAGCATATCGGCGGCGGAGATGCGGATCCACCAGTCGGAATCGCGCAGCAGTTGCACCGTGGCCGGGACGATGCGCACATCTTCGAACCCGCCCGCGACGGCCATCGCGCCGGAGCGCGTGTCGGGATCGGGATCGTGCAGCAGCTCGATGACCGGCTCGATGAGCGCGGCGCCAAACTCGCGAAGCGAATCGAGCGCGCGATCGCGGATGAAACCGGCCAGCGTGCTTGAGAAACGGATGTAGCGCTTGATGACGCCGGCCGGATCGCCGATGCCGAGGAGGATTTTCAGGACGGCGGTGCGCGTGGCGGCGTCGCCGGACGCGAGCGCGGGAAGGAGGCGGTCCGCGAACGCGGCGCCCTGTCCCGCCGCCAGCTTCGTCATCGCCTCGACGATCGTTTGCTGCACGGCGTAGCCGGCGCGCGGAAGCGCTTCGATCAGCAGATCGAGCGAATGCTGCGGCGCTTTCGCGGCCAGAACTTCGATCGCCTTGTCGCGCACTGCCGCAATGGGATCGGCCGCCATCCGACGCCACCGCCGCGCGGCGTTCTCATCGATCTCTATCGACGCAAGTTTGTTGAGAAACGGCATCCGGTCGTCGGCGCCGCCGGACGACGCAAGCTGCCACAGCACCGGTTCCAGTTGCCGCGACATCGGCGCCTCGGCAAGCAGACGCCGCACCGCATCCTGCAGCTCGCGCGTCTCCTTCGTCTCCTTCGGCGGCGGCGCGAGAAGTTGAACGAGGCGCGCGTCGATACCAGGAAGTCCCATCGCAAAGAGCGTCGCGGCCGCGGCGCGCAACGCCTGCTCCGGTTTCCCTTTCGACTCGGCGAGAAAGACGTCGAGCGTTTCGGCGTCGCGGATCCGCGGCAGCACGCGCGCTGCACTGTCGCGGAGCGCGCGGTCGGGACGGAACAGCATCCAGACGACGTCACGCGCGCGCACGCCGTCTGCCGATTCGACGCGGCTGAGCAGCTCGTCGCGTTCTTCCGGCGTCGCGTACGACTTCGCCGCCAGACGCTTCACCGCATCGCTGACTTCGTTGGAGAAGAGAGCCATGAACGGCGAAAGTGTAACGGTTTACCGGAGCGAGGCGACGAATGTCGCGTCGTAGGAGAACGTCATCGTGTTCGTCTTGATGCGCAGCGAGGAAACGGTGCCGCTGTACGTTCCCGACTCGCCCCTGCGCTGCTTGAACTCGTAGTCCGGAACACCTTCGAAGTAGCCGCCGTCGTATGTTCCCTTCGGGTGCTGGACGGCGACATGACCAACGCGTCCGAGTTTGTCGATGCAGATGATGACGCCATTCAGATCGCCGGGAAGATTGTTCTCCATCTCGGTCAGCTTCGCGCCGTCGGGCAGCGGCTTTTCGGTGAGGATGATGCGCATCATGTCGTTGCGGCCGGAAAGCTCATTCTTCTGCTTCGCCACCGCGTAGGCGTAGTTGAGCGGAATCTTTGCCCCATCAATGATCAGGCTCCCCTCGGCGCGCCCGAGGTCGACCGCGAAGGCAGGCAGTGCAACGAGAAAAACGACGAGCAACGCCCCGGCGACGTGACGCATGCAAAGCCTCCTTGTTGATGAGCTTCGCAGTCTAGCATCGGCAGGCGTTGCCCTCGCCGCGATTCAAGACTTCCTCCTTTTCGGTGTCTGTCGATAATACGCGGCATGAAGAACCGCTGGGCGGAGACGCCCGACAACGAAATCGACCAGCTTGTCTACCAGTCGCGCCTCGTGGGTGCTGAGGAATCGCTCGTGCTCTGGGGTGGCGGAAACAACAGCGTCAAGGCCCACTCCACCGACCTCCTCGGCGCACCGATTCCGGTGATGTACATCAAGTCGAGCGGCAGCGACATGAAGACGATCGTGCCGAAGGAGTTTCCCGCCGTCCGCCTCGACTACATCGAGCCGCTGCGCAGTCGTGACGGTGAGATGAGCGATCAGGAGATGGTCGATTACCTCGCCCGCTGCGTGGTCGATCCATCGAGCCGCCGTCCGTCGATCGAGACGCTGTTGCACGCATTCCTTCCCGCGCGCGCCGTCCTGCACACACATGCGGACGCGATCCTGGCGCTGACGAATACGCGAGGACGCGAAACGACGGTGCGCGAATGCTTCGGCGATTCGGTAATCACCGTTCCTTATCTTCGTCCGGGATTTCGATTGAGCCGCGACGTCGCCGACGCCTTCGCGTCGAAGCCGGACGCCGAGGGGCTAGTGCTGATGAATCACGGGCTGATCACGTGGGGCGACACGGCGCGCGAGGCGTACGAGAAGCACGTCGAGTTGGTGAGCCGTGCGGAGGAGTACCTTTCGCGCGGGAGTCGGGAGTCGGGAGTCGGAGCTACGACACCCGACACCCGACACCCGACACCCGAATTGCTCGCTCCCGCGATCCGCGGCGCCCTCGGCGCGAAGCGATCGGTGATCCTTGAATTCGATGGCAGCGAGGATGTGCTCCGCTTCCTCGCTCGCGACGACGCGAAGCGCATCACGCAGATCGGACCGGCAACTCCCGATCACCTCCTTTACACGAAACGCTATCCGCTCTTTCTCGAGGCGGGTGACGACGTTTCGAAAGCACTCAATGATTACGTCGAGCGCTACACGGCGCACTACAAGAACTATCCGAGCGAGTTCGCGATGCTCGATCCGCATCCTCGCGTCGTGCTCGTCCCCGGCGCGGGCATGTGGACTGCGGGCAAAGATGCGCGCGCCGCGCGGATCGTCCGCGACATCTACCGCCACACGATGCGCATCATCGAATCTGCCCAGGGCGCTGGCGGCTACGAGACGCTGAACGATGAGGATGCGTTTCACGCGGAGTACTGGCCGCTCGAGCTCTACAAACTGACGCTGCTGCCGAAAGAAAAGGAGCTGGCGGGCAAAGTCGCGATCGTCACCGGCGCGGCCAGCGGCATTGGCCGCGCGTGCGCGGAACGATTCGCGGAGGAGGGCGCACATGTCGTCGTGACCGACGTCGATATCGCGCTGGCGGAGGAAGTCGCGAAGAGCATCGTGGCGAAGCACGGACTGCGTCGCGCGATTGCCTTGCGGCTCGATGTGTCGGGCGAAGACGACGTCGAGCGCGCGTACGCGGAGACGATCGCCGCATACGGCGGCGTCGACATCATCGTCAGCAACGCCGGCATCTCGTCGTTTGGCAGCCTCGACGTGCTTCCCGCAGCCGATTGGGATCGCGCGTTCGCCGTCAATGCGCGCGGACACTTCCTCGTCGCCCGCGCGGCACTACGCGTCATGAAACAGCAGAAGACCGGCGGTAGCATCGTCTTCAACGCGTCGAAGAACGTGACAGCGCCGGGCAAGGAGTTCGGCGCGTACAGCGTGAGCAAGGCCGCCGAGGCGCAGTTGTGCCGGATCGTGGCGCTGGAGGGCGGCGAGTTCGGCATCCGCGCGAACATGCTCAACCCCGACGCGATCTTCGGCGGCTCGCGCTTCTGGAGCGACGAGATGCGGTCGATGAGGGCGACCGCGTACGGGATCTCGTCCGAGAACCTGCCGGACTTTTATCGGAACCGGACGTTGCTGAAGACGGAAGTCACGGCGGACGACGTTGCCGAGGCGGCGCTGTTTCTGGCTGGACCGAGGTCTTCTAAGACAACCGGTGCGATGGTTCCGGTCGATGGCGGGGTTAAGGAGGCTTTCCCAAGGTGACGGTTCACGCGGGGAACGCGGAGGAGCGGAGAAAGCGGGGAAAAGCTCCGCCCCTCTGCGTGCTCCGCGTGAAAAGCTTTAACGCTTCATCCCTTTCCGAGCACGAAGCACGAGGTGGATGGGACAACCGACCAACCCCAGCCCCTCCCGGAACTGATTCTCCAGATACCGGCGATACGAAAAGTGGAGAGGCTCGTCGACGTTTGAGAAGAGCGCGATTGTCGTCGGCTGCGTCTTGAGTTGGGTCGTGTAGTAGAAGCGGCGCGGACGGCCTTTGACTGCGGGCGGCTGGTGGCCGGCGATGGCGCGTTCGAGGATCTGGTTCAACTCCGAGGTGCCGAAACGCTTGCGATAGCCGGCCACGATCCTGTCAATGCTCGGGAAAATCTTTTCGACGCGGCGGCCGGTTTTCGCGGAGATGAACTCGACCGGCGCATACGGGAGAAACTTCAGCTTGAAGCGAATCTCTTCTTCGACTTTTTTGTAGTCGTCCGGCGCGTGCGCATCGGCGTCCCACTTGTTCACCAGCAGCATCGCCGCCTTCCCGGCATCCTCGGCGTAGCCGGCGACGGTGGCATCCTGGCCGGTAACGCCGTCGATCGCATCGATCATCACCAGCGCGATCTCGCAACGTTCGATCGCTTTGCGCGCCGAGATCACTGACAACTTTTCCGCTTCGTCGTGCGTCTTGCCCTTCCGGCGGATTCCGGCGGTATCGATGATCAGGTACTGCTGGCCGTTGCGTTCGATCTCCATGTCGATTGCGTCGCGCGTGGTGCCGGAGATCGGCGACACGACGGCGCGCTCTTCCGCCGCGAGGCGATTCAGCAGCGATGATTTGCCAACGTTCGGCCGTCCAATGATGGCGATGCGGATCGGGCCGCGATCATCCTCATCAATCTCCGTAATGGAGTCAGCCGGAACGAACTCGCCGATGATGTCGAACAGCTCATCGACCCCCTCGCCGTGCTCGGCCGACAGCGGCAGCATCCGCTCGAAACCAAGCTCGTAGAACTCCGGAACGTTTTCCTCTGCATCCCGGCGATCAACTTTGTTGACCAGCAATAGCGTCCTCGCGGCGGCGGACCGCAGCTCCTGCGCGATGTCGCGATCCTCGGTCAAGACACCCGCGGCGCCATCGACGACGAAGAGGATGAAGTCGGCCGTGTCGAGCGCGCGCCGGGCCTGATCGCGAATCTCGCCAGCGAACGCAGACATGGGCGAGTCGCCGTACTCGAGTCCGCCGGTGTCGGTGAGCTCGTAACGGCGCCCGTCGTCGAGCGTGATCACGTCCGAGAGCCGGTCGCGCGTCATCCCGGGCATGTCGTGTGTGAGCGCGCGGCGCTTGCCGGCGAGGCGATTGAAGAGCGTCGACTTCCCGACGTTCGGTCGTCCGACGATGACAACTTTCTTGAGATTGGCGGCCATGGTTTTTCGTGGGGTGCAAAGCGCGCCGCGGGGCTGCGGGCACGGCGAATGCTACACTGTCGCACATGGCATCGAACGCTGACTCCACTTGTCGACTGTGTGGTAGTCGCGTTCCTGACGCCGACCTCAGTCGCCAGCTCTGCCCCGTCTGCGATGAGTACGCGCAGCACGTCGCGCTGCAGAGCAATCAAGGCCTCGACCGCGTCGTCGGCGAACTGCAGAACGGAACCGCGTTCCGCGCCGCGCAGCGCAACGGGCACTAAAAACCGTTTCACCACAGAGACACAGAGAGAATCTCTTTGTGTCCTCTGTGTCTCTGTGGTTAAAACGGTTTTTCCATCTTCGGCCCGGTCGCGATGTCGACCACCGCGTGAATCAGCACCTTCGTCCCTTTCTGCAGATCGGCGATCGGATTCTTTTCGTCGACGTCGTGGCCGGGGTAGGGCTTGTCGTGGAACCACATGCCGAAGGCGATCGAGTTCGGGAGCCGTTTCGCGTACGTTCCACCGCCGGAGATCGCCGGCTTCGGATCCTTCGTCCCCGTCGCGGCGCCGTAATCGGCGAGCAGGCGTTTCACGATTTTCGAATTCGGATCGAACGCCAGCGGCTCGTCACCGTAGAAGCCGGCCGGAACCAGCGACGCACCCGTGCTTTTGTTGAACGCGGCCACGAACTCTTCCATCTTCGCCTTCAGTTGCGGACCGGTGCGAGGCGGCGTGCGGCGGATGTTGATCGTCAGCGTAGAGAGTTTTGGATCGTCCGCATTCGGTTTGATCGTGGCGATGTTGACGGCGTAGCGGCCCCATAGCTTGTCGGAGTCGGTGATGCCGAGGCCGGTGCCGTAGATGTCGGGGCCAGCGGTGCGGACGAAGGCGAGGAGATCATTGGCGCCGCCGGTCGGAAGCAAGCCGTCGAGCGCACGCGCAAGCGCCACCAGCGCATTGCGGCCGCTTTCGAGGTTCACGCCGGCGTGCGACGAATGTCCGTACGCGACGATGCGCAGCGTCGTGCCGATCGCCTGCGTGGCGATGCGCGTGTCCGCCGGCAGCTTCGCGGCTTTCACCGCCGCGATGACCGGCTCCCAATCCGCCCCCTCCCCTTTCCACAGCAGCTTCACCTCGGCGCGATCGGGGACGATGCTCGCCGAAAGTCCGGCCTCGATGAACGACACCGCATACGGTTTCGTGATGCCTGGCCGTTCGGACTTCGCATCCGTCGTCAGCGACAGCGCGTTCCACGCCTTCTCACCGACGACGACGGGAAACTCGGAATCGATGACCAGCGTGTAGTCGGGTGGCTGATGCGTTTTCAGATACTCGGCGACGTCGGTGTTGTTCGATTCCTCATCGCTGCCAACGAGCAGCCGGACCGTATGCGTCCGCCCGATGCCGCTATCGGCGAGCGCCTTCATCGCCAGCAGCGCCTGCACCAGCGGACCTTTGTCGTCGGCGGAGCCGCGGCCGTAGACGTAGATCTCATCGGCCTTTCCCGAGAACGGCGAGAACGACCAGGCATCGGCCTCCGCCGGTTGCACGTCGCCGTGGACCATCAATCCGAGAACCGGCGCGTTCGATGGACCGGGCAACTCGATCTCGCTGATCAACCCAGCGTCGCGATACGTGAAACCAAGATCGCCCGCGGTTTTCGCGAGCCATGCTTTTTGTGCCGCGTGGCCCTCGGTGTCGAACTGCGTCGTCGGAAAGCTGATCACCTCGGTGAGCATCGGGACGAGCTTCTTCGCGTGGTCGCGGTCGTAGATTTTCGTGACCGCGGCGACATTCGTCTGCAGGGTGGCGGCGAGGAGGATTGCGGAGAGAACCATTTCGCGGATTGTCCCGTAAAATGTCCGAAATCGTTCAAGTCGGAGAGAGATTGATGAAGACCTTTTTCAAGATCGTCGGTGGAGTTGTGCTGGTCGTCGTCGCGCTGATCGCGATCGGCGTGATCTGGCTGATGGCGAAGAAACCAGCCTCACAGCCCGCATCCGCGGAAAAAGTACAAGCCACGCCGGAGCGGATGGCCCGAGGCAAGTACCTCGTCGAGCATGTAGCTCCCTGTCTCGATTGCCACTCCGATCACGTGCTGAAATTCAGTACGCCGGTCAAGCCGGGCACCGAGGGGCAAGGTGGATACATCTTCGACAAGAACATCGGCTTCCCCGGCGTCGTAGCCGCGCAGAACATCACCTCGGACGCCGAATTCGGACTGGGCAGCTGGACCGACGGCGAGATCATGCGCGCGGTGCGCGAGGGCATCGACCGCAAGGGCGAGGCGCTCTTCCCGATGATGCCGTACGAGCACTTCCGCAGCATGAGCGACGACGATGTGAAGTCCGTGGTCGTCTACCTCCGCACGCTCAAACCGATTCACAAGGGCGTCCCCGATAAGCACATCGATTTTCCCGTCAATCTGATAATCAAGTTCGCGCCGAAGCCGGTCGAGGGCGCGGTGGCCGCGCCCGATCCGCACAACAGCGTCGCGTACGGCAAGTACCTGACCACGATCGGCGGCTGCTACGAATGCCACACGCCGCACGACGATCACAACGCGCTGGTCGCGGACAAGCCGTTCGCCGGCGGCTGGGAGATGAAGGGGCCGTGGGGCCGCAACTACACGGCGAACCTGACGCCGGCCGGTTCATACATGTCGCACGCAACGAGGGAAGAGTTCATCGGCCGCTTCAAAGCGTACGCATCGATGGACGCGAACAGCGCCCCCGAGGCGCCGGCCGGTCACAACACCGTCATGCCGTGGATCGCCTTCTCCGGCATGACCGATCAAGACCTCGGCGCGATCTACGACTATCTCAAGACGGTGAAGCCGATCGAGAACAAGGTGGTCACCTTCCCCGACGCGAAGTAACGTCGATCCGCAGATTACGCAGATAAACGCAGATGATTACTTGCGAAGCCCGGATTCATATTCGGGCTTCGCAACTCCCATCACCCAGTGATCGAACCAGCCGACGATGTGCTGGAGGCGTTCGATGCGGTGCCACGGCTTGCCGCTGCGCGATAGTTCGTGCGACTCGTCGGGGAAACGCACCATGACCGTCGGAATGTGACGGTACTTGAGCGCGCGGAACATCATCTCGCCGCCTGCCATCGGCGGCGTCCGATAGTCGGCCTCGCCGAGGATGAGCATGAGTGGAGTCTTGACGCGGTCGATGTAGGTGATCGGCGAGCGCGCGGCGTAATCCTTCGGATCCTCCCACGGCGCTTTGCGGAACCACGTCGGCTGGAACTGTGAAAAGTCGGCGGTGTACCAGAACGTCGACCAATCGGCGATGTCGCGCTGCGCGGCCGCGGCAGAGAAGCGATCGGTCTGCGTGACGACCCAGTCAGTGAGCAGCCCGCCGCCGCTGCCGCCGGTGACGCAGAGTTTCTTCGGATCGACGTAGCCTTTCGCCACGGCGGCATCGACGCCGGCCATCAGGTCTTTGAAGTCGTCGCCGGGATAGTGGTACTGGATGACGTTGCCGAAGTCCTGGCCGTACGACGTCGAGCCGCGCGGATTGGGATAGAGGACGACGTAACCCTTCGCCGCCATCCACTGAAACTCGTGGTCGAAGGTGTAGCCGTAGGCAGAGTGCGGTCCGCCGTGAATGTTCAGGATGAGCGGGTATTTTTTCGACGCATCAAAGTCGGGCGGCTTCTGAATCCACGTCTGGATCTTCTTGCCGTCGAAGCTCGTGTACCAAAGCTCGTCCGGCTCCGTGAGCGTGAGCTCAGACATCAGCTTGTGATTGACGTCAGTCAGCCGCGTCATGCTGTCGCCGTTGACGAGATAGAGGTCGCCGATGATGGTGGGCGTGGAAACGAGAGCGACCGTTTTTCCGGCGCGGATCGAGTAGCTCTGGATGTCGTGATTGCCGGTCGTCAGCGGCGTGATCGCCCCGGTGGCGGCATCGATGCGTTTGAAGTTGACGCGCCCTTCTTCGGCGGCGACGACGATGATCGACTTGCCGTCGTCACTCCACACCGGACGCCCTCCCCCGCCGCCCCCGCGCGGCGCGCGCTGGTCGCCGCCGACGCCGGACATGACGTCGTAGTCATACGAGGCGGTAAGGTTCTTCGCGGTTGATCCGGGAGTCGTCGAGGCGAGCCAGAGATCGGGCTGATCGTAGGAATGAACGGGATTGTTGATCTCGCCGCTGAAGGCGACCCACTTCCCGTCGGGACTGATCGAATACGCGCCGATCGGACCTTCGATGTCGGCGACTTTCGTCATCGCGCCGCCGCCGGCCGGAATTGCGTAAAGGTCGTTGTCGCGCCGGTCGTAATACGACTCGGCGACGCGATTCGAGGTGAAGTAGAGGCTCGCGCCGTCGGGACTCCAGCTGATGTCGCGCTCGTCGAACTCGCCGTTCGTGAGCTGCTTCGGCTTCGCGGATTCGTCGTCGGTGACGTCGATGGTCCAGATGTGCGTGTCGCGCGACGCGTCGCGGTAGCCGGCGCCGTTGGCGCGGTAGACGGCCTGGTTGATCACGCGGACGTCGCTTTCATGCTCGTCGTCCTTTTTCTTGTCTTCCTTCTTGTCGATGTCTTCCGGCTTCGTCGTCGCGGTGAATGCGATCGCGTTCGATGACGGCGACCAGGCGATCGACTCGACCGACTTGGCCATCGACGTCAGCACGTGCGGCTCGCCGCCGTCGAAGCGGAGGATCCAGATCTGCGACGGCTGCGGTTTGCCGTCCTTGTCGATGGAACGGGTGAACGCGAGCAACTTGCCGTCGCGCGACCAGCGCGGCGACGCGTCGCGCGGCCCGTTGGTGATGCGGCGCGGCTCCGCGCCCACGCGCGTGGCCACGGACCAGATCGCGGTGTTGTACGTGTCCTTCTTCTCGTCGACGGTGACGCGGACGAACGCGACCTGCGAGCCGTCCGGCGAGAGTTGCGGATCGGCGATCCAATTGAACTTGAAGAGATCCTTCTCAGTGATGTTGCGCGCCGAGGCGGATGCGGCGATGAAAAGAAGGAGCAGCAAAAGTCGTTTCATGCCGCGCATTGTAGTTTCGTCGCGACGATGAGACGTAAGCGCAGGTACAGTCACGCGACCGCATCGGCGGCCTAGCCGCCGTAAGAGCCGTAGCCCCCGGTTTCAACCGGGGGTCTTCAGATACGCAAAAATCTTGTGAGCCCGTTTTAACGGGCGAAAGAGCGCTTCGCGGGAAACTTTTCTTTCGCCCGCTTAAGCGGGCTCACGATTCCGTGAGCGTTCGGATTTCCCCCGGTTGAAACCGGGGGCTACGGTTCTTGCGACGGCTTCGCCGCTGCGAGGATCGGCCGATCGACAGGATTGCGGTTCCGTCGCGCGGCGGCGCCCAGGCCGATCAGCGTCAATAGCGAGATCGCGGCGCCGATGGGGATCAGCGGATTGCGGTAACGCATCGCGATCGTGTGCGTTCCTGGTGGCACGACCAAGCCCTGATAGGCAAGGTTCGTTGCGATCAGCGGCGCGGGATGGCCGTCGATGGTTGCAGACCAGTAGCGATGCCCGGTCACGCTGGCGACGAGGAATGCGCGGCCGGCGGCGGTGACATCGATCGTGGCGGTGTTGGCGGTTTCGCGGACGCGCGTTACGCGCGCGCTCGCGGGCGCGAACGGTTCGGCGGCGATGTAGGTGACCGACGGATCGGCGGCGTTGTGTTCGACGGCGTAGCGGAATCCGCCGGCATCGGGCACGCGCTCGAGGCGAGCTGCGAACGAGTAGCGTTCGACGCGCGGCACCGCGACGATCTCGACCGGCGTGGACTTCGTTTGCTCATTGATGACCGGACGCAGGCGCACGCGCCAACCGGCGTTCGACATGCGCGCGTACGGCAGGTCGGCGTCGGGCAGATGCGACGATCGGGCGCTCTTGAATGCTTCGCGGAAGTCGTCGGCGTTCGTGAGCGAGGTGAGGTCGATGTCGTCCTCCATCGCCAGCGGGATGCCGCGCATCGCGGGGATTTCAGGGAAGGCGCTGTTGCGCATCAGCCACCACAAACTCGGACCGGGTGGAACGTCGAACAGCTGATTGACGACCGGATCGCCTTCCCATCCCTGCCACGCCACTTCGTTGAAGAGGCGGTACGGCTGCGATGCATCGACGGCGGCGAGCACCGCCGGCGGATCGAAAAACTCGCGTCGCGCGCGCGGGACGGCGTTGAGCGTTCCGTACCAGAGATCTGCGGCGAGCAGCACGATCCCGGCGATCGCGATCGCCTTCGAGCGCCTTGTCCGCATCAGCCACAGCCAGGCGACAACGACCGCGGCGCGGATGCAGTTGATGACGAAGTAACGCCTATCGTCCAAATTGAGCAGCAGCGCGATTGAGATGAGCAGCCAGATGATGCCGAGGCTGAACGTCCATCGGGTCACGCGCCGGTCGCCGGCAATCAGACGATCGAAAACAATCGCGCCCCAGACGGAGGTCGCGAATGCCGCGGTGAGGAGGAACTTCTCCGGAAACCGGACGGCGGAGAAAAGCCTCGTGTCGTAAAGGATTCGCAGCAGAGGCGTGTGCTCTCCCATCGCCACGATCACGCTCGCTGCGGCCGTGCCGACGAAGAGCCATCGTCCGCGAACGCCGGCGACGACGCCAGCGATCGCCAGCAGCACGATGAGCAGGCCGGCATAGATTTCTGTCAGATACGCGTCGGCGCGGAACGGGTAGATCGTTGTAATCAGCGCATTGCCATTCGCGGCGGCGACGTGGCGCAGTAAGCCGGGCAGAATCAGCTCGACCAGGCGAACCGGCGGCGTGCTCCAGTTCGCGACGACGCGGAAGTCGAACGTTTTCGTGCGGACGGTGTCGCGGACAAAGTCGATCGCTGGCAGCAGTTGCACCGCGGCGAGCAGCAGCGACGCTGCGATTGCCGCGGCGAGGGTGAGCGCAGTCCGTTTTACTCCGTCCGAGCTGCGAAGAATCCGCAGCAGAGACCAGCCGCCGATGATTGCCCACGTCTGCATCGCCACCGTCGGCTCGCCGACGATCCACTGCATCGCCAGGACCGCCGCGAGCGGCAGCAGGCGCACTGCGGTTCGCGATTCGGCGAATCGCATCAACAGCCACAGCGCGATCGGCAACCACGAGACGGAAAAAAGAATTGGCAGCTTCGACGACAGCGAGACGTAGCTTCCGCAGAAAACGAAGGCGATGCTGCCGAAGATCGCTGCGGCAATCGAGACGCTGAGACGCCGCAGCAAAGCGAACATCCCAATCATCGCGAGCGCGAAGTGCAGGAGGATGTGCAACTGCACGCCGAAGTGAAACGGCAGCACATACACGAGCCACTGCGGCGGATAGAAAAGCTCGTACGCCGGATTCGCGGCCAGCGGCGCGCCGCCGGAGTAGAGCCGGTTCCAGTACGGAAACTCGCCGCTGCGCACCGCGTCCCGCACCACGTGCTTCATCGGATAGTGATAGACGCCGAGGTCGCTGACGTAAAAGCCGCGGCCCATGAAGAGGATGTCGCCGTACGCGACCGCAAGAAGCGTGAGCAGCAGCGCGATTGCGCACAGACAGGAGTGTCTGTGCCACATGTCGGTTCGAATCTTCATACCTGCAGCGCGTAAACGAGCAGTCCAGCCATCGCCACGCCGGCGATGGTCGCGGCGATGAGCGCGCCGCGCGTCTTCGCGTGCACCTGCGGCAGGAGATCGCTTGCGCCGAGGTAGAGCAGAAAGCCGGCGAAGAACGAAAGTTGGAACGCGAGCAGGCGCGGGGCGATGTTCAACACGCCTGCGCACAACGCGCCGAGGACGGGCGCGCTGGCGTCGATGGCCAGGAG
This sequence comes from Acidobacteriota bacterium, assembly GCA_019247495.1. Classification (GTDB taxonomy): domain Bacteria; phylum Acidobacteriota; class Thermoanaerobaculia; order Gp7-AA8; family Gp7-AA8; genus JADGNZ01. The sequence continues at coordinate 16,700 of JAFAOU010000166.1, forward strand.
CGCGCCGGTGCGCCAGCGGCTGTTGCGCGTGGCCAGCATGAAGGTGACGGTATTCAAGCCGTCCGCGAAATCGTGCGCGACCACAGCGAGCAGCACGATCAATCCGACCTGCGTCCCTGCTTTGAATCCGACGCCGATGGCCAGTCCGTCGAGGAAGCTATGAAACGAGAGTCCGATCGCTCCGACCAGGCCGACGTTGTGATGATGTCCCGGCGCGTCGTGCTGCTTTTCGCCGTGGATGATGGTCAGTTTCTCGAGCAGAAAGATCGCCAGGAACCCCGCGATCACCGTCAGCATCAGCTCGCGGATCTCAATCGCGTGCTGCTGCGCCAGCACGGCAACCTCGGGGATCAGATCGAGAAAGGCAACGCCGATCAGCAGCCCCGAGGAGAAGGCCATGATGTAGAGGAGATAGCGCTGGTAGCGGAACGCGAACGCGCCGCCGGCCAGAGTCATCGCGAATGCCGCGAGGGCGTATAGCGCGCTCATGCGGGAGGGAGTCTAACGTCAGTGGTCAGTGGTTAGTGGCTAGTGGTCAGGAAACCCGAGGTTTTTCTCACCGCTGACCACTGACCACTACGTCTCACATCAACTGTTTCGGCTCTCGCGACACTAGCGGCCGCTCGCGTGGATGGCCGTCGCTGCAGGCGGTGACGGCGCTCACGAGATCGTCGATGTCGAACGGCTTGCGGATCAGGCCCCAGATCGAGGTCGTGTCGAGCGTTTCGACGACGCGGCGGCTTGCGCCGGTCATCACGATCACACGCGGAAGAAGCGAAGGGCACTCGCGCGCCAAACGTTGCAGCAGCTCGAAGCCGTTCACGTCCGGCATCATCAGGTCGAGAAGGATCACCGAGTAAGCGTTACGGCAGATCTGATCGTACGCGGCGCGGCCGTCGGGAGCGACGTCGACGGTGAAGCCTTTCCTCTCCAGCAGTGCGATGAAAAGAGTCCGAAGTCCGGGATCGTCATCGACGACGATCACTCGGCTGGCTGCGGCCGGCGGATCAGAGCGGGACATGGGAACGGGGGGTGAAGTGAGTGCGACACGATACATGCAACAGATAACGATTGCACGTCAAATTTGCATGTGGCGCAAATGGGGTCTCTACGCCGAATAGACCCGCACGACGAAAACGCAGTCGTCCTTCTTCACCGTGGCGATCGATTCCTGGCCTCGGGCGCGCGTCGTCAAATTCACCAGCTCCGAGCCGTTTTGCCGCACAAACTCGCCGATTGCGTCGTCCACCGTCCCGGCTTCGATCATCGTCTGCCTGGTCTGAGCGTCGAACGACGCGCGGTGCGTGTACTCATTCGTAAGCTGCCGGCTTTCGATGGTGAATTGCAAAGGGGCCTCCCCTGCTTCGCTTCATTCGCCGCAACGTTTTCGTCTGGTGAAAGAGCAATCCGGTTGCCACATCGGTTGCGTTCTTGAAGCGACGCACTTCGTTCTGCTTCCTCGATCACGGACCGCTCCCGCGGATCAGCGCTCGTCGCCTCATTTAGGAAGCGGCGCTACGCTTGCGAAAAACGCAAAAAAGCAGCACCGAAACGTCCGCTTGCGTACGCATCAGTTTGGCCCGTGTCCTGCAAAATGCCGATTTTACAGGGGAGAGTAAAAGGAGCGAGGAGTGATGGTGGGAGCCACACGCCGGGTTCGAGTCCGGCCGCAATGGTTGGGGGGCCAAGCGATTTTGCTGATCGTCCTGCTTTGCGCAGGATGCAAGGCAAAGACTCCCGACAACAAGACGTTCCCCTTCCTCCAGCGCTACTCCGCCAATCCCTCCGAGAAGACGGATCTGGTCAAACTGGAAGGCGAAGACGGGCAATGGATCATGCCCGCCAAGAACTACGCCTCCACCCGCTTCTCGGGCCTCAATCAGATCAACACCGGCAACGTGAAGAACCTCAAAGTGGCGTGGACCTTCTCCACCGGCAGCGACCGCGGCGAAGAAGCGGCGCCGATCGTCGTGAACAACACGATGTACATCGTCACGCCCTTTCCGAACACGCTCTACGCGCTCGATCTGACGCAGCCCGGCGCGCCGGCGAAGTGGAGCTACAAGCCGAAGGACATGAACAACTCCGCGAAGGGCGTGGCCTGCTGCGATTGGGTCAACCGCGGATGCGTCTACGCGAACGGCAAGATTTTTTTCAACACGCTGGACGGTAAGACCGCCGCCGTCAACGCGCAGACCGGCGATGAAGTGTGGGTGTCGCAAGTCGCCGACATCAATCGCGGCGAGTCGATCACGATGGCGCCGCTGGTGGTGAAAAACAAAGTGTTGGTCGGCGACAGCGGCGGCGAGTTCGGCGTTCGCGGATCGCTGACCGCGCTCGACAGCGAAACCGGCAAGCAGGTGTGGAAGGCGTACAGCACCGGCCCCGACAAAGACTGCCTGATCGGTCCCGGCTTCCATCCCTTCTACGACTCCGACAAAGGCCAGGACCTCGGCGTGAAGACCTGGCCGCCCGATGCCTGGAAAATCGGCGGCGGCACGACCTGGGGGTGGATCTCCTACGACCCCGCGCTCGATCTCATCTACTACGGCACCGGCAATCCCGGCCCGTGGAATCCGGAGCAGCGTCCCGGGGACAACAAGTGGACGTGCGGCATGTTCGCGCGCCGGCCCGACACGGGCGAGGCGGTGTGGGCGTATCAGTGGAGCCCGCACGACGTCTACGACCACGACGGCATCAACGAGTTGCTGCTGCTCGATCTCCCGATCAATGGCCAGCTGCGCAAAGTCGTCGTCCGTCCGGAGCGCAACGGCTACGTGTACGTCCTCGACCGCACGACCGGCCAGGTTCTGTCAGCGAATCCGTTCGCGTTCATCACGTCCAGCACCGGCGTCGATCTGAAGACCGGCCGCCTGCAACCGGTGAAAGAGAAAGCGCCCGGCGTCGGACGCGTGACGCGCATGATCTGTCCGCCCGCGCCGGGAGCGAAGGATTGGGAACCGTCGGCGTACTCACCGGTCACGAAGCTGCTCTACATCCCGCACGCGAATCTCTGCGAAGACGCGGAAGGACTTTCCGCCAACTACATCGCCGGTACGCCATACGTCGGATCGAACGTGAAGATGTACGCGGGACCGGGCGGACACCGCGGCGAGTTCGATGCGTGGGACCCGGTTGCGGGAAAAAAGATCTGGACGATCAAAGAGAACTTTCCCCTTTGGAGCGGCACGGTCGCCACCGCGGGCAACGTCGTCTTCTACGGCACGATGGAGGGATGGTTCAAGGCCATCGACGCACGCACCGGCCAGCTCCTATGGCAGTTCAAATGCGGCTCCGGGATCATCGGCCAGCCGATCACCTATCAAGGACCTGATGGAAAACAGTACGTCTCGATCCTCTCCGGCGTCGGCGGCTGGGCCGGCGCGATCGTAGCCGGCCAACTCGATCCGCACGACGGCACCGCCGCCCTCGGATTCGTCAACGCGATGTCCGACCTGCCGCAGGCGACGACCAAGGGCGGGATGCTCTACACGTTTGCATTGCCATGAGATACGCGGGTGTCGGCTGTCGGGTGTCGGGTGTCGGAGCGGTGCTCCTGACACTCCTGAGCTGCGCGACAGGATGCGCAAAGACTCGCGCAAACTCATCCGACACCCGACACCCGACACCCGACACCCGCATCCTTCGTGTCTGCGCCGATCCCAACAACCTCCCCTACTCGAACGAAAAGCAGCAGGGATTCGAGAACGCGATCGCGTCGCTGATCGCGCGCGACCTGAATGCTCGCGTCGCTTACACCTGGTTTCCGCAACGCCGCGGATTCGTCCGCCAGACGCTGCGCCACGGCGACTGCGACGTGATCATGGGCATCCCCAGCAACTTCGATCAGGCTCTGCCAACGACGGCCTATTATCGATCGACCTACGTTTTCGTCACCCGTTCGGACCGTCACCTCGGCATCACCTCCTTCGATGATCCGCGGTTGACGCGCCTTCATATCGGGGTTCAGATGATCGGCAACGACCACGTCAACTCCCCTCCCGCGCATGCGCTCGCGAAGCGAGGCATCATCGACAACGTCGCCGGCTACACCGTCTACGGCGACTATCGCAGCCAAACGCCGGGACGCGACATCGTCGATGCCGTCGCGAACGGCAAGGTCGACGTGGCCGTGGTCTGGGGGCCTCAGGCGGGCTACTTCGCGCGGCAGGAAAACGTCGCGCTCGACATCGTTCCCGTCTCGCCGCAGATCGATCTTCCCTTCCTCCCCTTCGTCTTCGACATTTCGATGGGCGTGCGCCGCGGCGACAACGCGTTGCGCGATCAGCTCGATCAGGAGATCGAAAAACGCCGCGCCGACATCGAACGGATTCTCGATCACTACGGAGTGCCACGCGTATGAAGCGATCGCTCGCGTTACTGGTCATCCTCGCCGTCGTCGCCTGCCATCGCGAACGGCGTCCGCTCGCACCGGCCGCGGTGGATTCGCAACGTCCCAATCCGCTGCGTATGGGCGACCTGCAGCCGGGACCGAAACAACTCGCCGCCACCGGCATCAACAATCCGTACGAAGGAAACGCGTACGCGATCAGCGAGGGGCAGCGGCTCTTCGCGCAGTACAACTGCTCCGGATGCCACTTCCACGGCGGCGGCGGCATCGGACCGCCGCTGATGGACGCCGAATGGATCTACGGCAGCTCGCCGGTCAACATCTTCACGACGATCTCCGAAGGGCGGCCGAACGGGATGCCGTCGTACGGCGGGCACATTCCGGTCTACCAGATCTGGCAGCTCACGACGTACGTCCGCGCGCTCGGCGGCTTCGAGCCGAAAGGCGCAACGTCGCCGCGATCGGAAGAGATGATGGCGAAACGCGCGGAGGAGCCGAAGTGAGCGCCTGTCATCCTGAGCCGCCGGAGGCGCGTAGCCGCAGGCGGAGCGCCGCAGGACGGTCGAAGGACCCCCAGCTGCTAACCCGGGCCGGCGGGCTTCGAACTTTCGCCGCCTCCCGCCCGGGCTATCGGCTGGGGGTCCTTCGACCGTCCTCCGCCGGTTCGCGCTTCGCGCCAACGCGGCTCCGGCGGCTCAGGATGACAGCTTCCACCCTCGCGCCCATCCAATCCGCGCTGCATTCGGCAGGACCGCAGGCCGCGAGCATCGAACATCTTTGGTGGGTCTTCTTCTGGATCTGCGTAGTCGTTTACGTCATTACGATCGCCTTCTTTTTCATCGCGGCGATCCGCGGCCGCCGCCGCGCGGAAGCAGTCGACAATCCCGCGCACGATCGACGGCTCGGCATTTTCGTCAGTACGTGCGCGGCGGTCACGATCGCCACACTGTTCGGACTTCTCTTCAGCAGCGTCGCCACGGGCAACGCCATCGGCACGTTCGGCAAAAACAAGCCGGGACAGATCGAGATCGAAGTCACGGGACATCAGTGGTGGTGGGAAGTGAAGTATCCCGATGCGCTCGCGCCGGCGAATCAGATCACCGACGCGAATGAAATCCACATCCCCATTCACACGCCCGTGCTGCTACGCCTGGACACGCGCGACGTCATCCATTCGCTCTGGATTCCGAACCTGCACGGCAAGCGCGATCTCATCCCGGGACGCGTCAACAAATTCTGGATTCAGGCCGACCGGCCCGGCGTCTACCGCGGGCAGTGCGCCGAATTCTGCGGCTACCAGCACGCGCACATGGCGCTGACGGTCGTCGCCGAATCGTCCGCCGACTTCCTGAAATGGAAATCGCACATGGGCGAAGGCGCACCGACACCGATGACGCCGGCCCAACTTCGAGGTCAGCAAGTCTTTCTCAGCGCGCCCTGCGCGAAGTGCCACAACATCCTCGGCCTCGACGCCTACGGCACCCTCGGGCCCGACCTCACCCACTTTCGCAGCCGGCCGACACTCGCCGCCGGACAACTGCTGAACACGCGCGGCAATCTGGCCGGCTGGATCATGAACGCGCCGGCGATCAAGCCGGGAACGACGATGCCTCCGAATCAGCTGAGCGGTCAGGAGATGAGCGACTTGCTGGCGTATCTGGAGACGCTACGGTGAGAACGGCAATGTTGAATGTTGAATGTTCAATGTTGAATGTTGAATGGAGCCGCGGGGGATCGGTTCGCGCGGTGCTCGCCGCTTCATTCAACATTGAACATTCAACATTCAACATTCAACATTCGTTTTTCGTCGGAGCGCCGCGATGACCGAACTCGCCGTCCTCCCACCCGACTTCGCAAAAGAAGCCGCCATCATGGAGAAAACCTGGGCGTCAAAACCCGGCGTGATCGGATGGCTCAGCGAGACCGGCCACAAGCAGATCGGGCTCCGTTACATCGTCACCGCATTCCTTTTCTTCCTCGCCGGCGGCATCGAAGCGGCGCTCATGCGCATCCAGCTTTTGAAACCGGAGAACCACTTCCTCGGGCCGGACGCGTACAACCAGATCTTCACCATGCACGGCTCGACGATGATGTTTCTCTTCGCCGTCCCGATCATGGAAGGCTTTGGCGTCTACCTCGTGCCGCTGATGCTCGGCACGCACAACGTCGCCTTTCCCAAGCTCAACGCTTTCGGCTACTACATCTATCTGTTCGGCGGGCTGTTCCTCTACACGATGTTCTTGCTTCACGCCGCTCCGCAGGCCGGCTGGTTCTCCTACGTACCGCTGGCCGGGCCGCAATACTCGCCGGGAAAAGGCGTCGACACGTGGGCGCAGATGATTACGTTCACCGAGGTTTCGGGGCTGGTCGTCGCGGTCGAATTGGTCGTCACCACATTCAAGCAACGTTGTCCGGGCATGTCGCTCAATCGCATCCCGCTCTTCGTCTGGTCGATGATCGTGGTCAGCTTCATGATCATCTTCGCGATGCCCGCGGTGATGATCGCCAGCGGGTACCTCTCGCTCGATCGTCTGGTAGGTACGCACTTGTACAACCGTTCCGAGGGGGGCGACCCGCTTCTCTATCAGCACATGTTCTGGTTCTTCGGGCATCCCGAGGTCTACATCATCTTCATTCCGGGGCTCGGATTTGTGAGCTCGATCCTGACCGCGTTCACCGGACGAAAAATCTACGGCTACACGGCGATGGTCTCCACGCTCGTCGTCACCGCCTTCCTCGGCTTCAGCGTTTGGGTCCACCACATGTTCGCGACCGGTCTCCCGCAACTCGGCGAGAGCTTTTTCACCGCGGCCAGCCTGATGATCGTTCTCCCAACCGGCGTCCAGATTTTTTGCTGGATCGCCACGATCTGGTCGGGGCGATTCCGGATTGCTACGCCGGTGATGTACGTGATCGGTTTCTTCCTCGTCTTCATCGTCGGCGGACTCACGGGCGTGATGCTGGCGTCGATTCCGATCGACTGGCAGGTACACGACACATACTTCGTCGTCGCGCACTTTCACTACGTCCTGATCGGCGGTGCGCTCTTCCCGCTCTTCGGCGCCTTCCACTTCTGGTTCCCGAAGTGGACCGGCCGGATGTACAGCGAGGTCATGGGCCAGATCAGTTTCTGGCTGCTGCTGATCGGCTTCAACGTCACGTTTTTCCCGATGCACGTCCTCGGGCTTTACGGGATGCCGCGGCGCGTCTACACATACCAGCCGGGCATGCGATGGGGAAATCTCAACGTCCTGGCCTCGGCGGGCGCGGTCTTTATGGCGCTGTCCGTGTTGACGATGATCATCAACTTCCTCGTCAGCCGGCGAGCGGGACGTGTGGCGGGCGCGAATCCGTGGAACGCCGACACTCTGGAGTGGTCGCTGCCGTCGCCCCCGCCCGTTTACAACTACCTGCACGTGCCCACGGTCAGCGGATTGAACGCCGTTTGGGATGCCGCGCCCGATCAGCCCTACGTCACCGGCATGCGCTTCGACCGGCGCGAGATCCTCATCACACGCGTTCTCGATGCGGAGCCGGATCACACCGAGCAACTGCCCGGGCACTCACCGTGGCCGTTCGTCCTCTCCTGCACGATGTGCATCGGATTGTGGGGCGCGATCTTCTTCGCTTGGTGGTTCACGATCGGCGCAGTGCTCAGCGGGATCGCGCTCATCGGCTGGTTCTGGCCGAGCGATCGTGAACTGGAAGATCACATCCTGCGCGAGAAGGGTGAGCTGGGCGGATTGGAGCTGGGCATGCCCGAACCGGTGCGGGAGGAGATGCCGTGACGCAGCGCGTGCTCGATGTCGCCGCGCTCACCGAGGGCACCGCCGATTCGCGTTCGCTGATCTGGTGGGGCAACCTCGCCATGCTGGCCATCGAAGGAACGATGTTCGCGATGGCCATGGCCACGTATCTCTACCTGCGCAGCACCAATCTCGACTGGCCGCCGAGCACCGTCCCCAAACCCGATCTGCTGATGCCGACGATCAACACGGTCATGCTGCTGCTCAGTTGCATCCCTGCATTCATCATAGACCGCGCCTCGATCACGAAGAACATGCTGCCCATCCGCATCTGCCAGGCTCTTTCAATCGCGGTCGGGCTGCTCTTTCTCTACATCCAGTACGCCGTCATGGTCCCGAGCCTCGGCTACAAGTGGAGCTCGCACGCGTACGGCTCCGTGGTCTGGGTCATCATCGGCATGCACACGCTGCACATGGTCGCGGCTACCGGCGAGACCGCGCTGCTGTTTCTCTACAGCCTCTTCAAGCCGGTCTTGAAAAAGCACCTGCTCGACTTCCGCTGCACCGCCGTCTACTGGTATTTCGTGGCGCTGGTGTGGGTGCCGTTCTACTTCATCATCTTCATCGAGCCGTGGATGCAGCGAAAAGGAAGCTGACGGATGGAGACGACCAGGCCGCTCGACATCCGCCCTTCATCGCCGCAGCTCTGGACCGGCATCCTCACCGGCCCGTTCGCCTTCGCCACGGCTTTCATGACCAAGTACGCGATGGTGCAGTGGATCTGCGATCACAAAGCGGAGTGGATTTTCTGGCTGATCACCGCGATCGCGCTCCTGCTCTGCGCCTTCGGCGCATTTGAATCCTGGCGCGGACTGAAGAACGGCGAGGAAACGAAGCGCGTCCGCTTCATGGGCATCGGCGGACTGGCGCTCAACGCCGCATTCGCGATGTCGATCGTCGCCATGGCCATCCCGCATCTTTACCTCGGAGCCTGCGAGTGAACGCCTGTCATCCTGAGGCGCCGAAGGCGTTGGAGCGCGAAGCGCGGAACGCCGGAGGACGGTCGAAGGACCCCCAGATGAAACCCGGTGCGGGCGGGCGGCGAGCAACAGGATCCCGCCAACTACCCGAAGCCCCCTCCCTCCCCGGTAATCAGCGGGGAGTCCTTCGACCGTCCTCCGCGACTGCGCCTTCGGCTCCGTCGCTTCGGCGGCTCAGGATGACAGTGCTCGTCGCGCTGCTACTGCCCCTCCCCGCCTATGCCCACGCCGGCCACCATCACCTCGAGTCATCCACCTTCATGCGGTGGTGGTCGTGGGAACCATTCGTCATCCTTCCACTCGCAATCACCGGCGCGGTGTACGCGGCCGGCGTCCTGCGCATGAAAGGGATTCGCAAATGGCAGATCGCATCCTTTGCCGCCGGATGGATCGCCCTCGTCATCGCGCTCGTCTCACCGCTCGACGCCCTCGGCGGCATCCTCTTTTCCGCGCACATGGCGCAGCACGAAATCCTGATGATCGTGGCCGCACCGTTGCTCGTCTTCGGACGTCCGCTGGTCGCTTTCCTCTGGGCGCTGCCCGCAGCGTGGCGCGTACCCGTCGGACATTTTTTTCAGCGCGATCCGATCAAGAAAACCTGGAACTGGATCACCGCCGCGCTCGTCGTCACCATCCTCCACGCCATCGCGCTGTGGGTCTGGCACATCCCGTCGTGGTACGAAGCCACGCTGCGCAACGACGGCATTCACGCGCTGCAGCACATCAGCTTCCTGCTCACGGCCACGATGTTCTGGTGGTCGCTCACGCACGGACGCTACGGACGCCTCGGCTACGGCGCCGCGGTGATCTACGTCTTCGCTACGGCCGGCCACAGCGGCGCGCTCGGTGCGCTCATTACATTCGCGCCGCATCTGTGGTATCCGATCTACGGCGCGCGCACCGCGGCCTGGGGCTTGAACGCGATCGAAGATCAACAACTGGCCGGCCTGATCATGTGGATTCCGGCCGGAGTCCTGTTCACGATCCTCGGCATCGCGATCTTCGCAGCGTGGCTCGGTGAAGCCGAACGCCGCGTGGCCCTCGGGACGAGCGACGCGCTGCGAAAGGAACGAACGTGAAACGAACTCTGATCCTGATTCTGCTGCTCGCGGCCTGCAAGCGCCCCGAGGCGGCCGCTCCCGTCGCGGGCGACGCGAACCGCGGCAAGCAACTCATCGAGCAGTACGGCTGCAACTCCTGCCACATCGTCCCCGGCGTCGAGGGAGCGAAAGGGATGGTCGGTCCATCGCTCGAGCACGTCGCCTCGCGTCAGATCATCGCCTCCAAGCTCCCCAACTCGCAGCCGAACATGACCGCGTACATCCTGAACCCGCAGATGACGAATCCCGACAATGTGATGCCGAACCTCGGCGTGAAACCGGACGAGGCCCGCGACATCGTCGCGTATCTCTACACATTGAAATGAGCCGCAACGTAGCAATCGCTGCGATCCTTTTCGCCGCAACCGCCAACGCGAAAATCTTCGTCACAAGCGAACGCGCCGGCACCGTCACGATGATCGACGGCGCGGCGATGAAGACGATCACCGTCGGCACGCGTCCGCGCGGAATCGTCCTCAGTCCCGACGGCAAACGGCTTTACGTCGCCGTCAGCCACTTCCGCGGACAGTTTTCGAAGACCGCGGACGGAGTGGTGGCAATCGATCCGAGGACGCTGACGATCATCCGGCGCTACAAAGCGGGCACGGATCCGGAGGGAATCGCCATCACGCCGGACGGCAAGCGGTTCTGCGTTGCCAACGAAGACGCCGGCACGGCATCGATCGTCGACGCGGGCAGCGGAAGGAACGTCTCGCTCGTCACCGGCACCGAACCCGAGGGCATCGCAGCGAGCGACGACGGAAAGCTGATTTACGTGACCGCGGAGACGAGCAACACCGTCACGGTCATCGATCCGAAGAGCAATGCCGTCGTCGCAAACATCTTCGTCGATGCAAGACCGCGCGCGGCCGTCTTCGCGCGCGACGGCGTGCGGGCGTACGTCAGTTCCGAGGTCGGAGGGAGCATCAACGTTGTCGACGTGAAAAAGAACCGCGCCGTTGCCCACATCAAACTTCGGCCGGCAGATCATCCCGTCGGTGTCGTCCTCTCTCCGGATGGGAAGCGGCTCTACGCGGCGACCGGGCGCGGCAACGCAGTCGCTGTCATCGACACGGCCACGAATCGCGTTCTGCAATACATCCCGGCCGGCAATCGTCCGTGGGGCATCAACCTGACGCGCGACGGGCGCACGCTCTACACGGCGAACGGATTGTCCAACGACGTGTCGGTGATCGATACCGCGACCGGCCGCGTCACCGCCACGATCAAAGTGCCCGACGGTCCGTGGGGAATCGCCATCGCGCCGTAGTTGAACGGTCGGAACGCTGGCGTCCTCGCCGTCCGGCTCGGCTGCGTCTCGCTGCCGAATGGGAGGCTTGATCGGCTGTTTCGGTTACCAGCAAAACCTGAGGGTGCGGCGGGCTGGCAGCGGGACGCAGCCAGGCCAGCCGGCGGGGACGCCAGCGCTCCATTCTGAAGATCGCGGTGTCGCCGTAGCTATCCCCACATCCCCGACTTCGCCAGCTTCTGAATCTTCTTCAGGATGCGGTCCTTCTTGAAGCCGCGAACGTGATCGATGTACAGAGCGCCGTTGAGGTGATCGATTTCATGGCAAAGCGCGCGGGCCATGAGACCTTCGCCCCGAAGTTCGCGCTGCTGTCCGTTGCGATCCGTGAATCGCACCTTCACACGCTCCGGCCGCGTGACGTCTTCGACGAAGTCCGGAATCGAGAGGCAGCCCTCCTCTTCCGTGATCTGCCCTTCCATCTCCACCAGCTCAGGGTTGATGAAAACGTGCAGGTTGCCGGGCTTCTTGCCGACGGTGAGATCGATCACCGCCACCCGCTTGGCGACGCCGACCTGGTTCGCCGCCAGTCCGACGCCCGGCGCGGCGTACATCGTGTCGACCATGTCGTCGATCAGCTTCTGCAGCGCCGCGTCGATATCACCGACCGGCTGCGTCGGATTGCGTAAAACGGAATCGCCGTATTTGACGATAGGAAGAACGGCCAAGGCGTGCTCCTACTTTCTCTTCAGACTTTCGATCATCGCCTCGACCGTGTGCTCGGCGCGGCGTTGATAAAAGTCGTTGAGCACCTTGCGGATTCCGGGATACGTCGCCAGCGCGTTGTCGAGTTTGTCTTTGTCGAGACGCAGAAGATCGGTGCGCTGCGATGCGGTGATCGTGGCGGTGCGCGGCTTACCGGTGAGCATGCTGACCTCGCCGAAGAAATCGCCCTCGCCGAGGCGGGCCAGGTAGAGCGTGGAGCCCCCGGCGCCGTTGGTGAAGACCTTCACCTCGCCGCTGGCGATGATGTACATCGATGCGCCCGGCTGCCCTTCGCTGATGATGACGCTGCCCTCGTCGTGCGACTCCAACTCCATCTCGCGCACCAACGCATTGCGCTCCGCCTCGGACAGGACCTCAAACAGCGGAGACTTCGGAACGGGGCGCGTGAACAGCGGATCGCTCTTCCCCGCCGTCGCTTCCTGCGGCGCCGGCGCGGCGCTCTGCCCGCGCAGTTTCTCCGCCTTCTTGGCGACGGCGATGGCCTGCACGGTCAGTCCGTTGTCCTCGTAGTACTTCGCCGTGTGTTCGTACTGCGCGATGGCCTCGTCGGCCTCCCCCGCGCCGGCCAGCGCATCGGCGTACTGCAGGCGGATGCGCGGATTGTTCTGATACTTGTCGAGATCGCGTTTGAGGAGCGGAACCGCACGCGCATATTCGCGCCGCGCGAGAAGTGATGCCCCGCTTTCAGTTTCGTCAGGCATAGAACGCGGATTGTAACGGGTGAAGGCGTATCACCACAGAGGCACAGAGAACACGGAGATCACCTCTGTGTCCTCTGTGCCTCCGTGGTTAAGGGTTTAGTACTTCACGCGCTTCAGTTCGAGCTTCGCGGACGACGCCGCCGTCGAGTACGGATACCGGCGGATTACTTCGTCGAATGTTTTCCGGGCCATGCCGAGGTCGCCGGTTTTTTCGAAGGTGAGTCCGATCTTGAACATGGCGTCAGGCGCTTTGTTCTGTTCGGGATACTCCTTCGTCACGCGCTCGTAGGCGCGCATCGCGTTCGTGAAGTCGGAGGCGGCGTAGTACGTCTCGCCGATCCAGTAGAG
>JAFAOU010000125.1 GCA_019247495.1 Acidobacteriota bacterium
TTCGCGCAGCACAACCTGGTCACCGACGCGTCGTTCAATCACTTCAACGTCATCTTCTGCCGCAACGTCCTGATCTACTTCAACAACCGGCTGCAGGACCGCGTGCAAGAGCTTTTCCTCAACAGTATGGAGATGTTCGGAATCCTCGGCCTCGGCAAGAAGGAGACGATCCGCTATACGAAGGTCGCTGAGAATTACGACGAGATCGATGCCGAGGAGCGGCTGTATCGGAGGATTCGGTGACGACGATCGAGCGCCGGCGAAATTGGTCTCCGGTCACAGAACGGCGCGACCGCGTCGTCGAGATGCCGGTCGATCACAGCCCGGAGCTGATCGTGATCGGCTGCTCCCTCGGCGGGATGAGCGCGCTGCAAATCATCCTCAGCAATCTGACGAAGAGCTTCTGCGTGCCGATCGCGGTGGCGCAGCATCGCCACAAGAAATCGAATGAAGGATTGCCTGCGTACTTCCGGCGGCAAACGGATCTGAAAGTCGTCGACGCCGAGGACAAGCAGTGGATTGAGCCCGGCCACGTGTACCTCGCGCCGGCGGACTACCACCTCCTGATCGAGCGAAACGGCGCTCGGGGAGAATTGAGCCTTTCGGTCGATGAAGCCGTGCGTTATTCGCGGCCGTCGATCGATGTGCTCTTCGAATCCGCCGCCGACGCGTACAAGGATCGCGTCATCGCGGTCGTCCTGACCGGCGCGAATGATGACGGCTCGCGCGGTGCGGCCAGGATCAAAGCGCGCGGCGGAATCGTCGTCGCGCAGGACCCGGAACACGCCGAAGCACCAGCTATGCCGCGCGCAACGATCCAGGCTGTGCAGGTGGATCGAATCTTGCGTCTGGAAGACATCGCGCCATTCCTGACCGAGGTCTGCCAATCCACCGTGAGCCATCCATGACCGCTATCGCCGAAGAGAAGGTGAATATCCTTCTGGTCGACGACCAGACCAGCAATCTGCTCGCTCTCGAGTCGATCCTGGACGATATGGATCTGAACCTCGTGCGCGCGGAGTCAGGCCGCGGCGCGCTGCGGGCCCTCCTCGACCGCGAGTTCGCCGTGATCCTTCTCGACGTTCAGATGCCCGACCTGGACGGATTCGAAACCGCCAGCCTCATTCGCGAGCGCGACAAATCGCGCGGCACGCCGATCATTTTTCTGACGGCGCTCAGCCGCAGCGAGACGCACGTTTTCCGCGGCTACGAGCTCGGTGCCGTCGACTACATCTTCAAGCCGTACCAGCCGGAGATCCTTCGCTACAAGGTCAACGTCTTCGTCGAACTGTTCCGGAAGACGCAGGCCATCACGCGCCAGGCACAGGAGCTGGCGCGCCTCAGCCGGCAGAATGAGTTGATCCTGAACGCGGCCGTCGAGGGCGTGTTCGGCGTGAACCTGGCGGGCGAAGCGACGTTCGTCAATCCCGCCGCGGCGAGGATGATCGGCCGCAATGTTTCGGACGTCATCGGCCACGAGGTCCATCCGCTCCTCCATCCGTCGTTCCCCGGCGTGGCGACGTGCGATATCCGCCACTGCTCGCTCAACGTCGCGCTGCACGGCGACCGCGTGCGCGACGAACTGGCGGACACGTTTTTTCGTGATGACGGTGCGAGTTTTCCGGTCGAGTTTGGTGCCTCGCCCATGCACGACGAGGACGACCAGACCATCGGATCGGTGATCACGTTCCGCGACGTCAGCGAAAAGCGCGCGGCCGCGCTGGCAGCCGAAAACGAGCGCCGCTATCGCGAAGCCGAGGCGCAGAATCGGGCCAAAGACAACTTCCTGGCCACGCTCTCCCACGAGTTGCGCACGCCGATGACGTCGATCCTCGGCTGGGTGCAATTCCTCCGCTCCGGCGATTACTCACCCGACGAACTGCGCGAGGCGCTGCACATGATCGAGAACAGCGCGCAACTGCAGAAGCGCCTGATCGACGACATGCTCGACGTCTCCCGCATCATCCTCGGCAAGTTCCAGGTCGAGCTGCGGCCGACGCATCTCTCCGACATCGTCGACGCCGCGGTCTCCAACGCGCGTCCCGATGCGGCAGAGCGCGGTGTGCGCCTGACCTCGGACGTCGTCCGTCCGCCCGACGACGTCGTGGACGCCGACGCCACGCGCTTGCAGCAGGTCATCGGCAACATCCTCTCGAATGCGATCAAGTTCACACCGCCCGGCAAGCAGGTCGATCTCCGACTCGAACGCGTCGATCACAAACTGCAGATCAGCGTTCACGACGAAGGCGAGGGGATCGAGCCGTCATTCCTGCCGCACGTTTTCGAACGACTCCGCCAAGCCGACGCCTCCGCCAAACGCAGCGGCCTCGGACTCGGTCTCGCGATCGCCCGCCACATCATCGACCTCCACCACGGCGACATCCGTGCCGAATCCGAAGGCCTCGGCAAAGGCGCGCGCTTCACGGTGACGCTGCCCGTGATCGAGCAGTCGCAAGTGCTTGGCTCCGGCGACGCGATGCTGTCGTCGCGGGCGTAGACGGACGGTCCCGACGCCGGATGGCGTCCCGTACGGTAGCCGGTGGTCGCGCGCGAAGCGCGAGACCACCGGAACCACGACCGCGCCCGATTTCCGACCGCGGCAGCGGTCGCGGAGGGAATTCACGCCGCTTTGTATTTGATACGCGACGCCCTCCGGGGTCGATCTTGACGCTCAACGAACCGGTGGTCGCTCGCTTCGCTCGGACCACCGGCTACCGTCCGTGACGCCATCCGGCGTCGGGGGTTGTCAACCTGATCGCGTGCCGCTGACGACCAGGGCATTGCGCATCACAACAACGTGCACGCCTCCTCGAACGTCAGCCGCGGATTGCGCGGGAAGAGTTTCGAGGGATCGCCGTAGCCGAGGTTGATGAGGAAGTTGGATTTGACGTGGCCCTCGGGGAAGAACTCCTGATCGCAGCTTTCGCATTCGCGGCCGGCGTCGAAGAACTCCATGTCCAGCTTGGCGTTGTCGAAGCCTGACATCGGGCCGCAATCGAGGCCGAGGCCGCGCGCGGCGATGAGCAGGTAGGCACCCTGAAGCGACGAGTTGCGGCGCGCGGTCATCTCGACGAGCTGCGGATTCTGGGCGAAGAGATCGCCCATCGACGGACTGTGTGGAAAAAGGCGCGGCAACTTCTCGTAGAACTCCAGATCGTAGGCCACGATCACCACCACCGGCGCGGCCATCGTCTTCTCGACATTGCCCGGCGCGAGCGACGGCCGCAAGCGCTCTTTCGCCTGCTTCGTGCGCAGGAAGACGAAGCGCGCCGGATTCGTATTCGCGCTGGTCGGCCCCCACTTCATCGTGTCGTAGAGCTGGCGCAGGGTGTCGTCGGTGACCGGTTTGTCGAGCCACGCGGTGTGCGTGCGGGCGTTGCGGAAGATGAGATCTAGACAGCTTTCGTCAGCCATGCTGGGCCTCCTCTTTATACTGCGCTGCAAAAGGAGAGCACGGATGACGAACGAGCGATCGGGCTACCCCATCGGCAGGATCATTTTCGCCTCGGGCCTCGGCACGATGATCGAGTGGTACGACTTCTACATCTTCGGCAGCCTGGCCGTGATCATGTCGCAGCTCATGTTCCCGAAGGACCAGCCGGCGTGGGCGCTGATCCAGACGTGGGCGCTCTTCGCGACTGGCTTTGTGGTGCGCCCGTTTGGCGCGATCGTCTTCGGACGCGTCGGCGATCTGATCGGACGCAAGTACGCGTTCCTCGTGACGCTGACGATCATGGGCCTTTCGACCTTCGTGATCGGACTGCTGCCTACTTACGCCTCGGTCGGCCTGCTCGCGCCTTCGATCCTGCTGCTGCTTCGCCTGCTGCAAGGTCTCGCCCTCGGCGGCGAGTACGGCGGCGCGGCTGTTTATGTCGCCGAACACGTGCCCGACAACAAACGCGGCTACTACACGAGCTTCATCCAGGTCACGGCCACGCTCGGGCTCTTCGTCTCCCTCGGCGTCATCCTCGCGGTGAAGAAGATGATGAGCGACGCCGACTTCAAGGCATGGGGCTGGCGCGTCCCATTTCTGCTCTCGATCGTGCTGGTGATGATCTCGCTCTGGATTCGCATGACGCTGAAGGAGTCGCCGCTCTTCGCGTCGATCAAAGCGTCGGGCAAAGGATCGATCGCGCCGCTGCGCGAGAGTTTCGGCAACTGGGCCAACCTGCGCATCGTCCTGCTCGTCCTCTTCGGCGCGACGGCGGGACAAGGCGTCGTCTGGTACACGGGCCAGTTTTACGCGCTGTCATTCCTGCAGACGGTGTTGAAGATCGACCTGGCGAAGGCGAGCATCATCGTTGCGGTGGCGCTATTGCTGGCCATGCCGTTCTTCGTCGTCTTCGGCGCCCTTTCCGACCGCATCGGACGCCTCAAAATCATGATGGCCGGCAATCTCATCGCCGCACTGACGTACCTTCCGATCTACCACGCGATGAAAGATCACGCCGGCGATCCGAAGGGTCCGAACATGCCGATCCTGATCGGCCTGATCTTCATTCAGGTGATCTATGTGACGATGGTCTACGGCCCGATCGCCGCGTTCCTGATCGAGTCGTTCCCGGCGAAGATCCGCTACACCTCGTTCTCGTTGCCTTACCACCTCGGCAACGGCTGGTTCGGCGGGACGCTGCCGCTGATCGCGAGCCTGCTCGTGGCGAAGTTCCACAACATCTACGCCGGCCTCTATTGGGCGATCGGCATCGCGCTGATGACGTTCATCGTCGGATCGATTTTCCTCAACGAACGGCATCGCGTGGAGATTTGGGCGGAGGCTGAAGAAGCGCGGCCTAGGTAAAACCCTTTTCCCCACAGAGACACAAAGGACACAGAGAAAGAGCCTCTGTGTCTCTGTGGTTGATTCGTCTTCTACTCTGCCGCCGCGATCTGGTACTGCTCGATCTTTCCATCCGGCATGATGAACGTCGTCAACGCCAGCGTTTTTGTTGGGAACTTGATCCGGTAGCGGCGCAGCGTCATTCCGCCTCGGAGCGACTGGCCGGATTGGACGAACTCCTGCGGGGTTCCGAGCGGTCCGAGGCTGGCGGCGAAATCCTTGATGGCCTGCTCGTCAAAGTATGCATTCGCGTTTGACGTGAACTGCGTGCGGTCGATATGGCCTTTCTGCAGTTCGTCGAAGATCTTGCGCATCTGGTCTGTCGTCTTGGGAGTGGCCGGATCGTTCGAGGCGAAGATCGTCTTCGAAATGCTGGTGGCGATCTGCGCGGGAGTGCTGGTGGCATCCATGTTCGTCAGGACGACGATGGCCACGCGATCGTCGGGATAGACCTCGTTTCGGGCGGTGAAGCCGGAGACTTCGCCACCGTGCGAGATGACGCGGCGGCCGTCGGCAACGCCAATCCCGACGCCGAGGCCGTAGCGCGAGCCGACGCCGTTGTTCAGCTCCACCTCGGTCTCCATCGCGCGATACGACGACGGCTTCAGGATCGTTTGATCGATCATCGAGATATCCCACAGCGCCAGGTCGTGCGCGGTCATGGCCAGTTCGCCGGCGGCGAACATCCAGCCCTGTCCTTCTTTCGGCGCGCGACGGAGCGGTCCGAGCGCGTAGCGGAGGTAGCGCATCGGATCTTCGGGTCCGAGGGGCGCGGCGTCGGTGTTGGAAACGGTGGTCATGTGCAGCGGGACGAAGACGCGCTTCTGCAGGTAATCGAGAAGAGGCATGCCTGCGACCTTTTCCGCGATCATGCCGGCGATGACGTAGTTCGTGTTGCTGTACTGCCACTTCGCGCCCGGCTCGAAATCGAGCGGCTTCTTCGCCCAGCCCGCGGCGATCTCCGGCGCCGTGACCGGTTGCATCATCATCGGCATCACGTAATCCTGCGGCCAGAAATCCTGGTAGCCGGAAGTCATCGAAAGCATCTGGCGGATGGTGACGTCGCCCGCGCGCGTGAGGTCCGGCAGCCAGCGGATCACTTTGTCGTCGAGCGAGAGTTTCCCCTCCTCGGCGAGCATCAGCAGCGCGGCGGCTGTGAACTGTTTGCTGATCGAACCGATCGAGTAGCGCATCTGCGGCGACGCCGGCATCTTCGTCTCAAGATTCGCCAGTCCGTAGGCGTGCTCGTAGACGATCTTGCCGTCGCGGACTACGGCCACCGAGGCGCTCGGCGCGCCCGTCTTCGCGAGGATGTCCGCAGCGGCTTTATCGATACTGGCCCGCATGTCCGCGGGTAGTTCCTGCGCGTGCAGGACGGCGGTGACGGCGGCGATGGCGACGAACGCGATGACGGTTTTGCGCATGGCCGCGCATGTTAAACGAAGAGTGAAGGGTGAAGAGTGAAGGGTGAAAGGAGCTGCGAGTTTTCACCCTTCACTCTTCTGTCTACTTGCCCGGTTCTTCCTTCAGTCCGCGCTCGATCAGCAGCGGCTCGACGATTGGGTCGCGGCCGCGGAAGGCGCGGTAGAGCGCTGCCTCGTCCATCGTGCCGCCGCGCGAGAGGATCATGTCGCGGAAGCGCTGGCCGTTCGCGCGCGTCATTCCGCCGTTCTCCTTGAACCAGTAGAACGCGTCGTCGTCGATCAGCTCCGACCAGAGATACGCGTAGTAGCCGGCCGCGTAACCGCCGCCCCAGATGTGCGAGAAGTAGGTCGTGTGGTAGCGCGGCGGAACCTCCGTCATGGCGATGTTGAAGCCCTTCAGCGCCTCCGGCTCGAAGACGTTCACGTCGCGTTGCCCGGTGCCGGGTGCCTGTGTGTGCCAGGCCATGTCCAGCAGCGCAGCGGCGAGGTACTCGGTCGTCGCGTAGCCCTGATTGAACGTGCGCGATTTCTTGATGCGCTCGACGAGATCCTGCGGCATCGGCGCGCCGGTCTGATAGTGCTTCGCGTAGTTTGCGAAGACCTTCGGCTCCAGCGACCAGTGCTCGTTGAACTGCGAAGGAAACTCGACGAAATCGCGCGGCACGTTGGTGCCGGCCAGCGTCGGGTACTTCACATTCGAGAGCATGCCGTGCAGCGCGTGGCCGAACTCGTGGAAGATCGTGGTGACGTTGTCGAACGTCAGCAGCGCCGGCTGTCCGGGCGCGGGCTTCGTGAAGTTGGTGACGTTGAAGACGGCCGGCTTCGTGCCCATGAGGCCCGATTGATCGACGAAGCTGTCCATCCACGCGCCGCCGCTCTTGTTCGGACGCGAGAAGTAGTCGCCGTAGTAGAGCGCCATCGATTTACCGTCGGCGTCGAAGACTTCGAACACGCGCACGTCCGGCTGGTAGACCGGGATGTCGTGACGCTCCTTGAACGTCAGGCCGTAGAGCTGATTGGCGGCGTAGAACACGCCGTTCTGCAGGACGTTGTTCAGCTCAAAGTACGGCCGCACTTGCGACTCATCGAGGTCGTATTCGGCTTTCCGCACTTTCTCCGAGTAGAGCTGCCAATCGTACGGCGCGAGCTGGAAGCCGCCCTTTTCGGCGTCGACGATGGCCTGCATCTTCGCGACTTCCGAGCGCGCTTTGGCGGTGGATGCTGGAACGAGTCCGGTCAGCAGCTTGATGGCATTCTCGGGCGTCGAGGCCATTTGGTCGTCGAGAGAAAACGCGGCGTAGGTCGGGTATCCGAGGAGCTTGGCTTTGTCCGCGCGGAGCTGCGCGAGGCGCGTGACGATGGCCTTGGTGTCGTTCGGGCCGCCGTGATTGCCACGCTGGATGGACGCGTTGAACAGCTTCTCGCGGAGTGCGCGATTCTGCAGATACGTGAGCGCCGGCTGCTGCGTCGTGTTCTGCAGCGTGAGGAGGTACTTCCCGGTCAGCTTCTTTCCTTTGGCGGCGTCGGCAGCGGCGGCGATGTCGGAGTCGGGCAGTCCGGCCAGCTCCTCTTTCGTATCGACCACGATCGCTGCGGCGGCGGTGTCGGCGAGGACATGCTCGCGGAACTTCGTCGTCAGCGAC
>JAFAOU010000170.1 GCA_019247495.1 Acidobacteriota bacterium
AAATTCAAGCAGGCCGACAAAGCTGCCGCTGCAATCAAGCCGCTGCTGAGCAAGGAAGGCTCGATGTCGATCCAGCCATCCTCCAACTCGCTCGTCGTCACCGACCGCGCCGAGAACATGAAAGCCGTCGCCAAACTGATTGGCGACTTCGACAAAGAGCCGCAGAGCTTCCGCCTCTACGTCCGCATCGTCGGCGCGTCGCGCGTCGAAGGGACGCCGAAGATCGCCGACGACCTCAAAGACGTCGCCCGCAAGTTGGCGATCCTGCCGTACAACTTCTACGAGAACGTGGGCGAAGCGACCGTGCAGGGCAAGGAAGGCGATCCCGGCCTCATCGACATGTCCACCGGCTATCGCGCCAACTTCAAATTCGGCGAGTACGATCCGGCTAGCGACTCGATCGCCGTCAACGATCTCCAGATCGCCAAGCTCACCGGCGAGAAGCGCGATCAGCTCACGTCTCTGCTGAAAACGACGTTGAACCTCACCATCGGTCAGCCCTACATTCTTGGCGCAGCGAAAGGCCCACAAAGCCAGCGCGCGCTGATGATCGTCCTCGTCGCTCGACGATAGCGGCGTTTCCCTCCTACACACTGAGGCGCGGCGAACTCACCCTCCGCCGCGCCTCAACTTTTAGTGGCCACTGACCACTGACCACTTCACCTGTTATCCTTCCCGCCAGTTCCAAATCGGGAGGATTTCAATGCGCAGATTCGTTTTCGCAGCGGTCGTTTGCACCCTCATCGCGCTTCCGCTGGCTGCCCAGAACACCGACATCGAATCGCTCTCCGGGCTGCAATTCAACTTCGGAAATCCCGGCGCCCGATCCCTCGGCATGGGTGGCGCGTTCCTCGGACTCGCTGACGATGCGTCGGCCGCCGAGGCCAATCCGGCGGGCTTGACGATTCTGAGGAAGCCGGAAGTCACCGTCGAAGGACGCAACTATCAGGAGCAGCAGGTCTTCACCACCAGCGGCACCTTTCCCGACCTGCACCGCACCGCCTTCAGCCACTACAGCCAGCGCATCGACGCTACATTCGCCAGCTTCGTCTATCCCACCAAGCACTTCACGATCGGCGCGTACTACCACGAGCCGCTGCGCAACGAAGGCACCGGTCAGGTCGTCCCAGTCCGCAACGAGTTCACCGGCGAGATCAAGACCAACGTTCCCAACTTCTTCTTCCAGTCCGACGGCCAGGGCAACCTGATCGGAGGACCGATCAGTGCCACGCAATGCAACACGCTGCGGCAGAAGGATCCATTCGCCTGCCTCGAGTACACGATTCTGCCGTTCCTCAGCCACGTGAAAATTCAGGAAAAGACGTTCGGCGTGGCGGCGGCGTTCAAGGTCGGCAAGTTCTCCTTCGGTGCCACGGCGCGGCAACAGCGTTTCAACGAGACCGCCTACACCTTCCGGGTCACTCCGACGTTCGATTTCTCGAGCATCTCCGCGCAGGCCACGAGCGACATCCGCACGAACAATGACGTCGCCAAGGACAAGAGCGACATCACCTTCGCCGGCGGCTTCAAGTGGGCGCCGAACGACAAGTTCTCGCTCGGTGGCGTCTACAAGCAGGGCGCGTCGTTCCCCGCGCCGACGTTCGCCGCGACGGATCTGACGAATATCAAGTACGTAAAAGTGGCGGATACGACGTTCCACATGCCCGACGTTTACGGCGCCGGCGTCTCCTTCCGTCCGATCCCCGTCGTGACCATCAACGCGGACGTGGTCCGCGTGAAGTATTCGAACCTCGTCGACAATTTCGTCTCGATCAACGCGAACGTTCGCAAGATCGACAAGGCGTACACCGCTGCCGACGCCACCGAAATCCACCTCGGCGGCGAATACTTTTTCTCGACGAAGATCCCATTCGCCGTCCGCGCCGGCGCTTGGCGCGACCCGCAGCACTCGATCACCTACAGCGGTCCTCTGACGAATTCGGACGAAGTCGCGGCCGCGGTCCTCTACCCGAAAACGAAGAACCTGACGCACGTTTCCGTCGGCGGCGGCTTGGCCTGGCCCCGCTTCCAAATCGACTTCGCGTACGACCGTTCAGACTTGTTCAAAGTCGGCTCGATCTCGATGGTGACGCGGTTCTAGCCGGCGTTTCACCACGGAGACACAGAGATCACAAGAAAGCCCTCTGTGCCCTCTGTGTCTCTGTGGTTTCAAAGCTTTTCCAACGGCAAATCGAGCAGCTCGAACGTCTCCCACCCGCGAAAATCGAAGTGCCACCACTCCGACGGGAGCGGATCGAAGCCGTGCCGCGTCATGACGTCGCGCAACTTCGCGCGATTGGCGATCGCCTCGGCAGGCAAGTCGTTGTAGTCCTGCCGCGCCTTCGGCGTGAACGCGTCGTAGCCCGTCGGCATCGGCAACTCCCGCCCCGTGCGCAGATCGATCAGCGTCAGATCGACCGCCGCGCCGCGATTGTGACGTGAGCCTTTGGCCGGATCGGCGACGAAATCGGGATTACGGATCGGCTTCCACATCCGCACCGTCACACGATACGGGCGATAGCCATCGAAAAGCTTTAGCCCCAATCCCTCGCGCGCAAGCTCGCGTTCGACGTCGTGCAGCGCGAT
Organism: Acidobacteriota bacterium; assembly: GCA_019247495.1. GTDB lineage: Bacteria > Acidobacteriota > Thermoanaerobaculia > Gp7-AA8 > Gp7-AA8 > JADGNZ01. The sequence goes on from JAFAOU010000170.1 coordinate 2,587, forward strand.
CGCCGCAGGACGGCGCAGAAACACCTTCGCTACCGGATACAGCGTTTGATGCATGAAGTTGTCGGTCGTCGCGTAGCGGACGTCGCGCGGGATGTCGGTGATCTCGACCAGCCGCTTGTCCGGATCGGCGGCGACGAGCCGGTCGTACTCAGCCGCGCTCCGCACCACCGGCGGATGCACCGTCGCACACGCAACGGCAATCAGCAGCAGCGCAAAGAGCTTCTTCATGCGACCGCCGGCGCCACTTTCGTCATGAAGTCTTCCATGTTCTTCATCACGCGCTTCGAGTCGTGGTTGTTGAAGTCGAACCACAGCATCAGCCGGTCCTCTGGGTGAAAGCGCTCGCGAACCTGCGCGGCGATCATCGCAGCATCGCCGATCAGCGCGTTCTCCGAAGCGCGGCGAACTTTCTCCTCGTCGAGCGTTCCTTCGAGAGCGCGCCAATAGTTCGTCAGCGCCGCACGCGCCTCTTCTGCCGCACGCGCCGGATCGTCATTGATGAACACCAGCACCGTGCGCGGCATCAGTCGCCGGTGCCAGCCGCCGCCGTCGGGGTGATACGCCGTTGCCATCCGTTCATTCGTCTTCCGAATCTCATCGCCGGGCGTGATCGAGAGATTGAAAACGCCGACCGGCAGAAACGTGTTCGCGAACATCTGCGCGGCCGCATCGTGCGATCCGATCGACAGCCGCAGCAGATCCATCCGCGACTCCTGCGGCACGATCTTCAGATTCGGAAAGACCCATCGCGGCGCAAGCGGAATGGCTCCGGCCGGTTGTCCAAACGCCTCGACCACGCGCTGCCAGTCGCCATCGGATCGAAAATCCTTCCGCTCCAGCGACCGCGACGCGATCATCGACGAGCTGAGCACCTCGCCTTTCAGCAGCCGCAGAAAAATCTCCGTTGCTTCCTCGAAGATCTTGTTCTTCACCACCGGCCACGCCGCTTCCTCGACCGGATTGCGCGGCACGATTCCGTACGGGATGTTGATGAACGGAAACCGCCCCGCCGCAAAACCAACCGTCAACAGCCGCCGCTCCTCGGGATCAAGTCCATGCAGCGCCAGAAACGTCCGCACCCGCTCCGCCGCCGCGATCGGACCGCCGTTGCAGAGGATGTTCATGATCGCCGACCCGACGCCGATCTGCTTCGTCCGCGCGAAGATGCGATGCGCGAGCTGCAGGATGTCGGTGTTCAATCCGATCTCGCCAACAAAGTGCGGGATCACCGCCCCCGGATTCATCTTCTGGACTTCGGTCGACAGATGGCTCTCCGCCACCCATGCCGTTCCGAATCCGAGCCGGTCCGCGAGCACGACCTGCTCGAAAAAGTTCTCGAACATGACCCGCTCCGACGGCATGTACCCATCGACCTCGGTCTGCGAGATGGAGAAGAAGATGTCGAGCTCCATGGCAAACCGATCGTATAGGAGAACTGTCATCCTGAACCGCCGGAGGCGTCGTAGCCGAAGGCGGAGCGCCGCAGGACGGTCGAAGGACCCCCTCGGTGCTTGCCTCGTGACGAGCCGCCGCACAACCCGGTTAACAGGGGGGTCCTTCGACCGTCCTACGCCACTTCGCGCTTCGCGCTACGTGGCTCGGCGGCTCAGGATGACAGCCTCCTATAATCGCGCCGTGCCCTTCAACGAAAACCTCCCCGTGAACTTCGCGCGGGCCATGCCGAACTGGCAGCCGCTCGTCGAATACCGGCGGAACGGCGTGGCCGAGAACACCATTCACGGCGCCGTCTCATGGGTTTCCGGCCGCAACGTCATCTACTCGTTCGGCGGCAACGTTGAGGTCTACGGGCGCTCGATGGTCAAGCCGATCATGATGAAAGTCTTCACGCGCGAGTTTGCCCGCGCTCTCACCGGCGAACAGAAAGCGATCTCCGTCGCGTCGCACAACGGCGACACCGAGCACGTTCGCGTGGCGCGGTCGATCCTGCTGCAGGGCGAATGGGGACTCATGCAGGCGCCGCTCGACGTCCCACTCGTCCAGTTCGGACGGCAGGTCCGCCGTCCGCGCCGCTGGTATCACTGCTGCTCCGGCGAGCACGCCGCCATCCTGCGCGGCTGCAAGCTGAAAGGCTGGTCGCGCGTCGGCTACGTCTGGCCGCACCATCCGTTTTTCCAGGAGTACCTCGCCTACATCCGCCACGCGCTCGGCGGCGACTGGAAGCAAGGAGTCATCGCCAAGGACGGCTGTGGATTGCCGACCGTTTCGATGACGGTAACCGATCTCGCTAAACTGTTCGCTAATTTAGTCACGGAAAAAGATCACGACTGGATCTGGCAGGCCATGGTCGAACATCCCGACCTCATCGGCGGCTTCAACCGTCTCGACTCCACCGTCCTCAAAGCCTGCCACGGACGCGTGCTGGCCAAGGAGGGCGCCGACGGTCTCCTCGGCCTCGCCATCGAGCACCCCGAATATCCAGAAGGCCTCGGCGTCGTCGTCAAGATCGCGCACGGCTGGAACCCGCAAGCCACCTGGTACATCGCCCGCTACATCCTCGGCGTCCTCGGTTTCGAGTTCCGCAATCCCTACAAACTGCGCCGCCAGAAAGCCTTCATCGTCCCCGAGGTCATTCCGCCAGGGCTGCGCGACCGGATGGCCGCGATCGTGCCGTGGGACTCCTGGGATCCCGACATCGACAAATGGGAGTTTGAACCCGAGGAGTTCGTCGTCCTGTCATCCTGAGCCGCCGCAGCGACGCAGGCGAAGCCCGTAGTCGCGTAGGACGGTCGAAGGACCCCCTCAGTGCTTGCATCGTGATTTACCGCCGCCCGTCCCTGGTTAACCGGAAGGGGGTCCTTCGACCGTCCTGCGCTGCTCTGGCTTCGCCGAAGCAAGCTCCGGCGGCTCAGGATGACAGTCAAAACACCTTCAAATCCCACCATTAGTAGAGTTTCTTGACGTCCGAAAAAAACGCAGCGTACACTCGCTTCACCACGCGAATGCCCGCCGATCCGAGGATCCGTCACTACCTTTCTATCCACCCACTCGAATCATCGAAGGAGTAGCCATGGCCAGTGTTCCATCAGACAAACTCAAGGCAGCGGAAACAGCGCTGACGCAGATCGAGCGGCAGTTCGGCAAAGGCTCGATCATGCGCCTCGGCGCGAAGGAGTTCGTGCCGATCAGCGCGATCTCCACTGGATCGATCGGCGTCGACGCGGCGCTCGGCGTCGGCGGCGTGCCGCGCGGCCGCATCATCGAAATCTTCGGCCCGGAATCTTCGGGTAAGACCACCATCTCGCTCCACGTCATCGCCGAGGCGCAGAAGGCGGGCGGGCTGGCGGCGTTCATCGACGCCGAGCACGCGCTCGACGCCGAGTACGCCAAGAAGCTCGGCGTCGACATCGACAACCTCCTCGTCTCGCAGCCGGACAGCGGCGAGCAGGCGCTGGAGATCGCCGAGGTGCTGGTGCGGTCGGGAGCGATCGATGTAATCGTCATCGACTCCGTGGCCGCGCTCGTGCCGCGCGCGGAACTCGACGGCGAGATGGGCGATTCTCATATGGGATTACATGCCCGTTTAATGTCACAAGCGCTTCGCAAATTAACAGCCATAGTTTCGAAGTCTAAAACGTCGCTCATTTTCATCAACCAGATTCGTGAAAAAATTGGTGTGATGTTCGGCAACCCAGAGACCACCACCGGCGGCCGTGCACTCAAGTTCTACTCGTCCATCCGCATCGACATCCGCCGCACCAATCAGATCAAGGACGGCGAGGAAGTGGTCGGCTCCCGCGTAAAGGTCAAGGTTGTCAAGAACAAGTGCGCTGCGCCCTTCCGCCAGGCGGAGTTCGACGTAGGTTACGGCGAGGGCATCTCCAAAACCGGCGAGTTGATCGACATCGGCATCGAGAACAAGATCATCGAGAAGTCCGGCTCCTGGTTCTCCTACGGCGACGTGCGTCTCGGCCAGGGCCGCGAGAACGCCAAGCTGTTCATCAAGGAGAACCCCGACCTCTCCGGCGAGATCGAATCCCGAGTCCGCCGCGCCCTCGGCATTGGCACCCCAGAGCTGACGGTGATCGAAGGCGGCGAAGCCGCGTCGGCGAAGCCGGCGAGGGTAGCCGCGAAGTAAGTTTTGTCCAGCGATTGGCAAAGGCACAGCCTCCGCTGTGCCTTTTTTGTTTTACGCGGCCGCGGGCCGGTACGAGACCGCCGTCAGCAGCACGATCACGTTGCAGAAGAGCAGCCATCCGCCGAAGAGCCCGGAGCATCCGACGCGGATATTCGGGAAGAACAGCGGGAACCAGATCGTGCTGATCGTGTCGAGGAGCATGCCGGGCGCGACCAAGGCGATGGCGGCAAGTGCACGCTCGCCTCTTGTTGGGAAATGCCATAAGAGCACACGAGCCACTGACCCCATCACGGTAATCGTGATGAGCAGCAGCAGAAAGGCCGGAAGGCGGCCGAATACGTACTGACCACCGAGGCGGAGCGCGATCGTTGCAACGAGCCAGATGATGAAGCCTGTAACGGCCATTCGTTTCATCGCGATCCTCCTGCGTGATTCGGGCAAGAATAGCGAATGCGGCTCGATCAGGCCATTGCGGCACTCCATCCCGCCATCTCACGGCGCAAGGCGCGCGAGTTGATCGCGGCACGGCGGGTGCTCGTGAATGAGCGGGCGGTGTCGATCGCATCGCGTGAGGTTGATGCGAGCGATCGCATCGCCGTCGTCGAGGACGCGCCGGAGTTGTCGATCATTCGCGAGAGCGACGACTGGATCGCGATCGACAAGCCTGCCGGGATGCCGACGCAGCCCACGCGCGATCGGGAGCAGCGCTCGCTAGAGGAGTTGCTTCGTCTGCGCTTTCGCGAGATCTGGCTCGTGCATCGGCTCGATACGCCGACCAGCGGCGTCGTTCTGTTCGCGAGGACGCCGGAATACGCAGCGAAGCTGTCGGCGCTCTTCGCGAATGGCGAGATTCGGAAAACGTATCTCGCGATTCTCGAAGGTGAGATCGCCGAGGAGCGTGTCGTCGATACGCAGGTGCAGGGGAAGGCAGCGCGAACGACATTCCGGCCTCTTCGCGTCGATGGCAAAACAACGCTCATCGAGGCAATCATCGAGACCGGACGTACGCATCAGATCCGCATTCACGCGCAGTCGATCGGACATCCCGTCGTCGGCGATCGCCGCTATGGATCAGGCGGACGCGCGGCGCGGCTGATGTTGCACGCGTGGAAGCTGGAGCATGCCAGCTTCGGCGTGCTCGAAGCGCCGCCGCCTACTTCGTTTTCTTTCGAGTCGCCCATCCTTCGATGATGCGCTGCGGCGTTCGCGAAAGTGCCAGCGCCTCGGCGGGAACATCCTTCGTGATCGTCGAGCCCGCGCCGACGTATGCGCCTTGGCCGATGCGGACCGGCGCGACGAGTTGCGTATCCGAGCCGATGAAGGCGCCATCTTCGATTACCGTCTTGTTCTTATTCACGCCGTCGTAGTTGCAAGTGATCGTACCGGCGCCGATGTTCACATCCGCGCCGACTTCCGCATCGCCGATGTAGGAAAGGTGCGATGCCTTTGCGCCCTCGCCGAACACGGCTTTCTTCGTCTCGACGAAATTGCCGACCTTCACATGGCGGCCGAGCTTCGTGCCGGGACGGAGATGAGCGTACGGACCGACCGCGGCTTCGTCTTCGATGATGGCGTCCTCGGCGACCGTACCCGTTTTGAGGTACACGTCGTCGCCGACTTTCACATTGGTCAGGTGGACGCCCGGCTCGATGACGCAACGCGATCCGATCGACGTTGTCCCTTCGATCGTGACGAACGGATAGACGACCGTGTCGTTGCCGATGGAAACAGTGGAGTCGATCACGACAGTTGCCGGATTCCGGAACGTCACGCCACCGGCCATGAGTTGAATGACGACGCGCCGCTGAATCTCGCCCTCGACCGACGCCAGATCGGCGCGCGAATTCACACCGAGGGCTTCAATCGGATCGCCGGCGATCACGGCGCCGACTCGATGACCGCCGCCTCGCAGCACGCCGAGGAGGTCGGTCAGGTAGTACTCGCCCTGAGCGTTGTCGGTGGAGAGATTGCGAAGATTGTCGAAGAGGTGCTCGCCGTCGAAGACATAGATGCCGGCGTTCACTTCGCGGATTTGTTTCTCGTCATCGGACGCGTCTTTCGCCTCGACGATGCGAGTCACGGCGCCCTCGGCGTCGCGAACGATGCGTCCGTACATCGCGGGATCGTCGAGCACCATCGTCAGCAGCGTTAGCGCGTTCTGCGAGCGTTCGTGTTCGTCGAGCAGACGGCGCAGCGTTTCGGGACGGGTGAGCGGAACGTCGCCCGAGAGAATCAGCACATGTCGCGCGCCATCGACGAGCGGCGCGGCTTGCAGCACCGCGTGGCCAGTCCCCTTCTGCTCGTCCTGCACGGCGAAGCGCGCGCGGTCGCCAACCGCTTTCTGCACCGACTCGCGCTGGTGGCCGATGACCATGACCGGCGGCCGGTCTGAGATCGCGCCGGCGAGATCGAGAACGTAGTCGATGATCGGGCGGCCCGCCGCGGCGTGCAGGATCTTGATCTTCGCGGACTTCATGCGCGTGCCCTGGCCGGCGGCGAGGATGATGACGTCGAGGTTGTTGTCCAAAGAATTCATGCCTCCGTACGCCGCATCCTTTCAAGCGTCCGGCCATAGCGCTCGTACAAGCGAAAAATCGTGTCGGCGAGCTGAACCGAATCGTGGCGCACGTAGTTGCCTTCCTTGATGATGTCGCCGAAAAACGGTGTGACGCCGAGCTCGCGAATCGCGTTCACGTCGAACGCCACGGGGTGCTGTCCCTGAGCCGCGTATGCGCTGAGGACAGCTTCCGTAGGACGCCCGCCGTTGAGAATCATGACGTCGACGACAAGCCCGGCGTGTTCGATGATCGCCTCCAGATGTTCCTCGGCGGTGTAGCCGTCGCTCTCGCCCGGCTGTGTCATCACATTGCAGATGTAGACCCGCAGCGCGCGCGAGACTCGCAGCGCCTCTGCGATCGGCTTGATCAAAAGATTTGGCAGTATCGAGGTGTAGAGCGAGCCCGGTCCGATGAGGACGAGATCAGCTTCGTGCAGCGCCTCGAGCGCCCGGCCGGTCGGCTGCGCGTCGGCGGGATCGATGCTGAGATGCGTGATGCGAGCGTGCCGCGGAACGTCCGGACTCTTTTCGCCGAGGTGCGAGCCGCTGATCGCGACTTCGCCGAGAAGTGCGGAACCGTCCGCGAGTGTGGCGCGAAGTCGAACGTCGGCCAGCGTTGACGGATAGATTTCTCCGGCGATGTTGAGAACTTCCGACGCGGTGAGGATCGCTTCGTCGAAGCTGCCGGTGATGTCGGTCAGCGCGGCGAGCAGAAGATTGCCGAGCGAATGTCCGCCGAGTGACGACTCCGTGTTCTCAAACCGATAGCTGAACAGCCGCGACAGCAGATGCTCCTCCTCGGCAAGCGCGACGATGCAGTTTCGGATGTCGCCCGGGGGCAGCATGCCGAACTCTTTACGCAGCGCGCCGGAGCTGCCGCCTTCGTCCGTCACCGTCACGATCGCGCCGAGACGAGCGATCGACCACGGACCGTCGGCGTCAACGTAGGCTTTCAGCCCGCGCAGCAGAGTCGAAAGCCCAGTGCCGCCGCCGATGGCGACGATGTTGAGGCCGTGATGGCGCATTCGCGCGGATTGTATGCGGTGTGTGTATGCCGCGCCGGAACACCGGCGTCGAGAAGGTCCACCCGTCGGCGAAGCCGGCGCAAGAGCCGTAGCCCACGCGTTCACGCGTGGGGCTTCATCCACGGCAGGTTTTGTGAGCCCGCCTTGGCGGGCGAAAGAAAGCCTTCTGTCGCCCGCTAAAGCGGACTCACACATTTGCGCGCGCACAGTTCCCCCACGTGAACGTGGGGGCTACGGCTCTCACGACGGCTACGCCGCCGATGCGCACGCAACGCGAGCTACTCATGCGCGCGCAGGAACGTCTCGGGCTTGCTGAACGTCTTGGCCATGCCGAGGCCGCGGCGGACGTTGTTCAGCGACACCTTGCCGGTGGCTAGCGCGGCGCCGAGTTGCATGTACGTCTTCCACTTGCCGCGGTAGCGGTAGCGGACGTCGAGGGCGTGCCGCCAGAGTGCTGAGTACTCTTTGTAAAAGTCGTCGAGCGAAAGCGTCGTCGGTAGTACGGCGTGGACGATGTCGTACATCTCCCAATCGTGCGTCGTGACCTGTTCCTTGGCCGTGTCCCACAGGTCCGTGCCGGGCAGCGGCGTCAGAACGGAGAAGCCGCTGTTGTAGGCGCCGGTGTGATCGATCCAGTCGCGCAGACGTTTGAAATCGTCGCGCGTCCAGGCCGGATCGACGATGAAGTTCGGCGTGAAGCCGACTCCGAGGTCCTGCAGGATCCTGATGGCGCGCTCGTTGTTGTTGGCGGTGTTCTTCTTGTTGACCGCCTTCAGCCCTTCGTCGGTGACCGACTCCAGGCCGAGGAAGATGGCCAGCTTGCCGCAGTCCTTCCACATCTCGATCAGGTGCGGGAACTTGCAGATGATGTCGGTACGCGTCTGCACGGTGAAGAACTTCTTGATGCCGGCGGCTTTGATCTGGCGCGCCATCTCCTCACCGCGCTTCACGTTCATCCAGAAGATGTCGTCGGTGATGAAGATCGCTTCCGCTTTGATCGCTTGCAGTTCGCGGACGACGCGGGCCGGCGACTTCTCGCGGAATGTCGACTCGTGAAACTTCCAGACCGAGCAGAAGTTGCACTTGAACGGACAGCCGCGCGCGGTTTCCATCAGCGCCAGTGGCTTGTGGAAGTTGATGTAGTAGTGATCGGCGTAGTGCTCGATGAGATGCCGGGCCGGCAGCGGATAGTCGTCGAGGTTCTTGCGCGTCGGTGCGTGGCCCGTGCTGATCCAGCGTCCGTCGCGATGCAGCATCAGGCCGGGAACGGTGGCTAGGTCGTGGCCGCGCTGGATCGCGTCGACCATCGCCGGCATCACTTCTTCGCCGTCTCCGACCGCAACGGCATCGATGACGTCGTCGTTGAACCAGTTCGGATCGCGTGATGCGTCGTGACCGCCGACGACGACGAACGTGCCGGGATTTTCGCGTTTGATCCTCTGCGCCAGCCGCAGCGTGCGCTTGCGCTCCGTCGTGAAGTTGCACTGCAGTCCGACGACGTCCGGCCCGAACTTTTTGCAGAGCGCGAGACCGTGATCCTCACCGTCGATGCGCAGGTCGTACACCTTGCACTCATGTCCCTCGGCTTCGAGACAGGCGGCGACGCAGATCGGTCCGAGCGGCTCGACGAAGGTGAGCATCTCCAGGCCGAGGATGCCGCCGACGGGAGGTTTGACGAATGCGACTTTCATGATGTGGAGGCGGTAAGGGGTTCCGAACGATGCTTTATTTCTTCTTGAGCTCCGTGAGCACCAGCTTCGCGACGGCTTTGAGTGTATCGAAAACGCCGGTGCCGTTCATCGCCACGGCCTCGAACGTCGGCTCGCCTTTGAAGTTAAGCTGGCGGTACATCTCGTCGGCGGGCAGAGCCGTCGGCAGATCGCGCTTGTTGAACTGAAGCACGTACGGCACCGACTTCAGCTCGTAGCCCTGCTCTTTCAGATTCTTGTCGAGATTGACGAGCGACTCGTTGTTCGCTTCCATGCGCGCTTCCTGCGAATCGGCTACGAAGACAACGCCGTCGACGCCCTTCAGGATCAGCTTGCGCGATGCATCGTAGAAAACCTGGCCGGGGACGGTGTAGAGGTGGAAGCGCGTTTTGAATCCGCGCACCGTGCCGAGGTCGAGTGGGAGGAAGTCGAAGAAAAGCGTGCGGTCGGTTTCCGTCGCCAGCGAAATCAGCTTTCCCTTAGCCTGCGGATTGGTCTTGTCGTAAATCCACTGCAGGTTGGTCGTCTTCCCGCACAGGCCGGGGCCGTAGTAGACGATCTTGCAGTTGATCTCGCGCGCTGCGTAGTTGATGAACGTCATGCGCTATTCGCTGAAGAGGCTGTCGATGTCCTCGTCGGTGATTTCCGCGAACGGAGAATCGAACCGGCTTGCCAGATTGCCGCGCTCAGCCTCGGATTTGCGCAGCAGGACTTCGAACGTTTTCTCCAGCTCCGCCGAGGCTTTCTTGACGCGCAGACGCACCAGGCCGAGCGAGGAGCGGTCATCGAAGATCACAACCAGAATTACGCGCTGGGCGACCAAAGAGATGTGGATGTTGTCGCGCTCCCCTTCGTGAAAGAGGATCGAGAACTCTTTTTCGCCGATGAGTTTGGCCAAACCGTCCGTGGCGGCGACGTTGCCGGCCGTCAGCGAGGCGAGCGAGGTCGCATCGACGCCGCGCATGTCGCCGTGAACGGCAATCTGCTGGCCGTTTTTGTCGACCAGGAAGACGATTTTTGAATTGGAGTCGACCTGCAGTCGCTGGAGCGTGTCCTTGATCTGCTGGTACTCCTCCTCGTACATCACGAGATCAGGAGACGCCATCTTATTTTTTCACCGAATTATCGCGAGGAACTGGGACGACAAAGGTAACACATGTCATGAGTTAGCCGCCGTCCGCTAGATCTCGCGGCGGCCTTCGAGCGCCTTGGCCATCGTGACCTGATCGGCGTATTCGAGGTCGCCACCGACGGGGAGCCCGAACGCGAGGCGCGTGGTCTTCACGTCGAGCGGACGGAGTTGCTGCGCGAGGTAGAGCGCGGTCGCTTCGCCTTCGACGTTGGGGTTTGTCGCCACGATGATTTCGCGCACGCCGCCGGCTTGGACTCGTTTCAGAAGTCCCGCGACATCGATGTCATGTGGGCCGACTCCTTTCAGCGGCGAGAGCGCGCCGAGGAGGACGTGGAAGAGTCCGCGAAAATCGCGCGTCGACTCGATCGTGGGGATGTTGAACGCCTCTTCCACGACACAAATCACGCTGGTGTCGCGCCGCGGATCGGAACAGATCGCGCACGGCTCGACGTCCGTCATGTTGTTGCAGATCGAACAGCGGAAGATCTTCGACTTCACATCGAGAATCGCGTTCGCAAGCGCCTCGGCTTCGCCTTCCGTGCGCTTGAGGATGTGATACGCGATGCGCGAGGCCGACTTGCCGCCGACGCCGGGCAGCCGCGTCAGCTCGTTGATGAGGTTTGCGAGTGGAGGAGCGGTCAATCTAGAACAGTCCCGGAATCTTCATCCCGCCGGTCATTGCGCCGACGCTGCTGGCCATCTCTTCGTCCACTTTGCGGGAGGCTTCGTTCACGGCGGCCACGACCAGGTCCTGAAGCATTTCGACGTCATTCGGATCGACGGCTTCCTTGTCGATGGTGATGCCGAGCAGTTCCTTCGAGCCGTTCATCGTCGCTTTGACCATGCCGCCGCCGGCCGATCCTTCGACCTTCAGCGCGGTCATGCGCTGCTGCATCTGTTCC
>JAFAOU010000216.1 GCA_019247495.1 Acidobacteriota bacterium
CTGCGAGATCGATGATTCGCCCCGAGGTAAGGGCGGGACCGATCTCGCGGAGGGTGAGGCCGGCGAAGGTTTTCTCGCCGTACTTCGAATCTTTCTCTTTCGCATCGTCCGCTTTCTTTGCGGGCTGCGCGAAAACGGCGAATGAAAGGACGACCGCGAGGATGCAGGTAAGGCGCTTAGCCATCGATTGGACCTCTCTCGTGATTTTGGCGTTCGGAAGGCGGGGGAATCGTATCCGCAGATGACGCAGATCGCGCAGATCGATCCACGTGTCATCTTTGTAAATCTGCGTTATCTGCGGATACTCATCCCTGCCCAACTTCCGCTGCACCCTCTGTGTTATATTGCCCGACCCGCGTATTCCAGCGGATCATCGTCATGATCGAGATCCAGATCGTTCCGAGCGACATCCGTCGCCGCGTGCGGTACGTTTTCTTTGACCGCCGGCGGGTGGTGGTCGGTCTCGTTGCGCTCTCCGTGATTCTGGCCGGCCTGCTTGGTTCCATGGCCGCGGCGCCCACTGTCATCCGGCGCGTCTACAAGGACAACTTCCTCAAGTCGATGCGCGATGAGCGCGACGTTCAGCGTGGACGTCTGCAGGAGAACGTCGTGCAGATGACGTCGCTCGAGAAGAGCCTCGAGGAGCAGCGCATCCGCGTCGAGAAGCTCATCACCGTTTACGGCCTCGATCGCAACCTCGGCGTCGGCGGTTTCTCGCTGCCATTGCACGGCATCAACGCCGGCAACGACCTGCACATTGAAGATGCTCATCGCCGCGAAGCCGTCCTGCGCAACGCCATGAAGCGGTTGCAGGACCAACTCGACCTGCTGGCGCGCTACGAGCTCGCCAACTCCGATCTCGTCCGCCATACACCGTCCATCCTCCCGCTGCCGGCCGATCAGTTCGTGCTCACCTCGCCGTTCGGCATGCGCATCTCGCCGTTCACGCGCGCGTCCGACTTCCACAAAGGTCTCGACCTCTCCGCGCCGACCGGCACGCCGGTCTACGCCACCGGCGACGGCGTGGTCAGCTTCGCCGGACGCTATCCGCTGCGCGACAGCGTGGCCTGGTGGCGCTTCGGCAACGTCGTCGTCGTCAATCACTCCGACCGCTTCATCACCATCTACGGTCATTGCGACACGGTGAAAGTCGCCGCCGGCCAGAAGATCAAGCAGGGCGAAATCATCGCCACGGTTGGCTCGACCGGCTGGAGCACGAACTCGCATCTGCACTACGAAGTGCGCAGCGACCTCGAACAGCCCGGCACGTACATCCCCATCGACCCGCGCATTTACATCCTCAACTACCAATGGAACAATGAAGCGGCCTTGCTGATGCGGTCGCGAACCAGCAAGGATTACAAAGACTTCGATCCACTTCCATCGGCGTTTCTCGGGCGTAGGAGGGTGTGATGAGCAGCAGCGCCAGTGCCGCGGACCAAGCCAATTTCCCGACGATGATCATCCCGCGCGGGACCGAGATCAAAGTCAACGCCAACGGCCAGCTTTCGATCAAGACGCCGGGCAATCTCGTGATCCAGAACTCCGGGACGTATTCCGACATCGAGTCGACCAACGGCTCGATTCGCATCGAAGAGAACGTCACTGTCGAAGCAGTGAGCATCCGCGCGGGGCAGGCCTGTTTCATCCAGGGCACGCTTACCGCCTGGCGCGTTCACGCCAAGCGCATCACGCTCGAAGAGCGCGCCCGCGCCTTCATCATGCTGCAGGAATCGGAGCAGCTGGAGATGGCCAAGAACGCGCGGCTGGTCGGCAACTTCTCGAACGAGAAGGAGCTCTTTTTCATGATGGGGAAGTTCAGCCCACAGTTGAAGGAGCTGCCCGGCGCCGTCGATCTCTCATCACCGACGACGATCGAAACGCGTCCCGCGGCCGCATGGATCCCGGCGTCGGCTCCCCAGCGCGATGACAGCGGTGAGCATCTCCGCGTCGCGCAGTCGCTGCTCGAGCGCGAGATCGGACGCACCGATCTCGCCCCCGCCGAAGCGGAAGCGCTGCGCGAAGTGCTCTACGCCTTGCGCGAACGCAACGTGACGCGCGTCGGCGGCATCTATCGCGGCGCGTTCGCGGAATTGAAAACGCAGAGCGAGGGCGTGCGGCAGGCGTACGAACATCTCGATAAGTACTTTCAGAAATAAACGCTTTTCACCACGAAGGCACAAAGGACACGAAGAGATTTCTTTGTGTCCTTTGTGTCTTTGTGGTGAAAAGCCTCCTAGAATCCCACCTTGCTCCCGCTCGCCGATCACAACCCGCGACGCACGACGCCGGTCGTCAACATCGTCCTCGTCATCGTCAATGTGTTGATCTTTCTCTGGGAGGTATCCCTCGGTCCGGAACTGGAGCCGGCGCTGTTCAACGTCGCCTTCGTTCCGGCGCGGTTCTGGAACCTTCCCGGCGCACTGGTGCCGAACGTCATCACGATGTTCGTCTCCATGTTTCTGCACGGCGGATGGCTGCACCTCGGCGGGAACATGCTCTACCTCTGGATCTTCGGCGACAACATCGAGGACCGCCTCGGCCACGCGAAATATCTCTTCTTCTATCTGGCGTGCGGCTTAGTGGCGACGCTCGCACACGCGGTCATGAATCCCGGCTCCGATGTTCCGTCGATCGGCGCCTCGGGGGCGATCGCCGGCGTGCTCGGCGCGTACATCGTGCTCTTCCCGAAGCAGCGCGTGACGACGTTGATCCCGATCTTCATCTTCATCACCGTGCGCGAAATCCCGGCCGTTTTCCTCCTCGGCTTCTGGATCGTGGTGCAGCTTTTCTTCGGCGCGGCATCGATGGGCGGCGACTTGCAACGCTCCGGCGGCGTGGCCTACTTTGCGCACATCGGCGGTTTCGTCGCGGGCATGGTGCTGATCACGCTCCTCGGCGGGCGAAGGCCTCCGGCGCGGGTCTATCCGGATTACTGGCGTCGCTGAGCAGTTTCGCGGCGTCCACCGGATCGACGGTGTTGATGAACGTACCGCTGCCGAGCTCGTAGCCGGCCATCATGGCGATGCGCGGGAACAGCTCGGCGTACCAGTGTCCGCGCGGCTGATGCGGAAACGTGGTGAAGGCCCAGTTGAACGAATCGCTGATGCCGCGCATCGCACGCGCCGACCATTGAAGCAACGACGCAAGCTCGCGCGGTTCCGCCAGATCGTGCTCGTGCGCCTTCGGAACGATCCACTGCTGGTACGCGAGCCGCGAACCGCGCGGCGCGATCCAGCGGTAGTTCTCCGTTTCGGCGATGATCGGATGCTCGCGCACATCGCACAGCGGACATCGCGCCGCGCGCGCAAACGCCTCGCCCTCGCGTGCTGCGCGCAACGGGACGAACGATGTCCCGACGAGCTGCGAGTGCAGGTGCGGTATCGACGCTCCGGCCAGACGTCCATGATTCTTGAAAATTGATACGTAGTTCGCTTCGATCGCGCGGTAGCGATCGAAGGTCAGCGCGACCGCGAGCGCAGCGTGATCGGGCTGCAGCTCATCGAACGAATCGTCGTGTGAAGCACTCTCGACTATCACCTCGGCATGCTCAGTGGGCGGATAGCGGTTCGGAAAAACGCGGACGCGCCACGGCTGGCCATCCCGCGCGATTTCCGGCGGCGTCTGATCCTCGGCGCCGGGACAGAACGGACAGGGCGGGCCCGCGAAAACATTCGGGCGTTGCTCGCGGCCGGGCGCGAGGATCACCGGATCATTCGTGATCGGCGTCTGCTCCGTCACGAACGCTCCAGCCGGGCAGCGACGCGGAAACGCTGCACGACTCCGAACACCGCCGCGACGAGCAGCAAGGCAGCCAGCCATTCGGCGACCGTCAGTCCCCCGAAGTGCATCGCGCTCCAGCCGTTCGTGAAGAGGATGTACGAGATGATCGGCAGCACGATGATGGCCAGCACAAATTCGCCGCGGCCGACCGATTCGTAGCTGCGCACGCCGTACGTCGCTTCGATCTGCGTCCCGATGTAGCCGTTCAGCATGGTCATGATGATGCCGGCCATGGCCAGCTCGACGCGCACGCCGTTGCTGGCCAGCCAGCAGGCAGCGAGGAGCGAATCGCCGGCGCGGTCGGCGCAATGATCGAGAAAGTCGCCGAAGCGCGAGCTTTTGTCCTGCACCCTGGCCACGATGCCATCGAACGCGTCGGCCAGTCCGCTGACGGCGATGAAGGCGATCGCCACGAGAAACAGCGACGGACGGCGTGCGCCAAACGCAAGGCAGAGGCCGCCGATGACGTTGAGAAAGAGCGCGATGAGCGTGATCGCATTCGGCGAGAGCGGAGTCCGCTTCGCCAACGGCGTAAACCAGCGAGCGAGCCGCTCGCGCCAGGGGTGCATGGAGGGATTATGCCGGAGCAGTTAGTGGTCAGTGGCCAGTGGTCAGAATTAAAGCGGACTGACCACTGACGACTGGCCACTGACCACTTGCTTCTACGCATGAGCTGGAAGAAATCGCAGCGATCAGTTATTTTGATTTCCGTTAAATCGCGTCACACGACAAAGGCAAACCTCCGGCGACGGAGGGGCGCAAAGTTCCAGGTCTGGACCGTCAGACGGCTGAACTACCGAACGTGAACGGAGACAGGCTTTTTGGTGTCTCCATCCTTCCATGGCGGAAGGCGTTCCTTTGCGACCGCGATCGACAAAGGAGCGTCCATTGCGCATTCGCGTTGCCGCCGTAGCCGCCGTCCTGCTGACTCTCGCCGCGCAGTCGTTCGCCGGGTACAAAGTGTCGGTCTGGATTCCGCCCTGGAGCACCGCCGCGCTGACGTCGATCCAGGCGAATGGTGGTGCCATCACGGAGTCGAATCCGGTTTGGTATGCGTGGAACGCCGACTACTCGATCGCGAAACAGTGGAACGCCGAGAATCCGACGTGGCGCTCATCGATGGGCGGACTGCTGATCCCGACCGTGCAGAACCTCGTCAACGACTCGTTTGACGGCAACGCCGCCGCGGCCATGCTCGCGAATGCGACCACACGCGAGGCGCACGCGACGGCACTCGCCCAGCTCGCGATCACCAACGGATTCGACGGCATCGACGTCGATTACGAGCGCGTCCCCACCGGGTCACGCGCTGCATTCACAGCCTTCGTCACCTCCCTCGGCGCGAAGTTGCACGCCGCGAACAAAAAGCTCTCCGTCACCGTCTACGCGAAAGCGAGCGACAAGGAAAACTGGAACGGTCCGGGCTCGCAGGATTGGACCGCCATCGGCGGTGCCGCCGATTCGGTCAAGATCATGGCCTACGACTATCACTGGTCGACCAGCGCTCCGGGCGCCATCGCGCCGCTGGACTGGCTCGATCAGGTGGCCGCATACGCGGAACAGACCATCGCCGGCAGCAAGATCATGATGGGCCTGCCGTGGTACGGCTACGACTGGCCGTCGTCGGGGAGCGCGGGGACGGCCTCCTTCGCGTCCGCGCATCAGACGATCCTCACGAACAACGCCACGGTGCAGCGCGATGCCGCCAGCGGCGAGCCGTATTTTTCGTACAGCGGCCACACCGTCTACTTTCAGGATGCGGCCGGCTACGCGAAGAAGCTCGACATGCTCAAGCAGAAGCACTCCGGCATCGGCGGCTTCGCGCATTGGGCGGCCGGCCAGGAAGATCCCGACATCTGGAAGGTGATCACCGGAACGACGCCGCCGGTCACGCCGCCGCCTGGTTCCGGCGGAACACCGGCGCAGACAGACTTCCTCGTTTCCGGCCCGGCCACGATGCAGGTGATGCAGGGCGCCAGCGCCTCTGCCGACTTCCGTCTCGTCCCGATCAACGGCTTCACCGGTGCGGCCGCAGTGACCGTGCAGAAGACGTTCAACGGCGTCGCCGTGCCCGCGCTTTCGACGGTTCTCTCCGGCAACGCCGTTACCGTCAACATCAGCGCGTCGTCGGCGCCGGGCACGTACATCCTGATCGTTCGCTTCACCAGCGGCACGCTCGTTCACGAGCAGTCGGTGACGGTAACGGTCACGCCATCGCCGACGCGGCATCGCGCAGCGAGAGGATGAGCACCACAGAGACACAGAGGACACGGAGACATTCTGTGATCTCTGTGCCTCTGTGGTGCAAGGGCCTCTCTCAGTAGATGATCACGGTGTCGCCGACGTTCGCGATCTGGTAGAGCTTCTCGATGTCGGCGTCGCCGAGGCGTACGCAGCCGTGCGAGACGGACTGGCCGAGTTTGTCCGGCTCGTCGGTGCCGTGGATGCCGTAGCCGTTGCCCATCTCCAGGCGGAACTTGCCGAGGACCTTGTCGTAGTGGCGCTGCTTCGTGTTGACGGGCGGGATCACAACCGCATCGCCGGCCACGATCGTCTTGCCCGGCTCGAGCTCGCGCTGGCTGCCGTCGGGATCGACTTCCACGACCGTATCGCCTTGCACCTTCAGCACTGGATTCGAGGCCGTGTTGCTGCTCCCGCCGAACCACGACCAGACACCCTGACTCGGAGCGCTGGACGCCGGTTGTCCGGTGCGTTTGTCGATCCACTGGCCGGGATTGAGATGGATGACGCGCATGCCGTTCTTGCGCGCCTCTTCGACGTAGTGCCAGTCCGGTGGAACCCACTGCGGATTCTCGTCTTTCGAAATCACGTGCAGCTTGCCGATCGGCGTATCGAAAATGACGGTCTTTCCGTCCACCGCGAGCGTCGTTCCTTTGCCCGTTGAACAGACCGCTTCGAAGACCGTCTGGCCGGCGCGGCGGACGTAGAGCTTGTTCTCGGCCGTCGAGACGAGGATGGTCTGGCCGGTGTCGGGAACGTCGTCGGTCTGCCTGGCCACATCCTGCAACTTGGCCTGCAGCGCATTGACGCTGGCCGTTTTCTGCGCCGCTGTGCCGCGCAGTGTTTCCGCTTTGCTGCCGGCGCGCTCGGTGATCATCTTGTCGATTTCGGCGACGCGATCGAGGCGGCGCTCCTCGCGGACGTTGATGGTTTCACCGGCGATGGCGAATGCGGCCAGTCCGAGCGCGAGCACGAGTAAGGCCCAGGAGCCGAGTAATCCGAGTATGCGTTTCATCAGAAGATGTAGACCCTCGTCTGCGTCGTGATGCGCGGCCAGATCGCGGCGAGGTCGGCTTCCGGGACCATAAACGATCCCGGCTTCGGCCCTTGGAGCGGACTTTCCGGCGGCGGCGGGGAGTGGATGACATAGCTGTTCGGCAGGAAGATCACGTAGCGCCCGAGGCCGTTCGGGACGACGGCGCGATCGGCGGGAGCCGGTTGGTTGCGGAGGGCGTAGACCCATTCGGGGACTGCCCATTGATAACCCTCTTCCGCGCCGGTCACGCTGAAGGCGCCTTTGAGTGGCATGAATGTCCAGGTCTTACCGACAGGGGAAGTGATCGTCTTCGCCTCGCCGATCTGAACGTCCGCTTCGCGCACCACGGCGCGGCCGAAGCGGAACTGCATCTTTTTCCGCTGCGTATCGATGGAGATGTAGAACTCTTCGCTCTGCAGCGTCTTCAGATACTGCATGCGGCCGTCGAGCTCGCGATTGAGCTGGGCCTGAGTCAGGTCCGCCTGCGACAGCTCGTCGCGGATGCGGTTCAACTCCGCCGGCGAGTTCGCGTTGCGTTTGAAGAGAATCGAGGTCTTGGTCTTGATGACATCGCGCTCGTGCTTGGCGTAGGCAAACGTCGCCGCGGCGATGACCAGGAGAAGCAGATTGAGCCAGAGAGGCGGCCGCGGAAACGATCGCCGCTCCCGGCCGTACGGTGCGTCGGACATTACCGGACACAAGAGCGAGCGGCGTGCCAGAGAGCGGGGCGTCGGGAGTCGGAGGACGGAGGACGGAGTCGGCCTTGCTACGACTCCCGACCCCCGATCGCGTGATAATCACGGCGTGCTCAACCTTCGACGCCTCGCGCAAACATCCACTCTGCTTGCCATTCTCTCGATCCCTCTCCTCGGGCAGGAGGCGGCCACGCCGGTCCAGGGCGAGCGCCATGTATTCACCATCGAACGCTTTACCTTCGAGAGCGGCGCAACCGTGCCGAATGTGCAGGTGGTCTACGGCACGTACGGCAAGCTGAATGCGAATCGCGACAACGTCATCCTCCTTCCCTCGCACTACATGGCGGACTTTCACGGCTATGAGCGGTGGATGGGGGCGGGGAACGCGCTCGATCCGGCGAAGTCCTTTCTCATCGCCACCGAGCTCTTCGGCAACGGGCATTCTTCGTCGCCGAGCAACACCGCCGAGCCGTTCCACGGTCCGCGGTTTCCGGTGGCGACGATCAGAGACAACGTGGAGGCCGTGCATCAGCTTCTGCTCAGCCTCGGGATCACACATCTCCGGGCCGTGGCCGGCTTCTCGATGGGAGCGGAGCAGGCCTTCCAGTGGGCGGTCAGTTATCCCGATTTCATGGACCGCATCGTGGCCACGTCCGGCACGGCGAAGTGCTGGCCGCACGGTGTGGTCCGGCTGGAGGCCCAGATCGCCGCGATCGCGCTCGATCCCGCCTTCAAAGGAGGCGACTACACGGTCCAGCCCAAACAGGGAGTCGAGCTTTTCGGATTGGTCTGGACCGGCTGGCTCTTCTCGCAGGAGTGGTGGCGGAAAGAGCTCTGGCATCAGATGACGCCGCCCGGGACCACCTTCGAGACCTTTCTCTCCTCGATGCGCAAAGACTTCATTCCCGGCGCCGACGCAAACGATCTGATTCTGCAGGCCCGCACCTGGGAGCATCACGATGTCGGTGCGACCAGGGGATTCGACGGCAACATCGAGAAGGCGCTGGCGTCGATCAAGGTCCCGGTCCTCTACATGCCGTCGGAGACCGATCTCTACTTCCCGGTCACGGACGCCCGCTATGAGGCGCGCTTCATCCCGCACGTGACGCTGACGCCGGTTCCGTCGCTCTGGGGTCATCCGGCCGGAATTGGGATTTCGGCCGAGGACAAGAAGTTCGTGAACGAGAAGATCGCGGCGTTTCTGGCAGGGAGATGATTGATCCGCAGATGACGCAGATGTACGCAGACTAGGATCGTTGTCTTTATCTGCGTCTCATCTGCGAAATCTGCGGATAAACCTCTACGCCGATGGGATACGTCACACCTCCAGCTTGTCCTTCGGCCGGGCCACGATGGCGTAGAGAGCCGGCATCAGGAAGATGCTGATCAGGAGGCGTGAGAACAGTCCGCCGACGATGACCAGCGCGAATGGTTTCTGCGTGTCGGAGCCGATTCCGGTCGAAAGTGCCGCGGGCAGAAGTCCTACCGCGGCGACCAGCGCGGTCATCATGATCGGACGCAATCGCAGGATGGCCGCTTCGCGATTCGCTTCGGCGATTCCCAATCCGTCGCGGCGCAGCTCGTTCGCGTACGAGATGAAGATGACAGCGGTCTGCACCGACACGCCGCACAGCGCGATGAATCCGATGCCGGACGACACGGAGAATGGAGTCCCGGTCAGTTTCAACGCCAGAAGGCCGCCCACCGGCGCGGAAAGCAGGACAGCGACCACGGTGATCATCGGGAACTTGAAGTTCGAATAGAGCATGAACAGCAGCATGAAGATCAGAAGGACCGTCACCGGCACGATGACCTGAAGCTGTTTGCGCGACGCGGAGTAGTTCTCGTACTCGCCGCCCCAGACCATCTGGTAGCCGGTCGGAACGCTGACCGCTTTCGCCACCTGCCGTTGTGCGTCTTCAACGGCACCAGCCAGATCGCGGTTCTTGATCGAGAACTGCACGCCGATGTAGCGCTGGTTGTTCTCGCGGTAGATGAAGGACGCGCCGCTCGCTTCGCGGATATCGGCCAGCTCTTTCAGCGGAATCTGCTGGCCGCCGGGCGTGGCCACGAGGATGTTGCCGATCGCCTCCGGCGTCTCGCGGAACCGCGGCTCGAGTCGGACCACGAGGTCGAAGAGCCGCTCACCCTGCACGACCTGTGTTGCGGCGGCCCCACCGACCGCTGCTTCGATGAGGCCGTTGATGTCGGCCACGTTCAAGCCGTAGCGCGCGATCTTTTCCCGATCCGGCGTGACGGTCAGGCTAGGCTGGCCGAGCTCGCGTACGACCGAGATCTCGTCGATGCCCGGAACTTTCTGCAGCACCGTCTTGATCGCATTCGCGCGCTGCTCCAGCACGTTCAGGTCGGGGCCGAAGATCTTCACCGCCAGCGAACTTTTGAGACCGGTCTCCGCTTCATCGACGGCGTCTTCGGCCGGCTGCGTGTAGTTGAAGACGATGCCGGGGAATGCCTTCAGTTTCGCGGCGATCGCATCGGTGAGCTCGGCTTTCGTGCGGATCGGTCCGGTCCATTGATCGTACGGTTTCAGGCCGACGAAGAATTCGCAGTTGAAAAAGCCGGTGGGATCCGTTCCGTCGTCCGGACGGCCGAGCTCCGACGTGACGACCGTGACTTGCGGGAACGACCGGAGCACCGCGCGTACCTGCGGCGCGATCTGCGACGCGGCCTCGAACGAGATCGTCGACGGCATCGTGGCGCGCACCCACAGCGAGCCTTCGTCGAGATGCGGCATGAACTCGGCGCCGATCGACGGAACCAGAAGCAGTGATGCTGCGAAGATGATCACCGAGGCGATGGTCGTCGCCCACGGATGTTTCAGCGCGGCGTCGAGGCCGACGGTGTAGAGCTGACGGACCTTGTCGAAGATCACGTTGCGCCGTTCGCGCACGCCGCGCCGCAGGATCCAGGCGCAGAGCACCGGCAGGAGCGTCAGAGCGATCAGCAGTGAGCCGGCAAGCGCAAAGATCGTCGTGTCGGCCATCGGCTTGAAGAGTTCCCCCGAGGGCCCGCTGAGCGCGTAGATCGGAAGGAAGCCGGCGGCGATCACCGCCACCGCGTAGAAAATCGGCCGGTCGACCTCGGCAGCAGCCGAGATGATCACCTTCGTCACGCTCTGCGGGTTTTCGCTTTCGCCGTTCAGCGCCAGCCGCCGGAAAATGTTCTCGACCATCACTACGGCGCCGTCGACGAGAATCCCGAAGTCGATTGCACCGATCGAAAGCAGATTGGCCGGTACGTTCTTGAGATCGAGACATACGAAGGCGAACAGCAGCGACAGCGGAATCGTCACTGCCACGATCAGTCCCGTACGGATGTCGTACAGGAAGAAGATCAGGATGACGATCACGAGCAGCATGCCGCGAAGAAGGTTGTCTTCGACGGTGCGCGTGGTGAGCGCGATCAGATCGCGGCGGTCGTAGAACGGACGGATCTTCACGTCCGGCGGCAGGACGGAGCGGTTCAGCTCCGCCGTTTTTTTCTCGAGGCGGTCGAGGACGACCTGGGCCTGCTCGCCTTTGCGCAGCAGGATTACGCCTTCGACGGCTTCATCGCGGTCGTTGAATCCGAATTGGCCGAGGCGCGGGGCTGAGCCGATGACGACTCTGCCGATGTCGCGGATCAGGACAGGCGTTCCGTTGTGTACGGCCACGACCACGCTGCCGATGTCTTCCGGCGTTTGTAGGCGGCCCAATCCGCGCACGTAGTAAAACTGGCCGCCCTGCGAGTAGAAGCCGCCGCCGGCATTGCCGTTGTTCGCGCCGAGTGAGCTGACGACGAGCGGCACAGAGAGGCCGACGGCAGCGACCTTCGCCGGATCGAGCAGCACCTGGTACTGCATCGTTGGCCCGCCGAGGCCGGAGTCGTCCGCGACGCCGGGAACGGACTTGTACTGCCGCTCGATGACCCAATCCTCGAGAGTCTTGAGCTCCGTCGCCGAGCGATCGGGACTTTCGAGCACGTATCGAAAAATCAATCCGGATGGCGAGAAAAGAGGCGCCATGCTTGGCGTGACTCCCTGGGGCAACGACACGTCCGCGAGACGTTCCAGCGCCTGCTGCCGCGCGAAGTAGTTGTCCGTTCCCGGCTTGAACGCCAGGCGAACGTCGGACAGACCGTAAAGCGAGATGGAGCGGATGACGGTCATGTTCGGGATGCCGTTCATCTCCGTTTCCAGCGGCACCGTGATCAGCCGCTCCACCTCCTCGGCGGCATGCCCTTCCCATTGCGTGACGATCTCGACGCGGGGCGGCGAGAGGTCCGGGTACGCGTCGACCGGCAATCTGCGAAACGAGTAGATCCCGCCGCAAATCAACAGGACCGTGAAGAAGAGGATGAGAAAACGCTGCCGCAGCGATCCCGCGACGATCCTGTTGATGATCGACGTTGCCGTCCGGTCCCGCGATTCGTCGCCGTTGATGTCTTCCGGTAGCTCGTCGTTCATGAGTGTTCCTCGCTCTGGAGGAACAGTCCCCCTTCGACGACGATCGATTCGCCGGCCGCGAGGCCCGAACGGATCTCCTGCTTGTCGCCGACGCGCGAGGCGAGATCGACGCGCCGCCGTTCGAACGTGCCGTCCGGTTTGGCGACGAAGACGAAGGGAAGGTTCTCGTCGTCGCGCAACACCGCGGAGACCGGGATGAGGATTCCATTTGCCGGCGCCTGCGAGTGAATCTGCACGCGCACGTAGAGATCGCGCTTTAGCACTTCGCCGGGATTGGGGACATCGAGACGCACGGAGACGGCGCGCGTGTTCGGATCGACGAGCGCTGCGATGTAGTCGACGCGACCCTGCAATGTCTGACCGGAACCGGTGATGACGTCGGCCGTGTCGCCGACGCGAACCGAGGGAAGGTCGGCCTCGAAGACGTTGGCCATGACCCACACGCTGGAGAGGTCAGCCACAGTGAAGGCGGGCGTGGTCGCGGCCTGCAGCAACTGGCCCGGCGAGACGAGCCGCTCGACGACTGTGCCGCTAATCGGCGATCGAATGACGCCGCCGAGGTTCTCGACCGGCTTGTTCTGTTCGATGTCGTCGATCGTCTTGTTATCGACACCGAGCGCGCGAAGCTGCTGCACCGCGGCCTCGCGATCCGATTCGGCGTTGATGGCGTCGGTCTGTGCTTGTTCCAGATCGCGCCGCGCGATCGCATCGTTCTTGAACAGTTGCTCGTCGAGCGTGGCGATTCTTCGCGCATTCTTCGCCGTCGCTTCGGCCTTACGCAGCGCGCTGATGTCGGCGGCGAAATCGGGCGACGCCACGACCGCCAGCGCTTCACCGCGGCTAACCCGGCTGCCGATGTTCGCGAGGATGCGCGCCACGGGGCCGGAGATCGGCGAGAGTACCTGCGTCGATCGGTTCTGGTTGAAGGCGACGGTTCCCGTCGCGGCGATCGTTTTTCGGAACGACTGCAGCGTCACTACCTCGGTGCGCACATTCCGCATCGCATTCGGACGCGTCGAAGTCGTCTCGGTTTTCTCGACGGGAGTTTTCTCGCAGCCGATTGCGGTGAGAACGATCAGCGCGGCTGCGCAGCAGTTGAAGATTTTCATGGGTGTTGTTCTCCGGCTGGTGGCGGTGGGAGAGGTGCGCCGACGGCGAGTTCGAGCGCCGCGAGTGCGTCATTCGCCGCGCCGAGCGCATCGACGTATTGACTCTCGGCAGCGAGCAGCGTTCGCTTCGCATCGAGCAGGTCGAGTGCGGATGAGCCGCCCAGACCATAACTGACCGATGCGACGCGAAAGACCTCGCGCGCTTGCGGAAGGAGATGGTCGCGGATAAAGACCGCCTGACGCAGCGATGTGGAGGCATTCGTGTAGGCGGTCTGGACGTCGAGACTGACCTGCGCGCGGATGTCGGCCAGATTCGCGGCCAACTCCTCTTCGCGGTGCCTCGCGGCCGCCACCTCGCCGCGCTGGTGCTGCCAGAAGAAGATCGGGATGCCGAAGGCGATTCCGCTGGTGAAGGTCGTGGGCGTTCCCTCTGCCGCATTGCGCGTCACGCTGAGGTTGACGTCCGGCATCCAGAACTCGCGTGCCAGTTTCGTCGCGCTGATGGCGCCCTGCTGCTGCGCGAGGAGCGTGGCGATTTCTGGCCGCGACGAGTCGGCGAGTTTCTCCAGCGACTCGATTACGGCAATCGGTGCGGGCACTTCGAGGGTCGTAGTGAGCTCGAGCGGCGCGCCGCCGGCGCGGCCGAGAATGCGGTTGAGCGCCGCGCGGGCGGTCGTGATGGCGCGGTCGCTGGCGAAGCGATCGTTTTCCGCCTGCGCAAGATCCGTCTCCGCTTTGATGACGTCGACGCGCGGCACTGTGCCGCCGAGAAAGCGCGCCTGCGTTTTTTTCACAAAGTCCGCGGCCAGCTCTTTACTCTGCTCCAGATCTTCACGATGCCGCAGCGCGACCAGGATCGCGTCGTAGGCCTGCGCCGCCTGCGACGCCACCTGCTGCCGCAACTGCGCGAGGTTGAACTCCGCAGCGCGCAAGTCCGCCGTTGCTACGTCGCGCCGCAACCCTCGCTTGCCGGGGAACGGAAGCGTCACTCCGAATCCCTGATCGCTTCCGCTGCGCGACGCTGGGTTGAGGATGTGCGACTGTCCTGCAATGTCTGCAGCGAACGTCGGATCGGCGAACGCGGCGGCGGTCACGACGTTGGCGCGCGCCTCTTCCACCTGCGCGCGCGCCGCGGCCAGGGCCGGGTTGCGCACGAGCGCCTCATCGATTGCCTGCTGCCTCGACAGGCGCAGCGGCTCGGGTGTCTGCGCCGAGGCCGAGATGGAAAGTGAGAACAGAACAGCGCCAAGAATGCAGGCCCGATTCAAAAATGCGGTTCCACCACGATGTGGTGACATACAGCTCCTCGCAAGGTCGTCTTCGGTGAAAAGAGAGACGGCGCTACGCGGCGGGAGGAGCGCGCGAGCTGCGGGCGAGCGATTCGACCGCCGCAACTTCGGGCAGCGCGGGCGTGGTCAGCGTGTAGAGAACGGCCAGCGGCGCGGCGAGGGAGGGAGTGGTCGAGGGGAGGCGTCCGGCGCCGGCAACGCAGACGGCACAGGCGGACGCGGAATTCGGGTTTGTTGTGTCGAGCGAATGGTTGTGCAGCAGCGGCTGGGCAGCCAGCAGCAGAGCCACCAGAACGGCGAAAACGTGAAGCCTGCGAGCCCTTCCATGCATCGAGCAGACAGCGTAAGCGGAGCCCGCTGATCGAAATTCCGATTTGGAATAAGGGGCTAAATCATGGCCTTAGAACGTCCGGTTTAGGAGATCGTGAGAATGACAACTTCGCAGGCAGTACGAGAGATTACGGATCAGGATTTCGAGCAGCTCATGAGCAGCGAGCAGCCGGTGTTCGTCGACTTCTGGGCTCCGTGGTGTGGCCCGTGCCGCATCATCGGACCGATCGTGGAAGAGCTCGCGCCGTCGTACGAGGGGAAGGCGGTCATCACCAAGATGAACGTCGACGAGAATCAGAACGTGCCGCAGAAATTCGGCGTGACTTCGATTCCGACCCTGATGATTTTCAAGAACGGCCAGCTGGTCGACCGCGCCATCGGCGCCATGCCCAAGCCGATGCTCCAGAAGTTCATCGACAAAAACATCTGAAGTGATTCGTGTTTTGCACAAAGGCCGGCTGGAAATGCCGGCCTTTTTTGTGCTCAGTAGATTAGGCGTGTGCCTCTCTCTCACGTCCTAATCTACTAATCCACTAATCTACTAATCCACTGACACCATGCTCTCCGACCTTGACCGACTCATGCGCGAGCGCGAGCTTGACGCGCTCATCGTGCCGATGCACGAAGCGCTGCATCCATCGTTTCGTTGGATCACGCGCGGCGCGAAAGTCACGCGCGGCTACGCGATCAAACTGACGGGCCGCGATCCGATCCTGATCTCGTATCCGATGGAGCGCGACGAGGCGGCAGCGACAGGACTGGCCACGCGCCTCATTCACGATTTCGGCTACGACGCGATCTTCAAGTCGGCGCCGAACGGCATCGCCGCGTACGCCGACTTTTTCGACGTCGTTCTGCGCGAGCTCGGCGCTGAATCCTCCCTCGCCATCGTTGGCAACCTTCCGTTCCCTCTCTACCTCGGCATCGCCGAAGGGCTGGAGACGAAAAGTTGGCGCGTCTGGCGAGGCAGCGACGATCTCGTTCAGCTCGCGCGCAAACGGAAAGAGCCGTGGGAGATCGCCGCGATCCGTTCCGTCGGCGAACGCACCGAACAGGTCGTCGATCGCGTTCGCGAAGTGCTGCGCTCGTCGACGATCGACGGCGATCACCTCGTCCACGATGGCCGCACGCTTACCCTCGGCGATCTAAAGCGGCTCGTCTCTCGCGAAATCTCCCGCCTCGGCATGCTCGAAGATCACGACACGATCCTTTCGCAGGGCCGCGACGCCGGCATCCCGCACTCCCGCGGCGACGCCGATGCCATCGTGCGCCCTGGAGTGCCGATCGTCCTCGACATCTTTCCTGCCGACCGCGAGAGCGGCTACTTTTTCGATCTGACGCGAACGTTCTGCGCCGGTCCGATTCCTGAAGAGCTCCGGCGAATTCACGCCGACGTCCTCGAAGCATTCGAGCTCGCACGCGAATCGATGCGCGCAGGAACGCTCGCGTCGTCCTACCAAACGCTCGTCTGCGATTTCTTCGAACAACGCGGCTACGCGACGACGCGCTCCAATCCCGCCACACTCGAAGGCTACGTCCACTCCCTCGGCCACGGCGTCGGACTCGACGTCCACGAGAAACCATTCTTCGGACTGGCTGCGACCAACCGCGACGAAATCGAAATCGGCGACATCGTCACCATCGAGCCGGGCCTCTACTTCCCCGACCGCGAACTCGGAGTGCGCATTGAAGACACGCTGGTGGTGGGGGAGGATGGGCGCGTGGAGACGTTGTGCCGCAGCAGCCGCGGACTCAACCCCTAAAAAAGCTTTCACGCGGAGACGCGGAGAGGCGGAGAAAACCAGAGAAAACCTCTCCGCTTCCTCCGGCTCTCCGCGAGCTCCGCGTGAAACGTCACCTGTATCGTTTCATTGCCTTCGCCAGCGTTGCGCCCTTCAGGAAGGTTTCCTTGCGATACCCGACGCTCGCCTCTTCGTAGACGTACACCGTCACGCCGGCCGGCTCTTCGAGGAAGAAATGCGTCCCGATGGCGGAGGCGCGGAAGGTCACTTTGTCCTTGCCGTCGTTCGAGAGCGTCTGAAGGTACATCGCCATCGGATGCGGGATCGCCGGCGGCGCGATCGTCTTTGCAGCAGCCGCGGCAGTGACGGCGAAAAGGATAACGATAAATAAGTTGTGCGGGCGCATCGGTAGATTGTAAGCTGAGCGGCGATGTTCCTAACCGACGGTCCAGACGCCGCCGAGCAGGTATACGTTTTCGCCCACGGAGCCGGCGGAGCCATGGACACGCCGTTCATGACCACCGTCGCGCGGGAGCTGGGCGAACGCGGTATCCGCGTCGTCCGCTTCGAATTTCCGTACATGGCCGCGCGCCGCACCGGCGGCAAACGCGGCGCTCCGGATCGCGAGCCGGTGCTGCTGAACACATGGCGCGAAGTCGTCGCGCAACTCGGCGGCGGACCGCGGCTCTTCATCGGCGGCAAGTCGATGGGCGGACGCATGGCCACACTCGTGGCCGACGAGCTGAAGGTTCGCGGCGCGGTCGTGTTCGGCTATCCGTTTCATCCGCCGGGTCAGCCAAACAAACTCCGAACAGCGCATCTGGGATCCATGACCACGCCGATGCTCGTGCTGCAGGGCGAGCGCGATGTGTTCGGTAGCCGCGACGACGTGGCCGGCTACCAGCTCTCCCCGCAAATCCGCGTCGAATGGATTCCGGACGGCGATCACTCGCTCAAGCCGCGCGCGAAATCGGGCACCACCGAGCGCCAGAACCTCCTCCACGCCATCGACGCCGCCGCGAAATTCATGAGCAGTCGATGACCGACGCGCGTGCAACGGCTTTGGTGGTCGAGGACGACGCGACGACGCGGACGCTCCTGGCCGGACTGCTCGAATCGATCGACTGCGACGTCGACCTGGCCACAGACGGCGAAGAAGCGCTCGTGCAGCTCCGGACCCGCGAGTACGACATCGTCTTGCTCGACATCGTCCTGCCGAAGATGAGCGGCATCGACGTGATGGAGTCGTTGCGCCGCGATCACCCCCGCATCCTCGGCTGCATCATCGTCGTCACCGGCCTCGACATCCGCGAGATCCGGACGCTTTTCCCGGCCGTGCACGAGACGCTGTCGAAGCCGGTCATCCCGAACCGATTGCGTCAGGCCGTGCGCTCCTGTCTGCGCCGTTGACGAACGAATCACGCATCGTTGCGCCGCCATTCACGTTCGGAGCGCCGCGCGCCACTCTTTTCACAACGCGCCGACGCCGCGCTCATGCCCAGTCCCTACACTGCCTCGACTGGGACATACAGGACGCGGCCTCCTCCGGAAGCGTGTTGTATGAGAGAGAGCAAGCAGGCGGTTGGAAGCGCGTCGCTTCCAACCGCCTGTTCTTTTTAGTGGTGTTCCGCGCGACGCCGAACGATGCTCCCGATGCTGGTGACCGTTCCGTCTGACATTCCGCCAGGCCCGAAGGCTCGCACGCGAAACTGATCTCCGACCTTCGCATTCAGGGTAATCGTCCGCGCGTCTGCCGGTGCCGGCGCATACGGGAACCAGCTCTTGCCGAAGTCGACCGAGCGTTCGATCAGAAAGCCATTCGCACCGCCATCGCTCTGCCAGTCGATGCGCGCAGTACTGCCGCCGAAATAGCTGACGGCACTCCGAGGGGCGAGCGGCGGCGCGGGCATCGGCGAGAATTCAGACAGTAAGTACAGCCGGGCTCGCGCCACGTACGCCGGGGGCGCTACCTCGGAGATGGCGAAGGCCGTCCCAGCCGCGAGATCGACGGCGATCGATGGTGATGTCTCGTAGGTGAAATCGGGAGGGCCGGCCGTTTGTGTGACCAGAGAGCGGATCGGGATGCCGAATTGGTTCACCCGGATGGCACCCAGCCAGCCCCCCTCCGTTGGCGGCCCGGTGTAGCGCACCGCGGCGACGTACGACGATCCATCCCAGGCCACCTCGCTGTTGGCGCCGTAGAACCATTCGAATAGTGGAACTTCACGCTCGAGATGCAGCGCGTCGCCCTCGCTGTGCACGACGATCGACGACGTGACGCGCTCGTCGTCAAGCACGAGGAGCGACTCGGCGCCGCTGGAGGCTACGTGACCGTGAACGTGCACACCGGGAACGCGCAGCGGCACATCCATGGCAGCGCCATCCGCCGAAACACGCATGATCCGGACTCGGTCCGGAACCGGCGTACAGGTACAAACGACAGGAGGAGCTTCGGCATCGGCGACGATGTACTGCCGACCGTCCCAGGCGACATCCAGCGCGGTCGCGGATTCCGTATCGGAGTTGGAAGTCGGGACGCCCAGATCCTTCGCGGCCGTTGCGACACCGTCAGTTCCCACGAACGCGCCGAAGAATTTCCTGCCGTCCGTCCAGATCACAAAGAACCGGCTTCCGTTCCAGACCACGTCGAACGGACCGAACTTAAGCGGGGCGATGTCGATTGGTGTGGCGTCGAGCACACCGCCGAACGATGACAGACGCGTTGCCACCAAACGCCCGTTTCCAATCCAGACGATCAGCTCCTCGGCCGCCCCGTGCGCGATCAGTGGAGGCGATGACGCGTGCGGGTCGAGCACGATCCCTATCCCATCCAGCGGCTCACCGGAGCCGTTGACGCGACCCGCCACGATGCGCTTCGATCCCGACTCCTGCTCCATCCACGCGGCTGTGAAGCCCGCGCCGTTGCCCGCTGCGGCAGGCGCGAACTGGCGGACAGGCGTGGTCAGCAACGGCGCGTAGCGGATCGCGGATACATCGCGGCCAGCATGAAGAGAGGAGGAGAACAGGGCGAGGGAAAGGAAAATGAGAAGGTTGCGCATGGTGGCGTTAGTGAGTGGTTGCCGAGCGGCGGCGTGGGATGCTCCCGATGCTGATGAGTCGTTCCCAGTAACTGACCACGCTCCTCGGTGCGGGCGGGGCAGGCATCGGCGCGAGCTCCGACAAGAGATAAAGGCGAACCTGCGCGGGAGAGTTCACCGTAGTGCTTTCTGAAATCACCAGGGCCGTATCACCCTCGTCGTTGGCGCCCCATCGAGGGTGCCAACGCGGCGCGAGAAGAGCGAGCAGTGCCGCTGTTGCCGGACGGAAGTTTGCCGTCATCGCCGCGCCGCCCGCGTCCTCGGCTCGCTGCGGACGGTTGTGATCGGGCCGTTCGGCGGGCTGCCGTCCGGACCGTACGCGCGAATCCGGAACGTGTCTCCGGAGTTCGCGGATACCGTCGCCTCATGAACATTGGCGGGCAGGTGTTGTACCTCGTACCAGACGTTCGGGTGAAGAAGCCACTCGACCAGGTAGCCAGGCGCCTCTCCGTCCCAATGCAACACCGCCAGGTTGTTTGTGGTGAGGTGACCGACCAGGTTGGTCGGAGTGGGAAGCACCGCCGGCACAGGCTCGAGCTCCGAGCCGAAGTAGATGCGGGCGCGGGAGAGATTTGAGGGTGGTGCCTTTTCGGCAGTCGCGATCGCCACTTCACCGGCGTCGTTGGCGACGATCGAAGTGGTGACCGAGGGTCCGGTTGCAAAGAGCTTTTGCTGAACATGGCCGCCGCGATCGAGGCGCCAGAGCCGGAGAAAGTCGCCGACGCCCGTCCAGGCAACATCGTAGTAACCGCCGTCCCAGGTCGCATCGGAGGCGCGAGCATCCTGCACGGTCATCGTCGGCGCGCTGACCGATAGAACTCCAGCGTCACCATGCACGATGGACGTTGAGAAGCTGTAGTAGTCGCTGGTCAGCAGCAGGAACTCGCTACCGCTCGTCGCGATGCGCGCAGAGGTGGCGCGGAGGACCCGGTAGGGAGTCTTGTCGAGAGGCACGCCGGTGGCCGAAAGACGCACGAGACGCACTTCCTCGGCTGGCGGCGATACGCAAAGGGAGGAGCACGGGACTACGTATGCCGTCCCGAACGAGATTAGAAACTGGCGGCCATCCCATGCGAGAGAAGGACTGCGCGCCTCGACCAATTCGAAACTGTTGATTTTCATCGGAATGCTGAACTTCGCGCCGGCGATCCCGTCGCTTCCGACGAAGCGGCCGGCGAGGCTGTAGTCAGGGTAATTGACCCAGGTGACGAGGTAACTCACTCCGTTCCAGGCCACAGCGGTCCCGAATTCTGTTGAGCGGTCCACAATGATGGGCGCCGTGTCCAGCAGTCCCGCCGTTCTCGACCAGCGAAACGCCACCGTTCCCTCGTCGGTCGACACCACCAGGAGCGCATCGTCGCCGGCGCCGCGCGTGATCGCGATGTTTCGGATGATCTTCGAATGAAGCGGCAGTGCGATGCCCGGTCCGTCGAGTGGCGCGCCCCAGCGGGTCACCCGTCCCACCATCGCCAACAGGTCCGGACCGCTGTGTTCGATCCAAGCCGCTACATAGTCGACGCCATCGGACGCGATGACCGGCTGCTCCTGGCGCGCCGCCGCCGTGGGCGCGAGGGGTGACAGGGACGTACGCACTCCTTCCGGCACTACCGTTCCGGTGACCATCGATAGCGGCACGGGGTGCAGGGTGCTGTATGTGGAAATGATCGCTGCGAATTGATCGCCGTCCGCCGCCGCGTCGTCCAGGCCGTAGTCATTCGCCACCGGGATCGCTTCGGCATCGAGAACGCGGCCAGGGGCGTCGGTGCGGACGACGGCCACTCCGTTGCTGTCATTGCCGATGATCAGATGTCCGGACGCGGTGCGAAGCAGGCGCAGGCCATCGTACCGGCTGAAGTTCCGAGGCAGCAGTTGCGGCGCGGCAACGTCATTGCTGCGGCTGACGGTTGTGACATAGGCAGCAGTCGATTGCGTCGCGCTCCATGTCACGACCGCGTGATCGGAATCTCCGGCTACCGCAACAGCCGGCGCATACCACGCATACTGTGGAGGCGGCGGCACACCCTGCAGTTCGCGCTCCGCGATGATCGTTCCGGCGTCGTCGAGGCGGAAGAAGTGCACGTCGCCCGAATCTCCGCCGGTAACCACCACATAGCTGTCACCCATGTGCACGACGTCAAAGGTGGCCACGGAAGCAGCCGGCAAGTTCGTTCGCGCCAGCAGCGTTCCGTCGGGCTCGTATAGGGACGCAGTGATGATGTTGCTATCGTTGCGGAACTGTATTTGTTGCTGTATGTCCACGACCAGCAACTGGCGGCCGTTCGACGCGAACTGCGGCGGATCCGCGATTCGCGGGACATGCGTAATGTGCTCCACGCCGCCGTTCCCGAAAAGGGTCACGATGTCGAAGTGGTCCCCGCTCCACCAAAGGCTGATGAAGCCGCCGCCCCAGGGCATGATCGCGCTCGGCGAGCCGGTAACACCCGGCAGGAGGAACGGTACTGAGGACTGCCCGTTGGCTGGTTCCGTCAGCGAGCCGTATGCAAGATTGGGCTTCGGGTACTCGTCCCTCATCGCCCACACGGTCAGGAAGCGGCCGCCGTTTGCCACGATTCTCGTCGGGCCGATGCCGAGGTTTGCCGGGGCGTAGCGGACGGAGGAAACATCATGCCCCGCGGCGCCTGCAGAGAATGACACTACGAGCGTCAGGAGGAGGGCGGCGGCGACGCGGGGCATTCATGCGGATATAACATAAAAGCCTCAGGGACGTAGCAATTATTTATAGATCGTTCAGGAAGCTGTCCGGCGGTGCGGCCGCGTCGTACTCCGCCTGGAGATCGGTCTTGTGCTTCCATTCGATCTCGGCCAGCTCCATGAACAGCGCGCCGAGTTTCGTGTCGGGGACGCGTTCGGCCATGAAGCGGAAGTAGCTTTCGGACTCGCGTTCGCGTTCGAGGGCGTGTTTGAGCGCGCGGCTCAGATCGAGATCGACGAGATCGAGCGGCAGTTCGATCGTGGCCGGCAGCGGCTCGGCGGGAGGGCGGCCGACTTCCTCGCGATACTTGCGCTCCATCTTGGCGCGATGCACGAGCTCCGCGTCGGCGAGTTGCAGCAGCCGTTTGCGCGCCGGCGCATCGGCCGCGCGTTCGGCCATGGCCTGGTAGTACGCGCGCGTTTCGACTTCGGACTGAATGGCCTTACGCAGGACCTCTTCGACCGTCGTCTCGAGCGGTTTCATGGAGCGGCGCTATTGCGCGTCCCCGCCGCGAAAGACATCCGGATTGGGCGGCGCGTCGTCTTCGAACGGCGCGCTGCGAAGCTGCTGACCGATGCCGGTGCCGCCGGCGGTTCCGTGCTTCTCGATCGAGCCGTAGTACGGACGCCACCCCATCGGACCGACAGGGAAATTCGGCGGGACGACGAGATCGCGCAGGCCCACCACCGATCGCGCGCGCGTGTCGATGGCCATCTCGTAATCGCGCGTCATGTAGATCGCATCCTCGGGACACGCATCGACGCAGTAGCCGCAGAAAATGCAGCGCAGCAGATCGATGTCGTAACGCACCGGAAACTTCTCGCGCGTCCGTTCGTCTTCGCCCGCCTCGATGGTGATGCACTCGGCGGGACACGCGGTCGAGCACATGTAGCAGGCCACGCAGCGCGTCGTGCCGTCTTCGCGCGTCGTCAGGATGTGCCGGCCGCGGAAGCGCTCGGAGTAGACGCGCTTGACCTCGGGGTACGAGATCGTCGGCAACTTCTTGAGGTTGAAGAGATTGTGAAGCAGGTGTCCGATGGTCACCATCATCCCGGCGATGACCTGCGGGAGGTAGAGACGATCGAGGACGGTGAGCGGCGTCCGCTCGACCCGTACGACACCTGGTCTGACACGTGTGAGGTTCATCGGTTAGTGGTCCAACTCTCCGGCGATGATGTTCAGTGATCCGAGCGCCGCGACCGCGTCGGCGATCGTCTGACCGGTGATCATCTCGCCGAACGCGGAGTAGATCTGAAAACAGGGCGGACGGCATCGGACGCGATACGGATTCTTGGTGCCGTCCGAGACCACGTAAAAACCGAGCTCGCCGTTGCCGCCTTCGACCTGGAAGTACGTCTCGCCGACCGGCGGCTGAATGCCGTGCATGATCAGCTTGAAGTGATAGATGAGCGACTCCATCTCGTTGTAGACCTTCTCCTTCGGGGGAAGGGCAACGTACGGACTGTCGACCATCACCGGGCCGTCCGGTAGTCCGCGATCGATCGCCTGCTGCAGGATGCGCAGCGACTGGCGCATCTCTTCGAATCGCACGAGGAAGCGCGCGTACGTATCGCCGCCTTCGGCGACGGGCACGTCCCAGTCATACGTCTCGTATCCGAGATAGGGGCTCGCTTTGCGGACATCGAACGGCACGCCGGTCGCGCGCAGACACGGACCCGTGAATCCGAACGCGATCGCATCCTGCTGCGTGATCGCGCCGACGCCCATCGCGCGGTCGCGGAAGATCCGGTTGTTCATGACGAGCTTTTCGACGTCGTCGATGAATTTCGGGAGCATCTTGACGATGCGCTGCGAGTCCTCCAGGAAGTCGTGTGGCACATCGACCGCGAGTCCGCCGACGCGCAAGTAGCTCGGCAGCAAACGCGCGCCGCTGCACTTCTCGGCGAGCGCGATGATCTCTTCGCGGGGCTGGAACAGGTACCAGAAGTTCGTCAGGGCGCCGAGGTCGACGAGGTTGGTGCCGATGCAGATGATGTGGTCGGAGAG
>JAFAOU010000055.1 GCA_019247495.1 Acidobacteriota bacterium
GTTCTCGGCCACCGTCGACCAGATCGACTTCTGCGGCTTCGCCTTCGCCTGCATCGCGTTCATCTGCATGCGCTGCGGCGTGCCCTTCATCGAGTCCGAGACGGCGCGCTTGAACGAATCGAGCGTGCGCGGCTCGTCAGTCGGAGCGACGACGGCCATCGCTCGCTGCGTGTCGATGTGCATCACGTTCGACGGCATCGGCACGATCATCTTCTCGCCGTGCTCGCCGGCAGCGACGTTGTAGGTTCCCTGATCGAAATAGAGCGGAGTCGGCCCGAGGCGCGTGTTCTTGAGGAAGAGCACATGCTCATCGCCTTCGTGGAAGGCGGGGACGCCGATCGTTTCCTGATGAATCCCGTTGACGCTCCCGCCCGGTGTGACCACCGTGACCTGGCCCAGCGCGTTGCCCTTCATCGTGTCTTCGACATTGAAGGTCGCATAGGTGACGATCCAACGTCCGGTCGGATCGAACTTCGCCTCGGTCTTCACGCACTTACCGAGGAAAATCGCGGCGGCGTTGTCGACCTTTTCGTCGAACGTCGCCGCCTGCGCGACCGCCGCATTTGCGGCTGGGACAGCAAGCGCGATCGTGATCAGCGCCAAGAGAGCGATCAATCGGTTATTTGGAATCATCCTGAGCCCGAGATAAGCAAGCGTTAAGCCACTCTATTTCCGTTTGGGGGTCAGACCTTCGATCCGAAAATGACGCAGAACGAAGGTGTGACCCCTTCCTCCGCCTTCCTCCGCGTCTTCCTCGCCGTTGTGGGGTCGGACCTTCGATCCCAAAATGACGCAGAACGAAGGTGTGACCCCATTCCCTCCGCGTCTCCGCGCCTCCGCGTGACCGGTTCGGCCTGCCACGTGCACTGAGCGCCCATGTGCGCCGCTCTCTCGTCGCCCTCCTCCTGCTAGCGATCGCCTGCAGCAAGCAGGATGACGATGAAAAACTCCAGAAATCGATCGTCTCTTGGAAGGCCACACTCCAGATCGTCGCCGACGCGCATCTGAAAAACGAAGTCCATGACGGATTCGCCCTGAAGACCATCGACGAAGCCGTCGAAGATCTCGAAGGCCAATCCTCAAACCCGACGAACAAACACGCCGAGCAACTCATCGGCATCGCCGTAAAGCTTCGGCAAGCCGTCGAGAGCCATGACAAGTTCGCGATTGCGAACGTCCGAGGCGAACTGGCGCGATGAAGAAAATCCTCCAGGTCGCGCTTGGCGTCGTCACCGGCATCGGCGGGTTCCTCGAAGTCGGCTCGATCGCTACTGCCGCCGAAGCTGGCGCATCGTTCAAATACGCGCTGCTGTGGTCGATTGCCCTGGGCACGATTTGTCTCATCTTCCTGGTCGAGATGACCGGCCGGCTCGCCGCCATTTCCAAGCACGCTGTCGCCGACGCCGTCCGCGAACGCCTCGGCTTTCCCTTCGCCCTCATTCCGCGCGTCGCCGAGATCATCGTGAACGTAATGGTCATCGGCGCAGAGATCGGCGGCGTCTCGCTGGCCCTGAAGTTCATCACTGGCATCGAAGTCCGCGTCTGGGCGATTCCGGTCACGCTGCTGATCTGGCTCGCGATCTGGGCCGGGACTCTCGATTTCATCGAAGACGCGACGTCGCTTCTCGGCCTCGTTTCGATCGGGTTCGTGGTCGCCGCCGTGAAGATGCATCCCGACTATCACGCCGTTCTTCACGGCTTCATCCCCTCGGCGCCGCGCCACGACGCCGCGCACTACTGGTACATCGCCGCCGGCATCCTCGGCGCGACCATCAGCCCGTACATGTTCCACTTCTACGGCTCCGGCGCGATCGAGGACAAGTGGGGCGAAGACAGCCTCGGCGCGAACAGGGTCACCGCGGCGCTCGGAATGTCATTCGGCGCGGTGATGTCGATCGCCGTCCTCGTCTGCGCCGCGCTCGTGCTCGCGCCGCGAGGTATCGAAGTGGCGCGCTATGAACAAGCCGCGCTCATTCTCATCCCGGCGCTTGGCCGCTGGGGCCTGCCGCTTTTCGCCGGCACGCTCGGCGTCTGCTGTTTCGGAGCCGCGATTGAGGTGAGTCTGGCGACCGCGTACATGGCCGCGCAAACGCTCGGCTGGAACTGGGGCGAGAACAAGAAGCCCGACAAGGAAGCGCGCTTTTCGATGACATACGTGATTATGCTGCTCCTCGGCGGCTCGCTGCTCCTCACCGGCATCGATCCGCTGAAACTGACGATGTACGCGATGGCGCTGACGGCCGTGATTCTGCCGCTGATCGTCCTGCCGTTCGTCGTCCTTCTCAACGACCAAACCTACGTGCACGAGCACACAAACGGTCCGATCGGAAACACGGTCGTAATCGTCACGATCATTCTCGCGTCGATCGTAGCCATCGTAACGATCCCGCTTGAGATCATGGGAGGAGGCTGATGAAGTCGCACTACTTCCTCGTCCGCGAACTGCTCGACAACCAACTCGTCGACCGCGACAAGCTGAACCTGGGCAAGATCGACGGCATCGCCCTGCACGTCGCGAAAGGAAAGCAGCCGCGCGTGACGCACCTCGAATCCGGCGCGCTCGTTCTGGCCCGCCGCCTCGGTCCGCGATGGGAGCGCGTCGTCGCGTTCTTTACCCGCCACTTTGGAGTGCGCAAGGATCCCGTCTTTCGCGTGCCGTGGTCGAAGGTCACGAGGACCGGCATCGACATCTACATCGACATCGACGGCGTGAAGTCGGACGCGTTCGCCTGGGAACACTGGCTCGACGACCACCTGATCGGGAGGCTGCCGCTCGCTCATGAGCACATCAAAGAAGACTGAAGTGAAACTGGAACTCCTCCTCGGCCGCCGCGTCGTCGACGTCCACGGCGAGCGCGTCGGCCGCATCGAGGAAGTGCTGGCCGATCGGGACGGCGACGAACTGCTCGTAACTCACTACCTCGTCGGCCGCTACGGCCTCTTCGAACGCCTTTCCCTCCACCACATCGGCATCGGCCTCCTCCGCTACCTCGGCAGCCGCGCCCAAAGCGCCCACCGGCACCGCATTCCGTGGGACAAAATGGACCTGAGCAACCCCGAACAGCCACGCCTCACCTGCTCCCTCGATGAGTTCAAGAGCCGTTGACCAATCGCAACGGTCACTCTCACCAATGCTCTGGCGATCTGCAACGGTTTGTGCACAGCAATCGATTAATGCGGTGGCGCACCGCGAACAGCGCGACTTCACCGTAAAAAAGTAGCAGTCCGAAGATTGCCGGAGTCCGACGAAGCCCATGCGTGCGGACGCGCGTCAACGCGTCGCCGCGTCGCTTTTCGCATTTGGGGTCAGACCTTCGATCTGGCTTCGCTTCCGAAGGTGTGACCCCAAATTAATTCGGACGCCGGTTCCTGATTTTCGCCCCCAGTAATCGACACCTCTCCCACCTGTAGACGGTTTTGGATTAATTTTCCATTCCGAGGCGGTCTGGAGCAGCCTTTCTCCACGGTTGGGAGATTCCTCGGAGTTTCATTGCGACCGAGGGAACCTCGGCGCGTTATGGCACGACCACTTCGCATTGAGTTTCCCGGCGCTGTCTATCACGTCACTTCTCGCGGCAACGAAAAACGTCGAATCTTCAAGAACGACGGGGATCGCAAAGCCTTTCTCGCGTTCCTGGCCGAGACTGCCACACGATTTGGTTGGAGTATTACGGCCTGGGTGCTGATGACGAACCACTTCCACCTGGTTCTTCAAACCCCGGAACCGAACCTCTCGCGTGGAATGCATTGGTTCAATGGCTCCTATGCCGGATGGTTCAACCACGAGCACAAGAGGTGGGGACACCTATTCGGCGGCCGTTTCAAGGCCTTTCTGGTTGAGAAGGAGACGTACTTCACCGAGGTCCTTCGATATGTAGTTCTCAATCCGGTACGGGCCGGATTGGCAACGAGTCCGGAGAAGTATCGTTGGTCAAGTTATCGGGCTACCGCGGGACTCGATGCGGCTCCAGAGTGGCTCGACGTCAATGCGGCGCTCACTCCTTTCGCTCCGGACATTCAACTGGGTCAGACGTATTACCGCGAATTCGTGGCAGCGAAGGTAGGCTCGCAAGAATGCTTGTGGGACAAGGTGATCAACGGTATCTATCTTGGAACCGAGCCTTGGGCGAAGACGATGCGGAAGGTCGTTGAGACGAAGCCTCGGTCGACAGACCACCCGAGACTGCAGCGAATCGTGGGCCGTCCCAAGATGCACGAGGTAGTGTCAGCGGTGGCCCGCGCGGCGAATGTGCCGGTGTCGGCGATCCGCGAAACAAGCGGCGGTCGCCTGCGCCGACTGGTCGCGTGGATCGGCTGGTACGAGGGTTTGGTAACGCTCCGCACGATCGCAGCGTCGCTGCGCCTTCGCAGCGAAGGTCACATATCGGGGTTGATTCGACGATGTGACAGTGAGTTTGCTGCAGATTCGAGTCTTCTCAGCTACCTGGACCAAGCGCTAGCAATCGTGCGAGCCTAACTACTCTTTCAACCACGGCTTCCTATTGCACTACGGCGCGTCACGCGCTTGGGCAGTTCGGCTCCTGCCGACGTGCGTTTGGCATTCTCCCGAGATCAGCATCGCGTCAAATTGGCACTCCGGGGTGGGTCGGGTCATTAGCGACTTGAAGGATCTGAACCACTTCGGAACCCTTGACAACCCTTTCACGCGGAGTTCGCGGAACCCTTTTCTGTTCTTCTTGGGGTCACACCTTCGTCCGTCACCTTTTTTCAAAGGTGTGACCCCAGACTTAGCAGACTTGGGTTCGAAGGTGTGACCCCAGACTAGGTAGGTGGGAGGCGGGCGGCGGTCGGGCGCTGTAGAATGCGTGTTCCAAAAACATGGCCCGATACGAAGAGCGAGACGACTCGTACGATCTCCTGAATCAGTATCTTCACGAAATCGCGCAGGTGCCGCGGCTGACGCCCGAGCGCGAGCGCGAGTTGGGGAAGCGCGTCCAGGAGAACGACAAGGCCGCGCTCGAGGAACTGGTCAAGGCCAACCTGCGCTTCGTTGTTTCCTACGCGAAGAAGTATCGCAACTCGCATGTCCTCTTCCTCGACCTCATCAACGAGGGGAACATCGGTCTGATTCACGCGGCGAAGAAGTTCGATCCCGACAAGAACGTCAAGTTCATCACCTACGCGGTCTGGTGGATCCGGCAATCGATTCTGCACGCGCTCTCCGAGCAGGGCGGCGCGTTCCGTCTTCCTCCGAAGCGCGCCAATCTGATGTACCGGTTGGAGCGGGCCATCGGTGCGGCGATGACCGATGGCAAGGAGATTCCCACCGCCGACGAATTGGCCGCCGAGTTGGGCATTTCGGTGAAAGAAGTGCAGACGCTGCTTCGCGCGAACAGCGACAATTTTTCATTGAACGCCGAACTCGATGACGAGTCGCACACCGAGCTCGCCGAAATGATCGAGCAGACCTCGGTTCCTTCCGCCGAGGACACCATGCAGGTGCAGGGGCGGCGCGACGAGTTGCTGGCGCATATGTCGGAGCTGTCGCCGAAGGAGCGGCTGGTCCTCAGCCTCCGCCATGGCG
The DNA here is from genome assembly GCA_019247495.1 of Acidobacteriota bacterium. Taxonomy (GTDB): domain Bacteria; phylum Acidobacteriota; class Thermoanaerobaculia; order Gp7-AA8; family Gp7-AA8; genus JADGNZ01. Next base: position 5,546 of record JAFAOU010000055.1, read on the forward strand.
TCACCGACAATGTCCCGAAGCGTCTCGTCGAGTTGTCGGCGTTTCTGAATCATCCACGCGAAAAAATCGTGACAGTGCTGCGTACCGCTACGACGAAAGTGTGCGAGGCGTTGTCGATCACGCACAGCGAGCTCGCGCAGTTGCTGCTGTACACGAATCCGAATGCGAAGGCGTGGTGGCGATTCTGGTACGAGCTCGGCGATCTCGACGACGGGATGACGCCGGAAATCGCGCGGGAGCGGATGCCTGCGCTCGAGTTGCTGAAGCAGCAGGGCGCCGTGCAGAAGACGGTCGAGTCGCTGCCGATCGAGGAGAAGACGATCCTGCGCCTTCGTTACGGCGTTCTGCAGGACGACGAGCTGACCCTCCGCGACATCGGCGAAATCCTCGGGCTGTCGCGCGAGCGCGTGCGGCAGATCGAGTCACGCGCCGAGGCCAAATGCCGCCGCAGCGTCAGAAGGCGTTAGCGGCACGGCCGGCGGCGTTTGTTGCCCAAGGCTCGGCCACCATCTCTATTGTTTACTGAGCAGGTCCGCGACCGGTACGCCGGCGCGCTCGAGTGCTTCGAACGAGCCAACGTCGCTCCAGCCGAAGTCGCCGCGGATGGCGGCAACGCGCGGCGTTTTTTCCATGAGTGCGTAGTCAATGGAGATCGAAGGCATGGCCCCGTAGTGCTCGGCGCGTTGTCCGGGGTCGCCGCTGCTGACGATACGGTCGGCGAGCTTAGCGATTTCCGGCGCGGCAGTTTCCAGGGCGGCGCGAAAAACGCTCGCGCGCCAGACGAACATGCTCGCGTTCCACAGGTAGTTGCCGGCGCGCAGAAACTCTTCGGCGACCCCGCGTGACGGCTTTTCCGTGAAACGGCGCAACTCGTTCACGCCGGGCACGATCTCATCGCCGAGTTGGAGGTAACCGAACCCGCTGTTCGGCTCCGTCGGTTCGATTCCGATGGCGACGAGGAAATCGTTCGCTGCGGCAAAGTCGTACGCGCGCGCGAGCACGCGAACGAATTCGTCCTCATCGGCGATGAAGTGATCCGACGCAAGCACGGCGATGACGGGATTGCCGAACGCGGCCTCGATCGCGAAACAGCAGACGGCGATGGCCGGTCCTGTGTTGCGACGCGCCGGTTCCGTCAGGATGTTGAGTTCGGGAACTTGCGGCAACTCCGCTGCGCATTTCGACGCGTACTGTTCATTTGTCGAAACAAAAATGGACGACGGCTCCATCAGGCGCGCCACGCGTCCGTAGGTTTTCTGAAGCAGCGATGCGCCGTCGAAAATGCGCAGGAACTGCTTCGGATTTTCGTCGGACGAGAGCGGCCGCAGGCGGGAACCGACGCCGCCGGCGAGGATGAGAGAAGTCCTCACGAAGCACCAACGAGCGCTGGCGTTGCCGCGACGGCGGTCGCCGTCTCCTCGACAACTGCAGGTCCCGGCTTCCGTCCGATTGCAATCAAACTCAATCCGCTCTTCGGCCGATCGCCATCCAGTGCCTTCAGCAGCGGGACGAGGCGATCGAAAATCTTCGACTGCGCGGCGGGCAGCGCGTTGCGCTTGAAGAGCGCCGAGTTGACGCGCCACGCAAGTTTCGCCACGCGATTCTGATAGACGGCATCTTCGACTTCGAAGCCGGCCGCTTGCAGCATTGCGATGAGGTCGTCACGTTCGTAGCGGCGCTGATGGCCGATGCCGCGATCGAGCGTGCCGAAGAGATCCTTTCCGGCAGGGACGAAGATGATGATGCGTCCGCCCGGCATCAAAAGCTGATACGCGCGACGCAGCGCTGCCGCATCGTCGGACGTGTGCTCGAGGACGTTGATGCAGAGGATCGTGTCGAACTGATGGCTCGCCAGTTCGAGATCGTCATCGCGATCGAGATCGAGCCGCTCGACGAGCATGCCCGGTCTCCGTCGGAAGGCGTTGCGCAGCCGGTCGATGTACGGCGTCTCCTTGTCGGTGGCCACGATCAACTCGCGGCCGTAGAGAAAGCGGGTCATCGTTCCCGATCCCGCGCCGACTTCGAGAACGCGCTGGCCCACGTACGGGGCTACGCGTTCCCAGATCCATTTGTTGTAGCGCTTCAGCGAACCGCGGCGGCGCAGCGTCTTGTAGGTCGCAGGCTCGCTTGACGGATCGTCGAAAAGGCCGTAGCGGAAAATGGTCCAGATGGCGCTGAAGCCGTCCTTCCAATTGATCTTCTTGCCTTCCCAGTAATCGCGGCCGTAATACGAGATGGGCACCTCGAAGATTCGGTAGCCGCGGCGCGCCACCTTGGCCGTGATTTCCGGCTCGATGCCGAAGCGGTTCGATTTCAGATTGATCGACTGGATGACCTCGCGGCGGAAAACCTTGTAGCAGGTCTCCATGTCAGTGAGATCGAGGTTGGTGGTGCAGTTCGAGAGGAACGTCAGGAGGTTGTTGCCGAGGCGGTGCCAGTAGAGCATCACGCGCCGGGGGTAGCCTTCGAAGCGCGAGCCGAAGACGACATCGGCGTGGCCGTCGACGATCGGCTGGATCAGCTTCGGATACTCGTTCGGGTCGTATTCGAGATCGGCATCCTGGATCAGCACGATGTCGCCGATGGCCTCGGCGATCCCGCGGCGGATCGCGGCGCCCTTGCCCATGTTCACCGGTTGAAAGACATGGCGGATTTGCGGGTACTGTTTCGCGAGCGCGGCGACGACGCCGGCCGAACCGTCGGTCGACTTGTCGTCGACGACGATGATCTCCTTCTCGATCGGCACCTCGATCACATGGCGCAGCAGTTCGGCGACCGTCGAGCGTTCGTTGTAACAGGGGATGACCACCGAAAGCGGCGGCGGTTTCTGAGAGGAGTCCGGCATTGGATCGCGTATTGTAAGCTGTTGAAAACGATGACTGATTCAGCGGTCGAGCCACACCAAACGAGCGAGGGGCTGCGAAAGTTCCTGCACATCGGAATGGGCTTCGGCGCACTGGCGCTGGCGCGAATTCCGTGGCGGTACGCGGCGCTGATCTGCGCCGCGGCCGTCATCAGCAACTGGCTGCTGCTGCACCGCATGGTCGGACGCCGCGTTTCGCGGCACGAGCGCGGTTGGGACGTCGGCATCGTTCTTTATCCGTTCGCCGTGCTGGTGCTGGTCGTCGTCTTCAACTGGCACATCGAGATTGCCGCCGTGGCATGGGTGCTGATGGCGTTCGGCGATGGATTCTCGACCGTCATCGGCAAGCGAATGCCGGTGGCGCCGCTGCCGTGGAACGCGACCAAGTCGTGGGGCGGCTTCGCGGCGTTCATTTTGTTCGGCGGCCTCGCGGCGTTCGGAATCGCGCGCGTGTTCGGCGCGCCGCACGACGTTGCCATCGCCGTGGCACTGCTCGTCAGCGCGATCGCGGAGACGCTGCCGCTCGGCATCGACGACAACGTGACGGTGCCGTTCATCGCCGCAGCAATGCTCGCGGCGATGGCAATCAAGCCGATCGTCGCGCTCTCCTCGGCGCCGCCGATCGCGTGGCCGTGGATCGTGGTCAATACCGTTCTCGCCGCCGGCGGATATGTGATCCGCGGCGTGGATCTTTCCGGCGCCATCGCGGGCTGGATTCTCGGCTGCATCCTCATCATCGGCGGCGGCCCTCCGCTTTACGTCGCGCTGCTGGCGTTCTTCATCATCGGAACTCTGGCGACGAAGCTCGGCTACGGACGAAAGGCGCGCGCGGGACTGGCGGAAGAGAAGGGTGGGCGGCGCGGTGCCTCGCATGCGGTGGCGAATGTTGGCGTTGCGGCAATCTGCGCCGTGGCGTGCTGGCGGGGATTGGGATTCGTGCCGCTGTTCATGGGAATCGCGGCGCTTGCCACCGCAGCCGCCGACACGACTGCCTCGGAGATCGGCCAACTCTTCGGCAAGCGCGCGTTCCTGCCGCTGTCGTTCCGCCGCGTCGAGCGCGGAACGGAAGGGGCGATCTCGATCGAAGGGACGCTGGCCGGAATCGTGGCCGGATGCATCGTGGCGATCGCAGGCACTGCGATGGTCGCGCATCACTTCCGGGCCGGCTTCATCGGCAGCGTGGCGATTTACAAATCGCACGTCATCATCGTGCTCACTCTCTGCGCGTTCCTCGGCTCGTACCTCGAATCGATCCTCGGCAGTTGGAATCGCCGCCATGGCTCGCCGATCGCGAACGGGACGCTCAACTTCGCGAACACGATGTTCGGCGCGTTTCTCTTCTGGGTAGCGTGGCATTGGGTGCCGATGTTCGCCTTCGAGTTCTAGGCTTCGAACAGGCACTACACCTGCACGCCCGTTCGGTATGAAATCGAGCAACGTTTCCGACGTCGTCCGAAGTTGCTACGCCGCGTTCTTCTCGCGCGACCGCGCCGGGATGGAGGAGCTTCTCAGCGACAACTTCACCTTCACCAGTCCGCAGGACGACCACATCGACAAGGACGAGTACTTCGTCCGCTGCTGGCCGAATAGCGACAAGCTTCGCGATTTCAAACTGGAGAAGCTATTCGAAAAAGGCGATGAAGCATTCGTGCGCTACCAGGTGACGCGCGTCGAGGACGGCGTAAAGTTCCGCAACACCGAGTACCTGAAATGCGACGGCAACCGCATCGTGGAGATTCAGGTCTACTTTGGTGCCGAGGAGAAGAAGTGACGCAGCAAATCATGTACACGGAGCCGGGCGGCGCGGTGAAGCGTCGGCCGACGGTATAATCGAGCGGTTCATGAATAAGCTTCTAGAAAGAGTAATCACTGAAACGGCCAAGCTTCCGGACCGGGATCAAGAGGCTTTTGCAGCCTTTATGCTTGCGGAGCTGGAATCGGAGCGGCGATGGGACAATCTCTTTTTGCGTTCGCAGGATCTGCTTGCTCAGATGGCTGACGAGGCGCACGAAGAGTATCGAGCCGGTATTACAGAGCCTTTGGACCCCGACACATTCCCGTGGTGAGTCCTCACACGTTGCTCAGCAGTCTCTCGTATTGGTCGTGCGGGCCGATCCAAAACCAAACGATTACGCCATCGTCCTCCATCAGCCCTACAACTCGATAGTTGCGGCCGACGCGAGCCGAAAAAACGGGCTTCGTCGCATGTACACGCTTGAGATTGAGGCTCGTGTGCTGCGGATTCGCTCGAAAAAGCTGATAGGCCGCGCGAGCGTGAGCCCGAACGTCAGCCGGCAACGCTGCCAGCCGTTTTCGGAACGATGCCGTCGTGTGCGACTTCACAATTCCTCGCTATCGGAGTCACCCCGCGAATCGCTGCAAACACCCCAACACCAGCGCCGTGAACTCCGCTTGCACGCGGGCGGTCGTGTCCATCACTTCCTGGTGCGTCAGTTTCTGTTTCAGGATTCCGGCAGCCATGTTCGTGATGCAGGAGATGCCGAGCACCGGAATCTGCATCTGCGACATGGCGATGACCTCGGGGATCGTCGACATGCCCACCGCGTCCGCGCCGAGGGTGCGGAACGCGCGGATTTCTGCCGGCGTCTCGTACGTCGGGCCTGACAGCGCGAGGTAGACGCCTTCCTGCAACAACTGGCCGAGTTCGCGCGCAACCTGCTTCGCGACCTCGCGCAACGATTCGGGATAGGCCTCGCTCATGTCGGGAAAGCGAACGCCCAGCTCGTCGATGTTTGGTCCGCGCAGCGGATTGTTGCCCATGAAATTGATGTGATCCGAGATCAGCATCAGGTCGCCCGCTTTGTAGGCGGTGTTCACGCCGCCGGCAGCGTTGGTCACGATGAGCTGCTTGATGCCGAGGCGGCCGATCACGCGCGAGAGGAACATCACTTCGTTCATCTCGTGGCCTTCGTAGAAGTGGATGCGGCCCTGCATCACCACCACGGGCGTTTGATTCACGCGCGCCAGGATCATGCGTCCCTGATGGCCGGCCACCGTCGACGCTTTCGCGCCGGGGATATCGGAGTAGGGGATGGCGGTCTCGATCTCGAGCGCGTCGACAACATTGCCGAGTCCGGAGCCGAGAATCACGCCAACCTGCGGCTGGATGGAAGTCTTACTGCGTACGAAAGCGACCGCTTCGTCGATGGTCTTGATCATGGATTCCTCGTTTTGGACGAACTTGGAGCGCGGAGTATAAGCGCGGTCGCGCTTCCGCGGGGACGGCAACGCGAACCTATCCACGGCGCTTGCGATCCCGCATAATGCGCAGACCAATCGGTCTCATCAAAAATACGGCAACGACGGGAGCAGTGAATGGAGCGTTTTTCTGCGCTGATCGGCTTCGTAGGGATTCTTGCGATTGCGTTTCTGCTGTCGACCAACCGGCGGGCTATCCGCTGGAAGACGGTGTTCTGGGGATTGACGCTGCAGATCGTCACCGCGATCGCGGTGTTGAAAGGGACGCAGATTGCGAAAGCCTTCGGCACGTTCATGCCTGCGACGAGCCAGTGGATCGCGTCGATCATCTTCATCGTGCTGACGGTGATCGTCGTGCAGATTTCCAAGCGGATGGCCCAAGGCGCAGGACGAAAAGGACTCTGGGGTTTCTACCTTGTCGTCAGCGCGGTGCTTTTCCTCTCCTACAACCTGCTGGCCTTCCTGTTCGAGAATCTGAAGGAAGTGGTCACGCAACTCATCAGCTACACGGGTGAGGGCTCGAAGTTTGTCTTCGGTGCTCTGGGTGACACGGCGAACAAGAATGTCGGCTTCGTTTTCGCCACGATGGTGTTGCCGACGATCATCTTCATCGCCTCTGTCTTCGCGATCCTTTACTACCTCGGCGCCATGCAGGTCGTGGTCCGCTTCTTCGCAAAGCTGATGTCGCGTTTCATGGGCGCGTCGGGCGCGGAGTCGCTCTCGGTGGCTGCGTCGATCTTCATGGGTCAGACCGAGGCGCCGCTGACGATCCGCCCGTTCATCGAAGGCATGACCATGTCCGAGCTGATGACGATCATGACCGCCGGCATGGCCCACATCTCCGGCGGCATCATGGCAGCCTACGTCCTCGTCGCCAAGGTCGATGTGATCCACCTTCTCACCGCCGTGATCATGACGGCGCCCGGCGCGATCATGATGGCCAAGATGATCGTGCCGGAAACGGAGAAGCCGGCTACCGGCGCGGATGTCGAGGTCGTCGTTCCCAAGCAGGATGTGAATGTGATCGACGCAGCCGGCCGCGGCGCAATCGAAGGGCTGCACTTGTCGCTCAACGTGGCCGGCATGCTGATCGCGTTCATCGCGTTGGTGGCGCTGATTAACGGCGTCTTCGGATTCGTACACGGTCACGCGATTTGGAACGGTCGCGCCTGGTTCCCCAACAGCCTGGATCAACTCCTCGGCTGGATCTTCAGTCCGATCGCGTGGGCCATGGGCGTTTCGTGGAAGGACAGTCTGACAGTCGGCAATCTTCTCGGCACGCGCATGGTGCTCAACGAGTTCGTGGCCTTCGCGAAACTCGGCGAGCCGGGCGTCGGATCGAGCCTCGATCCTCGCAGCTTCGTGATCGTGACCTACGCGCTCTGCGGCTTCGCCAACTTCTCGTCGATCGCAATCCAGATCGGCGGGATCGGATCGCTCGCTCCGTCACGTCGCGGCGATCTGGCCAGGCTCGGGATGCGCGCGATGCTGGCCGGAACGTTAGCGAACTTCCTGACGGCGACGATCGCGGGAATGCTGCTGTAGGTCACTTCGCGGCGCGTTCGAGTGCCGCAACGCGATCATCAAGCTGGCGGTGCGAGAAGCGCAGCATGGCTTGCATGTCGGCAAAACCTTGCCGCATCTCGGCGCGGATGTCGGAGGCTTCTCTGTCGAGTTTCTCGTTGACCATCAGCACACTCTCGGCAACTTTTTGAACATCGCCCCGCATGTTTTCGGCGACCACATGGAAGTCGCGTCTGATCTGCTTCGCGGTCTCATCGAAGTGTTTCTTCAGACTGTCCGCGCGCGAATCAAGCTGATCGAAACGGGCTTGTGTTTCGGCTTCTATTTTCGCGGAACGTGCGTCAACTTGATCGAAACGGGCTTGTGTTTCAACTTCCATGCTCGCGAAACGTGCGTCAACGTGATCGAAACGGGCTTGCGTTTCGGCTTCCATTTTCGCGAAACGTGCGTCAACGTGATCGAAACGGGCTTGCGTTTCAGCTCCCATTTTCGCGAAACGTGCGTCGACTTGATCGAAGCGCTCGTCCATGTGCCGATGCGTTTCCGCGGCGCTTTCTTGCAGCAGGCGTTTGAAGTCGTTCTCGTCCATGAAAAAAATCGTACCTCGGAGTTCCTGAAAGAAAGCAACCTTCTACTGGACGTAGAACGGACGCGTGAACTTTGTGTACAAGTCCTCGACCTTGTGCACGACAAACAGGCCGAGCGGACTCGGTGCGAATGTGTAACCGGGCGCCGGATAGGGCGAGCATGAACCGGTGTCGCCCCACTGCGAGTGGAAGACCGTGCCGGGCGGCGGGTTCACGCGCAGAGGCGTCGGATCGGTCACCCACAGCCATGCCTGTGTTGCGTTGAACTGACCGGGAGAGCCGACCGGCAGCACCATCGCGTAACGCTTCGTCAGCGGCGGGTTGTAGATCATCGCGTAGGCGGTGTTGCCGCTGCAGTCCGGCGTCGTGAACAGCATCGTGCTGCCGCCGGTGCCTTGCAATCCGAGGATGTATTCAGGGCCGACGGAGAGCGGGACGGTATCGCCGCCTGCGAGGCGATAACTGACGAACGCGTTGAGCTGGATGCTGCCGAAGCGATCGTCATAGCGAATCACATCGCCGAGCTCTTTCCCCTTCGCGTCTACGACTACCGGCGTGCAACAGTGCATCACCGGTGGGCGCACGGGCTGCACTACAGGTTTCTGCGCGAGAAGAACCGAGGGGACGATGCTGAGCGCGACGAACCACAGGCGTTGGTGCCGCATGCGAAAGCCTCCTGGAAAAATGTGCGAGGAGTTTACCAGCGGCTTACACGGTTTCTACCGTTCGTTATTTGACGGAACCCCGAAACGGGTCTACCGTTCGCAAATCCGTCCAAATCAGAATGAAGAACCTGGGTGGCAAGGGAGGGGAGGATGACCGTTAGGTTTTTCCCCGGAAGCAAGAAACAGAAAACGAGCCTCATCGAAGGCTTTCTCACACAACATCACGTCGCACACGAACTGGCGCGCCCCGAGGAACTGGCGTCGAAAACGTTTCACCTCGGCACTGATCCCGCGCTCGAAGTCGATGGACGGATGTTCGTCGATCCGAACGTCGACGCGTTGAAGAAAATCTTTCACGTCGACGCCGAGTAGCGGCTAGGTCTTGAACATCGCCTCCGCTTCGCGCTCGATCGTGCTCTTGATGCGCGACTCGAACGGTTTGGCGATCAGAGGCAGCTTGCCGTCGACGATGACGTCCGTGTCTGTGATCTCGACCGATCCGTTGGCTTTGAAGCCTTTCGCCGATCCTGAAAAGACGAGCCGGTCGCCTTCCCAGTGCTGGTTAATGTCGCTGAGGTAGTGCCCGTGTTGCCCGAGAAGATCCTGCAGGCGCGCATCGATGATGCGGCGTGCGTTGATTCGATCGGTGTGATGCGGAATGACGATTCGCATTTGCCCTCCGGCCGGCGTTGTATCACACGGCTTGCCATCGGCCTCGTCGTGGACCTTGCCATGCTCGGCAACCCGAGGTAGCCTCGGTGCGGGACTTCCGCGTGGTCGCTACCCGCCATGCTTTCCAAGGTATGGAGTGCCGCGACCCTCGGAATTGATGCAGTACGAATCGTCGTCGAAGTCGATGCTCGGATCGCTGAGCAGCCCGGCTTCACTCTGGTCGGACTTCCGGACGCCGCCGCGCGCGAAGCGTATCCGCGCGTCCGTTCCGCCCTCCGCCACTGCGGCTATTGGCTGCCGCAGCGCCATTTCACCGTAAACCTCTCGCCGGCCGACGTGAAGAAGGAAGGGTCCGCTTTCGACCTCCCGATCGCGATCGGTATCCTGGTCGTCGCCGAGTTTTTGCCGCCGGAAGCGGTGCTCGGTCGCGTCTTTGTCGGCGAGTTATCGCTCGACGGCGCGCTCGTCCCGGTACGCGGCACGCTCGCGATCTCCGCGGCCTTCGCGCGCGATCCGGATCTGCGCGAATTGATCGTCCCTGCCGGAAACGCCAGCGAGGCCGCAGCCGTGCAGTCGGTTCGAGTCGCTGGCGTCAATCACCTGCCTGAGCTGCTGCGGCATCTGATGGGGGACAACGTCGTCGCGCCGGCGGTCTCCACTCCTGCGCCGGAGTTGCCCTCCGAATCGCCCGACTACTCCGACGTGCGCGGTCAGTTGCAGGCCAAACGCGCGCTGGAGATCGCCGCGGCCGGAGGCCACAACATATTGATGATCGGCCCGCCCGGATCAGGCAAGACGATGCTGGCGCGCCGGCTGCCGTCGATCCTCCCGCACCTCACGCTCGAAGAGTCGATCACGACGACGAAGATCCACTCCGTGGCCGGGACGCTTCCGATGGGCAGCGGTTTGATTCTGCGCCGTCCGTTTCGCGCGCCGCATCACACGATCTCGACTGCCGGACTGGTCGGCGGCGCTTCGCTTCCGCGCCCCGGCGAGGTCAGCCTGGCGCATCACGGCGTGCTGTTCCTCGACGAGCTGGCCGAGTTCCGCCATTCGACGCTGGAGGTCCTTCGCCAGCCGATGGAGGATGGCCACGTCACCATCGCGCGCGTCCAGCGCACGCTGACGTTTCCCTCGCGCTTCACGCTCGCCGCCGCGCTGAATCCATGCGCCTGCGGCTACTTCAACGACTCGCGCCGCCAGTGCGTCTGCACGCCCGCCCAGATCGCCCGCTACCTCGGCAAGATTTCTGGTCCGTTACTGGACCGCATCGATCTGCAAGTCGAAGTGCCCGCGCTCGCGGCCGAGGAGATTTCGACATTCACGCCGGGTGAGAGCTCGGCGTTGATCCGCGACCGCGTTGAAGCAGCGCGCCAGATTCAACGCCAGCGTTTCGCGCGATCGACGATCGACTGCAACGCCGACATGACCTCCCGCGCGATGCGCCGTCATTGCGAGCTCGACGCCGCGTCACGACGCATCCTCGACCAGGCCCTCACGCACCTCGGCCTCTCCGTCCGTGCCCACGACCGTGTGCTAAAGGTCGCGCGAACGATCGCCGACCTCATCGCTACCGAGCGCATCCAAAGCGACCACATCGCCGAAGCCGTGAACTACCGAGCGCTGGACCGCGCCTACTTCAGGACATAACACCATGAACAATTACGCCGGAAACGTCAGCGATTTCAATAGGTTGCGCCGCGGTTCGGGTCGCGGTTTCGTGAGCCGTTTTGTCCACGGGTGAGCGCGTCTTAATCACTCAGAATAATTTTGTGTCCGGATCGCGTTAAGGCCCGAGCGAAAGAAGTGCGATTAATTGTTGACAAAATCGGCTTCGATTTTATGATCTTATCACCTAGCCAGCAGGGTGCGTGATGGGTGAGGAGTCGGAGAATGGCTTTTGAAAAGTGGGATCCCCAACCTGAATTTGAGCGCTTTCCTGCCTCGGCGACCATCGTCCAGTCGCGCTTGATCCGGCTTCCGACGCCCGTTGCGTCGATGCTCCGCTTGCGCAACAAGAGCAACGCGAACCTCTACTACGACAAGAAGCGGAAGGTCATCGGCATCCGCGCGCTCGACAAAAAAGAAGAGGGCGCCGCGAAGATCCGGCAGTCGGACAAGTCGACCTCGCTGCACGTCCCGAGCTTCTTCCGTTTCTACGACATCGAAGTGCCGGGCATCAAGCGCTTCCACTGCTGGTACGACGAGAAGGAGCGGATGGCGATGATCGACATCTCGCGCCCGTCGCCCCGTGGACGGCCCGCAGGCACGTAGCGCCGTTCGCCAATGATCGACAAAAACAAAACGGGCGGCCGCGAGGCCGCCCGTCGTCATTAACGTTGATCGTTGTTGTCAGTGGAGAGCGCGACGGCGTGGCGCCGGCGTGTTGATCACCGAGAACATCTGCGAGAGGCTCTTCGACGCTTCGTCGCTCATGATCCACATCATGCCGGGATAGGCGGCCGCGCCGGACGCCATCTTCGTTGCGGGGTCATTGTTCTGCATGAACGTCGCGATCGACGCCAGAGGAACGTGCGTTCCGTAGCCGGAGTTGATGGCTTTGATGTACTCGTTGGCGAACAGCGTGTAGCCGATGTCCGTGAGGTGTACGCCGTCGAGGCTGAAGATACCGCCGGTGATGAAGTCGCTGGTCAGGTGGAACGGGCCCACGTTGATGCCAGCGGCGAAGCGGTCGAAAAGGCCCTTGATATCAGCGACCGGAACGTTGTGCGCCGCAGCCGAGGCCGTGATCGCCGTGTTGTAGTCGGCGATGCGCTGCGTGAGGGTGGCGATTTCGGCCGGCGTGACGATGACTGCGTCCGGCAGCGGCGTCCCGAAGAGCGGGAGTTTGTTGGTCGGATCGAGGATCGGCTTGAGCGCGGATGGAATGCCGAAGCCCTGCGCGATCAGCGAACTGGCCCCGAGCGTGACGAAGCTGCCGGGCGCCAGCTGGCCAACGCCGGGAGCCGCGTCAATCTGACCGACCAGCGTGATCGGCTGCCCGGTCGGTCCGAGGACCGGCGTGCGCGTGGCCGGATTGATGAGCACTGTCGGTACCGTCCGGAAGAACGGTACCGAGGAGGGGTTCGTCGGAAGTGTACCGACCACCACGCCGGCTCCCGTCGCGGTGAGCTTGTCGAGCAGCGTGTTGTAGGCCGTGGTGAATGCGGCGACCGACGTCAGACCGGTGGTCGTGCCGTTCGTGGCTGAGCCGAGGAAATCGTTACCGCCAATCCAAACCAAGATGAAGGTCGGCTTCTGCGCGACGACCGCATCAACCTCGGTGACCGGTCCACGGAGGATGAACTGCGCGAGCTGCTGTACGCCGCGCGTAACCGGTTTATCGGTGCCGGTGACGGTGAAGGTATCCGCGACGTTTGCGCCCGGGATGCTGACGTTGTTGAACGGACGGCCGAAGGTCGTGTTCAGCGGCGCTCCCTGACCTGGCGCATTGACGATGACGGGAGGGTACGTGCTGATGTCCATCAGCGTCAGCTCCGGTCCGATGCCCGGATAGCTGACGATCGGCTGGGCGAAACAGACCTCCGTTGCCGAAGAGCCGAGCGTGCAGAGCGGGATGCCGAGCTGTTTGGCGACGACGGCCGGCCAGCTGTATACCGAGTGATGTTCGTTGAGCGAGTTGCTCTCGAAGCCGGCGCCGTAGCTGTCGCCGATAGCGACAACGGTCTTGAAGTTGGGCGAGCCAACCGCGGCAAAGCCCGGAGCAGCGATGACCGCGATTGCCAGTGCAACCGTGGCGATGCGAGCGAAGCTTCTGATGCGCGTCATTTGGGATTCTCCTGTTTGGGGTCTGGCCTAGAACCGGTAGCCGAGGTTCAGGCTGATGAGGTTTGCGTCAGTGCGGTACGTTCCGTTGAAGTTGTTATCCGCGGAACTGATTCCCATCGTGCTGCGCTTCTTGAAGTGGAGCGCGAACTCCGTGGCGTCCAGGACCCAGTGGCCGTGGTGCCAGCCGATGCCGAAGCTCGCTCCCTCGCGGTCGGAGTCGGGCAGCAGCGGGCTGACGTTCTCGGTCGGCTGGGGCGTGCGGTCGTAGAGCAGGCCGAAGCGGACGTCCCAGGTCGGATTGATGGTGCGGTTCGCGCCGAAGCGGTACGAATTGCTGTCGTCCCAGTTCTGAACGCGCGTGAAGCCGGCGGCCGGGGTGGTCAGGAAGTCCACTTTGAGCTGCTTGAAGCGGCTCCAGGTCGTGTGGACGACGTCGAACTCGAGGTCCCAGTTCGGAATCGCCGTCGTGGCGATGCCGAGGTTCGCGATCGAGGGGAAATCGATGCTCGTGGCGACCGGCTGGCTCGGCGGAAGGCCGGGCTTGATCAACGCATCGAGCTGCGGGTTGCCGGTCGGAATCTGCGTCACAGTCACGTCGCCCTTGAAGTCGATGGTCATCGGGGCGCGATACGAGGCGCCGATACGCCACACCGACGACGGCTTGAAGAGCACACCCACGTTCCAGCCCCAGGAGTTGTCCCAGTCGCTGGAAAGGTAGGCGCTGGCAACGTCGATGAAGCGGCCGTTGAACGGATTCACATTGACCGTGCCCGGAGGAAGGGTGCTGTTCCGCGCCAGAACGACGCGGGCCCGGCGGTACTCGGCGCCCGCGCCGACCGCGAACCGGCCGTCGGTGGTTTGCCAGGCGATGGAGGGCTGCACCGAAACCGTCTTGATGTTCGCGTCGCGCGAAACGAAGCGGCCGATCCATGGATCTTCCCAGTTCGTGCGCAGACCGAACGGCGTAAAGACGCCGACGCCGAACGTAAGATTCGTCCCCACCGGCACGATCAGATACGCGTTCGGCGGGACGAAGGTGTGATGCTTGTATTGACCCGTCGCGCCGCTGGTGAAGGCGTCGTTCGGGTCGCCGGTGAACTCGTTGTTGAAGTTGATGAGCGTGCCGCCGGCAAGGAAGGATGTGTGTCGCTGCTGAGCGATGCCGGCCACGTTGTAGAAGATGGCGCTCGGATCGTCCGCCGTCGCGGCGAACGCGCCGCCCATCGCCGTCGCTTTCGCGCCCTGTTCAAAGAGCCCGAATCCAGCTCCAAACGCTGCACCACTCACCGCCAACATCGCTGCCGAAACCAGTA
>JAFAOU010000156.1 GCA_019247495.1 Acidobacteriota bacterium
GATTGCGTCAAGTTCATGGAGATCCCCGGCCTGCACCGCAACGCGCTCGTGCAGCGCCTCAAAATCATGGCCAAGCTCGACATCTCCGAGCGCCGCAAGCCGCAGGACGGCAAGATCCGTTTCAAGTCGCCGAAAGGAATCGTCGAACTGCGCGTGGCCACGATCCCGACGACGAATCAAAACGAAGACGTGGTCATGCGCATCCTGGCCGCGTCGAAGCCGCTGCCGATCGAGAAGATGGGATTCAGTGATCGCAATCTGAAGAACTTCAAGACGATCCTGTCGAAGCCTTACGGAATCTGCCTCGTCGTCGGCCCGACCGGTTCCGGCAAGACCACCACGCTGCACTCCGCCCTCGGCTCGATCAACACCGAGGACATGAAGATCTGGACCGCGGAAGATCCGGTCGAAATCACGCAGAAGGGACTGCGGCAGGTGCAGGTGCAGCCGAAGATCGACTTCACGTTCGCTGCTGCGATGCGTTCGTTCCTGCGCGCCGATCCAGACGTGATCATGGTCGGCGAAATGCGCGATCACGAGACGGCGGCGATCGGAATCGAAGCGTCGCTGACCGGACATCTGGTTTTCTCAACGCTGCACACGAACTCAGCGCCGGAGACGATCTCCCGTTTGCTGGACATGAACATCGATCCGTTCAATTTCGCCGACGCGCTCCTCGGCATCATGGCCCAGCGCCTAATTCGCGTGCTCTGCCCGAAGTGCAAGGAGCCGCATCATCCGTCCGAGGAGGAGTTCGACGAGCTGATGGAAATCTACGGCCGCGATTTCTTCCCCGACCTCGGCATCAAGTACTCGCCCGATTACATGCTCTACGAGCCGAAAGGCTGCTCGAACTGCAACAACACCGGCTACAAAGGCCGCATGGGCGTCCACGAGCTGCTGACCGGCACCGACGAAGTCAAACGCGCCGTCCAACGCCGCGCCCCGATCGACGAACTGCGCACGCTTGCGATGCAACAAGGCATGCGCACGCTGCTGCAGGACGCGCTCGAAAAAGCGATGCGCGGAATCACGGATGTGAAGCAGGCAAGATCGGTCGCGGTGAAGTGAACGCTGTCATCCTGAGCCGCCGCAGGCGTCGCAGCCGAAGGCGGAGCGCCGGAGGACGGTCGAAGGACCCCCTCAATGCTTGCCTCGTGCAAGAGCCGCTGCCCGTCCCGGGTTAGCAGGTTGGGGGTCCTTCGACCGTCCTGCGCGGGTCGGCGCTAACGCGCCTCGACCGCTCCGGCGGCTCAGGATGACAGTCGCTGCTATCATCCCCATCGTCCCGCGCGGGCGAGAGCGTGATGCGCGGAGCGGGGCGGATCACCAACGAAAAGCATGACCACCACCTACGACAGTTCTGCCATCGAAGTCCTCACCGGTCTCGAGCCCGTGCGCAAGCGGCCGGGCATGTACACCACCACCGAACGGCCCAACCATCTCGCGCAGGAGGTCATCGACAACTCCGCGGACGAGGCCATCGCCGGGCATTGCAAGGAGATCGTCGTCACGCTGCATGACGATGGATCACTTTCCGTCTCCGACGACGGACGCGGGATGCCGGTCGACAAACATGCGCGCGAGGGTGTCAGCGGCGTCGAGGTCATCCTCACGCGGCTGCACGCGGGCGCGAAGTTTTCGGACAAGAGTTATCGCTTCTCCGGCGGCCTGCACGGAGTCGGCGTGTCGGTCGTCAATGCGTTGTCGAAGCGGCTGGAAGTGAAAGTGCGCCGCGACGGCAACGAGTACTTCATGGATTTCGCCGACGGCAAGAAGAAGCACGAGTTGAAAATCGTCGGCACGGTCGGCAAGCGCAACACGGGCACGACGATCCGTTTCTGGCCCGACGAGAAATTCTTCGACACGCCCAAGATCAACGTGCCGCGGCTCAAGCACGTCATGCGTGCGAAGGCGGTACTCGCGCCCGGACTGCGTTTGCGATTCATCAGCGAGAGCGATCCGGCCGAGAGCGAAGAGTGGTTTTACGAGAACGGACTTCCGGCGTACCTGATGTCGGAGCTGGCCGGGCTGACCACGATCCCGGAGATGCCGTACGTCGGCACGTTCAAAGGTTCGAACGAGGAGGTCGATTGGGCCGTCGTCTGGCTCCCCGAGGCCGATCCGAGCGATCTCGTCACCGAGTCGTACGTGAACCTGATTCCGACCGCGCAGGGCGGCACGCACGTGAACGGATTTCGCACGGGGCTCACCGAGGCCATTCGCGAATTCTGCGAGCTTCGCAACCTGCTTCCGCGCGGCGTGAAGCTCGCGCCGGAGGATGTCTGGTCGCGCTGCAGCTACATCCTTTCGCTTCGCATGACCGAGCCGCAGTTCACGGGACAGACAAAGGACCGGCTGTCATCGCGCGAGGCCTCAGCATTCGTCTCCGGCGTCGCGCAGGATGCGTTTTCGATCTGGCTGAACAACAACGTCGCCGATGCCGAACGCATCGCGCAAGTCGCCATCGCCTCGGCCATGACGCGGCTACGGCAGGGGAAGAAAGTCGAGCGCAAGAAGATGACGAGCGGGCCGGCGCTGCCGGGCAAACTCGCCGATTGCACGTCGACCGATCTCAATCTCACCGAGCTTTTCCTCGTCGAAGGCGACTCCGCCGGAGGCTCCGCCAAGCAGGCTCGCGACCGCGAGTACCAGGCCATCATGCCGTTGCGCGGAAAAATTCTGAACACGTGGGAAGTCGATCCGAACGAGGTGCTTTCCTCGCAGGAAGTCCACGACATCGCCGTCGCCCTCGGCGTCGATCCCGGCAGCGAGGACGTGAAGGGACTGCGCTACGGCAAAGTCTGCATCCTCGCCGACGCCGACTCTGACGGCGCGCACATCGCCACGCTGCTGACGGCGCTTTTCGTCCGCCATTTCCGCAAGCTCGTTACCGACGGACGCATTCACGTAGCGATGCCGCCGCTGTATCGCATCGACGTCGGCAAGAACGTTTTCTACGCGCTCGACGATCACGAACGCGACGGCATCCTCCAGCGCATCGAAGCTGAGTCCATCCGCGGCAAGGTGAACATCCAGCGCTTCAAAGGCCTCGGCGAAATGAACCCGCTCCAGCTTCGCGAAACAACGATGAACCGCGACACGCGCAGGCTCGTGCAACTCGTGCTGAAAGCCGAGGATGGGGCCGACGCGACGATCGACATGCTTCTCGCGAAGAGCCGTGCCGGCGACCGCAAGGTGTGGCTGACCGAGGAAGGCGACAAGGCCGAGATTTTGGAGTGAGCTTTGAAGTCGTCGAACCGTTAGCGGCGAAGCCGCGCGAAAGCCGCTGGAGGCGGCTCGGACGGTAGCCGGTGGTCCGAGCGAAGCGAGCGACCACCGGAACCACGTACGCGCCCAATTTTCCGACCGCGGCAGCGGTCGAGGAGGGAATGCACGCCGCTTGGTATTTGATACGCGACCCCTCCGGGGTCGAACTCACACCGCCGTCTATTTTCCGGTGGTCTCGCGCTTCGCCGCGACCACCGGCTACCGTCCGTGACGCCTCCGGCGTCGTTCACGCCGGCTACGCCGACAGGGTTCACTCGATGGTGAAGTCGCGTTTGATGAAGCCCATCGACTTCGTCCCCTCGACTCGCAGGAGCACCTTCGCTGTGTACTTGCCGGGCGGCAATTCGAATGGTTCGCGTAGCGTGACGTAGCCGGTGTTGACGCGCGCGGTGCCGGTGAAGGCGATGCGTTTTGATTTGAAGTCGACCGCTCCGCCGTGCGCGTCGAAGATGTACAGCAGCACTTCCACGGCAGGCGACGCGTCGACGAGTTGCGGGACGACCTCGGCGCGCGCGAAACTCACCGCCACCTCGGCGCCGCCGTCGGCCGGCCTCACGGCGGATTGGAGCGACAGGCCGGCTTGCGGAACGTCGTTGAGGATGATGTCGGCGAGTTGAAGCGAATCGATTGCGGCCGATTCCGCGGCGTATCCAAAGCCTTCGCGATACGACACCTCGGAACCGCGCGGCGCGCCTTTGACGTGAACGGTGATGCGGCCTTTCTTGCGATCGCCCTGACGGAAGCCGAGGACGTAGGCGACGCGCTGCGCCTTCATCAGCGTGTCGACTGCATCGACGAGATCGTTCCGGTTCGCGATCACGCGGCCGCCGGTGTCGCGCGAGAGGAGGTAAAGCGCGTCGTTTTCGAGATCGGCGAATGTGTGACGCAAGCCTTTGATGTCCACCGCGTCGAGCGTGACGCCGGCCGAGAGGAAGGTTTGGTGCATCGATTCCACCAGGTGGAGGAGCGTCGACTCGATATTCGGCGGACGGTTCTTCGCCTTGATGTCGGTGATGCGCGTCGAATCGAAGCCCTCGGTGAAAATCACGAGATGCTTCTGTCCTTCGATCCCCGCCAGGCGCGCGGCGACGTCGCCGAGGTCGTGGATCTGCGACTCGATGAGGCGATTTTTGGGGACTGCCAGCATCTCCTGATTGGCCTGACCGCCGCGAAGCGCGTCGGCCATCTCGCCGCTGACCATGTCCGCAAGCCCCTCCTGCGAGTCAGACATGCTCTGCCCCTGTTCCATCATCGAGACCCATTGCGCGCGTTCCTGGCTGGCGAGCGCGAGACCGAGCGGGTCCTGCGCCTTGCTGCCGTGCAGCGTGAAAATCGCACGCGTCACCGCAACGCGATCGCTGAGAAAAGGCGAAAGGAAGTGAACGCCGCGGCTGGAGGAGTAGGTGGCGACGGCGAAGAAATCGGTGGCCGGATTCGAATGCGACACCGCCTCTTCGGCCGCTTTTTGTGCGCGAACGAGCTTTGCCGGCGTGGCGAAGGTTATGTCGAAAAGAAAAAGGTACAGCCGGCGTTCGCGGCGCGGGCGCTCGACCGCCGCTTGTTGCGCACCAGGAATCGCCGCGAAGTCGATAACGTCGAAGTAGTCAATCGACTGCGGATGCCCGTCGACGAGCAGCGTGAACGAATCTTTCGTAAGTCCGCGGACCGGCTGTCCATCACTCGTGGTGACGTAGACCGGAACCTGCACCACTTCGACGGTGACGTTGTCGCGGACTTGCGCGCCCGAGCTCGACGCGAGCGCGGCAGCGAGAAGTAAAGTCGTGATCCGCAGCGCCTATTCTCCGATCGTGAAGTCTTTGCGGGCGAACGAAAGCATGTCGTTGTCGAGATGGACGAGGACTTTCATCGCATAGGTCCCGGGCGGCAGATCGAACGAATGCGTCACGCGCAACGAACGTCAGCCCCGTTCCCACGTGCCGCTCTTGCCGCCGGACTTGCGGACGAGCTGCAGCGACTCGATGCTGATCCCTTTCTCGGCGCTCTTGCACATGTCGTAGATCGTGAGCGCGGCCACGGCGCAGGCGGTCATCGCTTCCATCTCGACGCCCGTTTTCCCTTCGCAGCGGACGATAGAGCGGACCTCGATCGTGCCGGAGTTGGGATCGAGATCAAACGTGATGTCGACTGACGTGATGGCGAGCGGGTGGGCGAGGGGGATCAGATTCGGCGTCTGTTTGGCGGCGAGCACGCCGGCAACTTTTGCGGTGGTGAGCACGTCACCCTTTGGTAACGCCTGATCGATCAGCTTACGAAGCGTGTCGGCTGACATCCGCACCGTGGCCAGCGCCACAGCCTCGCGCGAGGTGCTGCGCTTCGCGCCAACGTCGACCATGGAGATGCCGCCGGTGTCGTCGAGATGGGAAAAGTCCGTAGGCATGTTCGTTAGTAGATTAGTGGATTAGTAGATTAGTCGATCAGGGATTTGCAGAAGAGTGGCCAGCGGTCAGTGGTCAGTGGTCAGTGGTCAGATTTGTTTTTCCTGACCGCTGACCACTAGCCACTGACCACTCATCCACCGTATTCACATTCATCAGCGGCTCGCCATCGAAGCGGGCACGCAATTCATCCTCGGCCAGAATTTCTGCTTCCGATTCGGATGCAAGTCCGCGCAGATCGTATCGCTTGGCGGCGATGCGCTGTTCGATTCGGGGCAAGAGCCTGGAGTCATAACCGCCGCAGAGCATCTGCGTTTTACCGCTCCAGATCGGCGCGAGGAGGAGCGCCGACGAAGATTCGAAACGCTCGCGCAGGAAACGAAGGACTGCGGCGGTGATCAGCGGATAGTCGACGGCGAGGATGAAACAACGCTCTGGCGCATGCTCGAGCGCTCGCGCGACGCCGAAGACCGGCGCCTGATCGTCATGCGGACTTTCGTAGATTGTCGCGATCGATGCGGCTGCACCGCCGTTCCGCTGCACCGCGATCACGTTTTCGAACACCTCGGCAGCAGTGCCAGCGACGCGATCGAGAAACAACTCCTCCTTCGGACGTCCCATCCGCCGCGACCGGCCGCCGATGAGGATGTAGCAGTTCATCGGCGATAGCTCCGCGCCAATTCGTCGATGTCCGCGCCCATGCGGTACGCAATCACCGTCCGCCAGTTGCGCGCTGCAGTGCGGACGAGGCCTTTGCGCAGGAATCGGCGACCGGAGGTTGTGACGGTCATCGGAAGAATTGTCGTAAGTCCGCGGCGTTTCATGCGAATGGCGAGCTCGTAATCTTCCATCAGCGGCATCTCTTTGAAGCCGCCGATCTCGAGGAAGGTTTCGCGGCGGATGAATTGGGCTTGATCACCCCATGGACAGCGCGTGAGCCGCGTGCGCAGGTTGATCGCCGCCGCGGCGAAGGCGAGTTCGCGTGACGGTTCGAGGAAGCGGATTCGAAATCCTCCAAAGTCCGCATCTTCCAGCGCGTGCGCCGCCGCATCTGCGGCGCCGGCCGGAAGGCGCGTGTCGGCGTGCAGAAAAATGAGCACCTCGTGGCTTGATGTTTCTGCGCCGAGGTTCGATTGTTTGGCGCGCAGGCGATCGGTGAGGAGGACTCTTGCGCCGGCGGCGGTCGCGTGACGCGTGGTGCGATCGTCGCTGCCGGCGTCGGCGACGATGACCTCCGCGGCTCCGGATGCGAATGCGGATTCGACGGCGCCGGCAATCCAGTCCTGCTCATTCAGCGCGGGGATGATCACCGACACGCTCATGCTGTCATCCTGAGCCGCCGCAGCTGCGTAGGCGAAGCCGGAGCAGCGGAGGACGGTCGAAGGACCCCAAACCTGATAACCCGGGCGGGGCGGTGGTGACGCAACCGCCGCCCACCCTGGTTTACCAGGCAGGGGGTCCTTCGACCGTCCTCCGGCGTTCCGCGCTTCGCGCTCCAACGCCTACGGCGGCTCAGGATGACAGACCTCACTTCTTTTTCAGCCCCTTCGACGACGCCTTCTTCGCGTGCCGCGCCTGGCCGAGGGTGATGTTGATGGGGTGAGCGCGATCGAGGAAGGGGACGGGCGGCTTCGCGCGCACACCGAGCTGCCGGCGCACGTCCAGCAGCGTTTCGTCCTCGGCGTGCGACTTCAAACCCTGCTCGATCGCGTCGACGGCCTTCTTGCGATTTCCGGCGGCGACGTAGACGCGGGCCAGGTTCGCGTAGTGATCGGCGTTGTAGAACTGCAGTTCGATCGCGAGTTTGCAGAGATCGATGGCCGGCTTGAATTTGCGCTGCATCATCGCCAGGCAAAGTCCGAAGTGCGAAAGGCCGGTGGCGGTCTTGGACGACAGCATCGGCGACGGCGGCTCTTCACTTCCGTAGATTTCGAGGAACAGCGTCAGCGCGCGCAGGTACTTCTCCGCCTTCGTCAGCGCGACCGCTTCGTCGATGCGTTTGAGGATGTCGGTCATCAGAGCAACTCGCGCGAGCGCAACCGCCGCACGAATCGCTCGATACGCTCGCGCTCCGCGTTGTCGGCAGCGGTGAAGCGAACTCCGTACTTGGCCGTTCCGCCGGTGAACTCGGCGCGCAGCACATCGCTCTCGAGTTGCAGCGGCTTCGGATCGCCGGGGAGGTAGAAGTGCAGCCGCAGCTTTCCTTCGCCGGGCAGCACGCGATCGACTTCGATGAACATGCCGCTGGCGGAGATGTTGATGCTGCGGCCGATGATGAAGCGGCCGTTCTTTTCGACCGAGACTTCGATACGCGTCAGCGTGCGCAGTTCGCGGCGTGACGGGATAGACGTCAGCCGCGCAACTTTCGCATCGAGCTCGTGACGCTGCAGGGGACGATAGATGACGTCGTTGCAGCCGGCGGAGAGACAGAGCTCGGCCTGCTCGGGTGTATCGCGCTCGCCGACGAGGAGCAGTGACATCGCGCGCGTCGATGCGTCGGCGCGAATCTCGCGGCAGAATTCGGGCGCGGTCATGTCGAACAGGTCGAACGCGAACATGATCAGTTGCGGACGATCGGTGCGCGCGATTTCCAGTCCGGTCGTACCCGTCAAGGCGGTCGCAATCGTGGCCTGGCGGCGGCGCAGGATCGATTCCTGAAACAGCAGCGAGCCGCGCGAATGATCGACGAGGAGGATGCAGCCTGGCCCGGTGTTGCTCACGCGGCGGAGATCTCCCGAAGACGTCCGATGTTGCGTTTCAAGTCGTCGACGAGCAGCGCGACGTGCTCCTTCGTGTTGGACCGGCCCAGGCCGAAACGGATCGAGCCGTAGGCGAGCGATTCGGGAACGCCGATCGCGGTCAACACCGGCGACGCGCTCCGTTCGCCGGAACTACACGCGGAACCGGACGACAGCGAGAAGTGACGCATCGCCATCATCACGGAGTCAGATTCGACGCGATCGAAGCTGATGTTGAGATTGCCCGGCAGCCGTCTGTCCCGAGGTCCGTTCACAAAAGCGTCCGGCACCTCGGCCACCACGCGATCCCACAATTCGTTGCGAAGTTTCGTAAGCCATTCGCTTTCGGCTGCCATCTCTTCGCCGCGAACGCGAAAGGCCATGGCCATGCCGACCGCGCCGGGAACATTCACCGTCCCGCTGCGCGCTCCTTTTTCCTGTCCGCCACCGAGCATGACCGGCTCGATGCGGATACCGCGCCGAACGATCATTCCGCCGACGCCTTTTGGCCCGTAGAGCTTGTGCGCGGAGAAGGCCGCCAGGTCGACATTGGTCATGTCGATCGGAACTTTTCCCGCCGCCTGCGTAACGTCGCTGTGGAAGAGCACGCCGCGCTCGCGGCAGATCGCGCCCAGCTCCGCGATCGGCTGCAACGTTCCGATCTCGCCATTCGCCGCTTCGACGGAGACGAGTTTCGTATTCGGACGAAGCACGCGTTTCAATTCATCAGGATCGAGAAAGCCTTCGCGATCGGGAGTCAGCAGTGTCACCGCGATGCCGTGTTTTTCGAGCCGCTTCGCGGGAACGACGATCGACTTGTGTTCCATCGCCGAGGTGATGAGGTGATCGCCGGGAGCGAGAAGATTGAGTGCGATGTTGTTCGACTCGGTGGCGCCGGCGGTGAAGTAGACCTCGTTCAACTGCACGCCAAAGAATCGGGCGATGCTGAAGCGCGCTTCCTCAACCGCGTTCGATGCCCGCCGCCCATGCTCGTGCGTCAGCGACGCCGGATTGCCGAAGTCCTCACTGAAGTAGGGGAGCATCGCCTCGACCACGCGCGGGTCGACGGGCGTCGTGGCGTGGTGGTCCATGTAAATCGGGAGTTCGGGCATGCGAAGGAAATGATAACCGCTGTCATCCTGAGCCGCCGGAGCGACGGAGGCGAAGCCGCAGTCGCGCAGGACGGTCGAAGGACCGCCAACGTGCTCGCATCGTGACTTGCCGCCGCCAGGGTTATCGGGAAGGGGGTCCTTCGACCGTCCTGCGGCGTTCCGCGCTTCGCGCTCCAGCGCCTTCGGCGGCTCAGGATGACAGGCCGTTACCTGCGCCGGCGGCGTCGCTTGGCAGGCGCTTTCGGCGCCTCGGCATCCGCTGCGCGGCGCACACGCTGCGCGAACTGCTGCCACTGGCGGAACACGTCCACGTACTTTCCCGACGACAGCGCGTACAACTCGAGCAGCGCCAGCGCGTCGTTGAACGGCTCGCGGTAGACGAAGCGGAATTGGGCGCGGCGATCGGTAGGAGGTTCGAGCAAACGCCAGAGCGTATCGAGCGCGGTCTCGATCTGGTGCCGCGTTCCCGCCGCGAGCGACATACGCGTGCAGATCGGCTGGATCAGTTCGCGGATGAAGAGGATCACCTCGCCGATCTTCATGCGCGACTCGCGGCCCGCTTCCTCGCGCTCGAGCTCCTCGAGGATCCACGGCAGGAACATTACCGACAGCATCACCGGATCGGAGATCTTGCGTCCGGCCTGCACGGTGCGGTCGAGGACTTCCAGCATTTTCCAGAAGTACGGCGCGCGGTCGCCTGCGATCGCTTTGCAGACCTCGGGGAGGAGCGGTTCGAGCAGGCCGCTGTCGACGAGCAGCCGGACCGCGCCCCGCGACCAGCCGCGGCGGAGCAGATCGAGAATCTCCTCGGAGACGCGCGGCGGCGACGCTTTGAGGATGTCGTTCTTATGGCGAAGGATGGCCGCGTATGTGGCCGGCTCGATTTCGAAGCCGAGGCGTGAAGCGAATTCGACGGCGCGCATCATCCGCACCGGGTCCTCGCGGAAGCGGACATCCGGGTCGCCGATGACGCGCACGCGCTTCGCCTCGAGGTCCTCGAGGCCGCCGACGTAGTCGATCACTGAGAAGTCCGCGATGTTGTAGAAGAGCGCGTTGATCGTGAAATCGCGGCGGCGGGCGTCCTGGAGCGGCGAGCCGAACGTGTTGTCGTCGGTGATCAGCAACTCCTCGGCGTCCTCGTTGCGCTCCGGCTCGCGGCGGAATGTGGCCACTTCCACGAGCATGTCCTGAAAGATGATGTGCACGAGCCGGAAGCGGCGTCCGATGATGCGGCTGTTGCGGAAGAGGCGCCGGATCTCGGCCGGATGCGCGTCGGTGGCGATGTCGAAATCCTTCGGCGTGCCATCCATCAACAGATCGCGCACGCTGCCGCCGCACAAGTACGCGCGGTAGCCGCTGCGATGCAGGCGGTAGAGAACCTTGAGGACGTTCTCCGGAATGCGCCGCCGCGATATGGGATGTTCGCTGCGGTCGATGATGACGCCGGGATCGGGTTCCTCGGTTGCCGGGAGTCGGGTGTCAGGTGTCGTAGAAAGTGTCGCTGCCGCTTCGTCGGAAACAGGAAGCTCCGACTCCCGACTCCCGACTTCCAACTCCCGATTTTCCATTCCGCTCATGGACTCTCGCCGGCCTCGCCCTCGGGCGTCAGGCCCGGTGTGAAATGGTATTTGCTGTCGACGATGAAGAAGGTCCGTTCCCATCGCGATTTCGTGAAGAAGTGACCGGCCACGCCGAGCAGCTCTCGGATGCGCGCGGCCGGCGGCGCGTCGGGCGATGCGGGCGTTCCCTCGAACGACCAATAGACCATGAACGCGCGCCCTTTGATCATCGATCGCGGAACCGTTCCCCAGTAGCGCGAGTCGCTCGATCGGTCGCGGTTGTCGCCCATCGCAAAGTATTGCCCCTCGCCGACCGTGTACGGACCGTATTGATCGCGCGATCGATACGGCTCCGGAAGCTGCGGCTTCGGCGGATAGATCATCGGATCGACGTGGATGACGTACGGTTCGGCCATCGGCTTGCCGTTGATGGAAACCACTTTGTCGCGCACTTCCACGGTATCGCCGGGCAGTCCGATGACGCGCTTCACGAAGTCCGTGTCGGGCTGGAGCGGATAGCGGAAGACGATGATGTCGCCGCGGCGGATTTCGCGAAGCGGCAGCAACCCGCCGAGCGAAGTGCCGGGGCCGTAGATGAACTTGTTGACGACGATGTGATCGCCGACTTTCAGATTGTCTTCCATCGATCCGGTGGGGATCTTGAACATCTGAAAGGCGAAGATGCGGACAAAGTTGACGAATATGACGGCGATCAGGAGCGCTTCGTAGTACTCACGGATCGTCGATTTCTTATGAGTGTCATCGACGGCCATTCGGCGGGGGTGTTCCCTTCAGGTCGTCCGCGATGAACGCGGCGGCAAACGATTGTACGACAGCGGGTCGGACGCGGACGGTGTTTCCGTGCCGCGTGTAGTGATGCAGCGGGAGTCGCGGGTCGGTCGCGATGATCGTTGCACCGATGTCCGCCTGCCGGTTCGTGGGGTCGACGATGTAGGTGCGGTTGCTGTCGATCCACGGGACGTTTCTGATCGCGTTGATGAACCTGTCATCCACGCCCGGCGCGATGGCGATAGCTACTCGGGAACTGCGCATCAGCGCCGCGCGCGCGTCGCTCCATGCGAACGGTTTCGGATCGAGCCAGATCACGAGCGGAAGTTTTTCGTTGTACCGCATCTCATTCGGCCGCATGACCAGGACGCCGCCGATCGGATCGAGCGAGACGGCAAGCCAGTCCGATGAAGCCACCAGCTCCTGACGCTGCTCCCCCGCGTAGGTCATCGACACGAGATGCTGCGAGGCGTCAGGCGACTCGATCACGAGCGTAAACCGTTCCGCTTGCGGCTCCCAGCCGAGAGCGTCGAGCTGCGTTCGCGGCAAGTCGACCGAGAGGGGAGTGCCCGTGGGGATGTGCACGGTGCGCACGATGCTTCCAGTCGCTGTTTCCAGGATGTAGCTCACTTTGTTGCCGCGCGGTGCCCACTGAACACTAACCTCGTCCGCCGGATCTTCCGGAATCCAGTGGATGTCGCTGCCGTCGATTGAGACCAGCCCGACGTCGAAGTTGTTCGTCCGTTTCGCCGAGAAAACGATTTCTTTGCGGTCCAGCGAGACGTCGTACGAGTCGATGGCCGCGAACGCCGGCGTCAACGGCTTGCTGCCGTTGAAAAGGCGGTTCCCCGAGACACGAATGTTCGTGACGCTGGGCTTGGCGGCACACCCGACGTGCACGCAGTAGTCGCCGACCACCGAGGCTTGCGGAACGGTTTCCCAACCCTTCGGAAACCAGGCCGGACCGCTGGCGCAGCCCGTCAGAAACAGCACGCTGACGAGCTTCCATCCCGTTCGTTTACCGAGCATTGCCGGCATTCTAACATGCGATGCTAAACGACTGATTCTAAAGGCACAAAACGCCGTAAACAGTTGGCGGCCATATTGCTAAATAACCTATAGAAATCGAACGAGGAGCGACTACTCAATGGACCTTCAAAACGAGCTGTTGGAGTCCGGAAAACAACATCAAAAAGGCGGCTGGAAAGCCACCATGGCCTCACTCGGTGTACACGGCGCGATCATCGCGCTGATCGTCTTCATCTCCACGCAGGCAACGCAGAAAGTCGCGGCCGAAGACAAACCGATTCGCGCGTTTCTTTCGTCGAAAGCGGCTCCGCCGCCACCTCCCCCTCCGCCACCTCCGCCCGCGGCTTCGCACGCGAGCTCAACTCCGAAAGTGGTGAAACCGGTGCAGGTCACGCATCAGACATTCGTGCAGCCGCGCGAGATCCCGAAGGAAGTCCCGAAAGTGAGTATCCCCACTCCGACGACGAAGGTCGCGGAAATCGATCCGACTCCATCGGAACCTTCGAATGATCCTCCCGGCGCGCAGGAAGGCGGCGTTGCTGGCGGAGTCGTGGGTGGCGTCGTCGGCGGCCAGCAGGGCGGTACGGTCGGCGGCGAAGTCGGCGGCCAGATCGGCGGCGTCCTCGGCGGTGAAAAGGGCGGCGTCGTCGGCGGAACGGTTGGCGGCACCGGCACAGGAACCGGCGACGGCGACAAGCCGGCGCCTCCTCCTCCCGCGCCCGAGCCGAAAGACGAAGGACCGCTCCGTGTCGGCGGCGACGTCAAGGCGCCAGTGGCGACGGCACGCGTGAAACCCGACTACACCGACGCGGCCCGCAAAGCACACATCAATGGCGTCGTGATCGTCGAAGCCATCGTCAACAAGCAGGGCGAAGTCGAGCAGGCCAAAGTCCTCAAAGGTCTGCCGATGGGTCTCAGCGAACAGGCCGTCGAAGCAGTGAAGAAGTGGCACTTCCGCCCGGGTACTCTCAATGGCGAGCCGGTCGAGGTCATTTTCAGCCTGACCGTGAACTTCACATTGGAGTAGGGATTGAGGAGCGGCGGCGATGAAGTTGCCGCCGCTTTTCTTTCTCAGCCTTCGGGACCGTTGTGCAGCTCCATTCCGCGTCTCCGCCTCTTCGCGTGAAGGAATACACTGCCACATCAACGGCTTAACATCGTTTCGCTGTCCAAACTGCTAAAGGAGTTTCTGCATCATGGCTGAGGTCACCCTCGAAGTTACCCGTCGCGAGCGCTCGGGAAAAGAGTACGCGAAGAAGTTGCGCCAGGAGAACAAGATCCCGGCGGTCGTCTATGGCGGTCATAAAGAGCCGGTAGCGATCACCGTCGAGCGCAAGGCGATCGTCGATCTCATTCAGAAGAGCGACCACGGCATGCGGTCCATCTTCCTGCTGAAGATGTCAGGCAGCGATCAGCAGCGCCACGCCATGATCAAGGACACGCAGATGGACCCGATCTCCCGCCGCATGACGCACATCGATTTCGTGCGCGTGGCGATGGATGAAGTGGTCCGCCTGACCATTCCGGTGCATCTCACCGGCAGTTCGATCGGCGTCAAAGAGGGCGGCATCCTCGACTGGCAGATGCGCGAGCTTCACGTCGAATGTCTTCCGAACGCCATCCCCGACACGATCGAAGTCGACATCTCAAACCTTGGCGCGCACCAGCAGGTCCGCATCTCGGATCTGCAGTTGCCCGAGGGCGTGAAGGTCGAAGAGGATCCGCATCGCGTCATCGTCGGCGTCACCACGGCGCGTGCCGAAGTGGTCGCGGAAGTTGCGACGACGGAAGCGGCAGCAGCCGAGCCGGAAGTGGCCAAGAAGGGCAAGACCGAGGCGGAAGAGTAGCGCTCGATCGTCATCAATTCGCTTACGATTACGCCCCGCGGAAACGCGGGGCGTTTTGTTGTCCGGAGGATGCGATGTCGCGTATCACGAGGCTCACGAAGGATCAGGTTACTGCCGAGGTGCGCGAGAAATTCGAGCAGATCGGCGCGGTGCGCGGCAACGTTCCGAATATGTTCCGCGTGTATGCGCATCGGCCGGAGATTTTGAAAACGATGATGGCGCACATGGACGCCGTTACGAACACGGGAACGGTGCCGGTGCGGACGAAGGAGTTGGTGGCGACGCTCGTTTCGCGCATCAACAGTTGCGAGTATTGAAACCGCTCGCACACCGCGCAGGCTGCGCGGCACGGAGCAACGGAAGACCAGATGAACGCGCTGGTAGATTTTGAAACGGGACCGTTCGACGAGCGGGAGAAGGCGGCGCTGGCGTACGCGCAGCAGCTCACGATCGATGCGAACCGCGTCGACGATGCGCTGTTCGCGAGGCTGCGCGAGCATTACGACGAGGGCGAGATCGTGGAGATCTCGGCGATGGCAGGATTGTTCAATTACTTCAACCGCGTGAATGACGCGCTGCGGATGCAACCGACGAAGCCGGGCGAGGGGCTGTGAACGGAATGGTGCCGATGGCCCTCACCTGGCAATAATCAAACCTCGGATACGGTGACTACGACTATGAAATCGACTCTGGCTACGCTCTGCGCCGTCCTGCTTGCGGGCGCGTGCGCGAAACACGAAACGCAATCTGCCAATCCCACCAAGCCGGCTACGACCGCGACGTCATCGACGTCGCCCGTTTCGAAGACGGCGAAAGAAGAGCCGGAACTGGCGTCGGTGCGCACGGATGTCGGCGATCCGATGCCGGCGTACGCGGCGAAGTATCTCGATGGCAAGCCGCTGGACCTGGCCAGCGAGAAGGGGAATGTCATCTTCCTCAACGTCTGGGCTACGTGGTGCGGTCCGTGCCGCTTCGAGACGCCGGAGCTGCAGGCGCTGCAGAATCAGTACGCGGCGAAGGGGCTGAAGGTCATCGGCGTCAGCGTCGACGAGGGCGAGACGGCGGCGGTGAAGACGTTCGTCACCGAACAGAAGATCACCTATCCGATCGCGGTCGATCCCGAAGGACGCATCGCCAATCTGCTGCAGACGACGGTGCTTCCGACGTCGCTGCTGCTCGACCGCAACGGCAAAATCGTCTGGCGGCAGATCGGCGCGATCATGCCGAACGATTCGAAGTTGAAAGCTGCGGTGGAAAAGGCCGTGGCGGAAAGTCGTTAAGGCGCGACTTTTCTGCGGTCGGGAGTGGCGCGGTCGACGGTGCGGCGCTCGCGCTGGCGCTGGATGAATTCGCGGACGTTTTTGGCGATGTGGCCGACCAGCAGCCGAAGCGGGAGGTAGGCTAAGCCGAGGGCGAGGACTACGGCCAGGGCAGCGATGACGAGTACGACGATTGCGGACATGTTCACCTGCTCAGATAGCAAATTCCGCGCCGCAGTTTTCACGCGGAGACGCGGAGACGCGGAGGTGAAACTCGATGGCTGACGTTCCCGACGCGTTGCCGATCCCGGCGTCTCTGCGCGATCCGTTGCGGGCGTTGTTGCGCGGCGAGAGCGCAGATTGGCCTTCGGCAGCGACGGCCGAGGATGCGGCGCAGCTTGTTGAATCGATCAAACAAAACGGCCTCGGTCCGCTCGTTTACGCGCGGCCATCGGACTGGCCGATTCGATCCTTGCTGCGCGACATCGCGATTCACGCAGCCGCTGGGGAGTCGTCGCGGCTGGCGGACGTTCGCGAGGTTCTCGGAGCGTTCGAGACGAACGGTATCCGCGTCCTCATCATCAAAGGGACGGGGCTGGCGTACGACATCTATCCATCGCCGGAACTGCGTCCCCGAGGGGATACCGATCTACTCATTGCGAAATCCGATCTCGAGAAAGTGCGGAGGATTCTGCACGGCCGCGGATATGCGTCATCGATCACGAGCGGCGACACCCTGGCCATCCGGCAGCAGTCGTTTGCGCGCGCTGGCCACGTGTACGACGTGCATTGGGATGTGGCGAATTCGCCGGTCGTCCGCGATGCGCTGCCGTTCGAGGAACTGCTCAGCCGCGCCATCGCCGTTCCGCGCATCGCACCGAATGCGCTGGCGCCGTCGCACGTCGATGCGCTCGTTCTGGCTTGCATCCACCGCGTTGCGCATCATCACGACACCGAACGGCTGATCTGGCTGTACGACATCCACCTGCTTCGCGAAGCGATGAGCGCGGACGAGCACGCGCGCTTCTGGCGATTGGCGGCGGAGCGCGGCGTAGTGGCGATCTGCGAGCGTTCGATCGAGCTCGCGGACGAATGGTTCGCTGCCGCGCCACACGATCGCGCGCGCGATTGGCTGACGGAAGATGAGCGCAGCCGCGATGAGCCGTCGGCCGCGTTTCTGAATCGCGATCGTCGTCGTGGCGCCGTTCTCAGCGACGATTTCAAAGCACTTGATTGGCGCAGCCGTTTCCGTCGACTGCGCGAATTGGCACTTCCGCCGCTCGGATTCATGCGCCAGAGTTTTCCATCCGCGCCAGCTGCGGTACTGCCCGCTCTGTACGTGTGGCGCGGTGCGCGCGGGGTGCTCCGATTGATGCGCAGAGTGCGGTGAAGCTAGTGGATTAGTGGATTAGTCGATTAGAGGGCTCGCCGGCTAAGACCTTCTAATCGACTAATCGACTAATCCACTAATCCACTGGTTTACTGAAACCACGAGCCGCCGTTGATGTCGATCGTGACGCCGTTGAGATAGTCGCCCATCGGCGAGGCCAGAAAGAGAATCGCACCCGCCACGTCGCCGACGCTGCCGACGCGGCGTAGCGGGATCTGGTTCACGATCTCGTCGTAGTGCTTGACCAGCTCCGGCTTGGCCATCTCCGTTTCGATGAAGCCCGGCGCGACGCAACTGGCCACGATGTTGTCCTTCGCGCAGGCGCGCGCGATCGAGCGGGTGAGATTGACCAGCGCTGCTTTCGATGCGCCGTAGTCGGCGAATTCGGTTTCGCCGCGCCACGCCGCGCGCGAGGCGACGTTGATGATCTTGCCGCCGCCGGTGCGGCGCATGGCGCGCATGGCCAGCCAGGCGGCGTTGGCGGCGGCGAAGACGTTGAGGTCGAAGGTCCGTTTCCATCCGCGCTGCCACGCCTCGTAATCGTCGCCGTCGAACGGGTTGTATTCGAAGACGGCGGCGTTGTTGACGAGGACGTCGATCGTTCCGAATCGCTCCACGACTTCGTCGATGAGCGTTTTCACGGCATCGGGATCGGCGACGTCGGCGCGGATGGCGACGGCGCGCTCGCCGATCTCGCGTACGACCCCCTCGGCCGCGGCGTCGCTGCTGTGGTAGTTGATGATGACGCGCGCTCCGGCCGCGGCCATGCGCCGCGCCGTCTCCGCGCCGATGCCGCGCGAGGCGCCGGTGATCACGACCGTCTTCCCGCTCAGGTCGAGCGTCGTAAGTTCATTCGCATCCATCAGGTATCCTCGACGGCGACGGAGTTTATGCGATGACTCATGAGGTGACGTTCTATACCCGCCGCGATTGTTCGCTCTGCGATGCCGCCGAAGCGGCCGTGCGCGCGGCGACGGTGCTGCATCATCTGCCGCTGTCGATCTCGCTCGTCGATATCGATGACGATCCAACGCTTCAGGCAAAGTTCACGGACGACGTGCCGGTGATCTACGTCGACGGCGTCGAAGCCTTTCGCCATCGCGTGACGGCTGACGAGCTCGCGGACTGGATCGCGAAGCGCGAGCCACGACGGTCACTGGCGCAGGAGACGTGCGTTCCTTGCCGCGGCGGTGTGTCGCCGCTGAAAGGGAAGGAGTTGACCGCGCTGGCGAAGGAGCTCGGCGGCGACTGGCGAATCATCGACGAGCATCATCTGGAGAAGGAGTTCACGTTTCCCGATTTCGCGCAGGCGCTGGCGTTCACGAATCGAATCGGCGCGATCGCGGAAGAGCAGGGACATCATCCGGACATCTACCTGGCGTGGGGCAAGGTGCGCGTCACCATCTGGACGCACAAAGCCGGCGGCTTGACGCGCGCCGACTTTGTGCTTGCCGCGAAGATGGACCAGTAGTTACTCCGACTGCGTCTTCCACTCCTCTTTTTCAACCTTCCACGCGCCGCCTTCTTTGACCATCGTGATCTTGCCGTTGGAGGTTTGATCGCCGTCTTTGCCGGTGGCGAGGAGCGTCGCGTTGTTGCCGTCGACCGCGCCGCCGGTGACTTTCACGCTTTTCGGCTGCATGGCTTGAATCAGCGGGAAGAGCTTCTTGAAGTCGGGATCGGATGACGCTTCCTTCGCGCGCGCCGCGGTGACGCCGCCGAGGAATGCTTTCATGTCGCCGCCGGCGAGGAGCTTGAGGTAGGCCGCATACGCCTTGCCGGGCTCGCCGCCGCCCGCGGGCAGGGGAGTTCCCTTCAGCACTGGCGGCGGCGGAGGACCGGCAGGCTTGCTGACGGGAAGATCGAATGTGGCGCTGTACTGGAACTTCTCGTCGAAGAAGTCGTCCATCTTCGGCATCTTCACGGTGCCGGCGACGTGCGTTGCAGTCATCGCCTTGAGATCGAGGGTCTGTGTGCCGACGCTGGAGAACTGCTTCATCTTCTTGAACGCGGGGCTGAAGACGGTGCCGCTGATGATCTGCTTGTCGTCGTCGATGGTGGCGGTGAAGCCGCTCAGCGCCTGCTTGTCCTGCGCCTGCATCAACTCGATGTCGTCCGATGCCGCGGCGGGGGAGAGCTCCTGATCGGTGAAGGTCAGTTGGAGCACCTGCTTCTTTTTGTCGAACGGACTCTTGCGCATCTGCGCGTACGCGTGTTTGAGCGCGAACGTCTTTCCGTTCGCGGTGAGGGAGCCGGTGACGGTTCCGTCAGCGGCGAGCGCGGTGAGGGAAAACGCGGCGAGAACGAGTGCCAGGGACGAGCGGAATCGATGCATGCTCAATGACCTCCGGTTTGTGTTGTGTGGGCGAGAGAAGTGCGCACGATATGACATTCGCGCGAAGCGGGACTGTGATCGCGATCAACAAACCGATTTGAACCACAGAGACACAGAGGACACAGAGAAATCCTCTCTGTGTTCTCTGTGCCTCTGTGGTGAACCCGGTCTCTCTACACCAAACCCCGATCGCGAAGCTCACGTTTCACGAACGCGTAGAGGATCGGCGCCATCACCACGCCGGCAACTCCGAATGCAGTCTCGCCGAGGAGGATTGCCAGCAGGATTTCCCACGCTTGCGAGTCGGTGTGGCCGCCGACGATGCGCGAGTTCGTCAGGTACTCGAGCTTGTGGATGATGATCAGAAAGACGAGAGATGCGATCGCGATCGCGGGAGAGATGCCGAGGGAGAGGATCACGATCACGGTGTTCGAGATCAGATTGCCGAGAACCGGGATCAGGCCGCAGACGAACGTCACGAAGACGATGGTGGTCGCGAACGGGATGTGTTGTCCGAACAAGGGCAGTGCCACGAGCACGTAAAGCGCTGTGAGCGCGGTGTTGAGCAGCGAGATTTTCACTTGCGCGCTGGCGATCTGTCCGAAGGCCCGCGCGAAGCGCTCCACTTTCTGTTCGAGCGCGGCGCTGAGCGTGCCGGCGGCGTGGTCGGCGTGGTGCGTGACGTGGCGGAAGAAGACCATCACGGCCAGCAGCATCCCCATGAGCATGTGCACGAGGCCGATGCTGACGCTGCTGCCGGCGAGCTTGAGAGTCTCGGCGTGTTCCTTCAACCATGTGGCCAGCGCGACCTTGATCGTTTCGGCGTCGGTCATGACTTCGGGGATCAGGTCCTCGCCGTAGCCACCCAGCCAGGCGCGGGTCGACTGAAGGATATCGGCCATCCTGGTCATGAGCGCGGGGATGTTGTCGACGTGATGGCGAAGGTAGGACACGAGCAGCGCGATGACGCCGACCATCAGGCCGCCGCCGACGAGCGTGACCAGGATCAGCGCGAGGGGACGGGCGGCTGCGCCGGGCATCCGCTTGGAGAACGATCGCGAAAGACGGTCGAGGATGAGATAGAGCACCAGCCCGCCGACCACGCCGGGCACAAGGTGGCGAAACATGACGAAGAGAAAGAGTCCCGCGCAGATGATCCACGCGGCGATCTCTTCGTTGGAAGGACGCGGTCGCGGCAGTGCGTCCGCGGTCTCGACGACATCGTCAGGAGGTACGGGCGCGACCGGAAACGGATTCGTGCTCATCTGTTTTCGATTGTAGACGGCGGGTCAAATAATACGCATCATGCAGATACGGCGAATGGCGTTCGGAGTTGCCGCGCGCACATGAGCGTGTGACAATGCCGCGAGCCGGCCGAGCGGCAATCAACTATGGATAATCGAGTTTTCGCACATCGCGGCGAGTTCGCCCTGCGTCAGGTAGGCGCCGAAAGCATCCTCGTTCCTGTCAGGAATCATGTCGGCGATCTCGACTCCGTGTACGTGTTTACGACCGTCGCGGCGCGAATCTGGTCGCTCATCGACGGCAGCCGCGACGTCGATTCGATCGTGACCACGATCTGCGGCGAGTACGATGGTGAGCCGGACGTCGTCCGCGCCGACCTCGAGGAACTCCTCGGCTCGCTCGAAGGGGCGGCCTTGATCGGCGCGGCAATCGAGGCAAGACCATGAGCGCGATCGAGACTGGCACCTACACCGATTTCAGCCTCACTGTCCACGGGCACGCCGAGCCGATGCGCGTTCCCGTCAACGGTACGATCGAGATCTCGCATCGCTGCCCGCTCCAGTGCCAGCACTGCTACAACAACCTGCCGATGAACGACTTCGTGGCGCGAGCGCGCGAGCTGACGCTCGACGACTACAAGCGCCTGCTCGATGAGCTGGCGGACCTCGGCTGCCTCTGGCTGCTTTTCTCCGGCGGCGAGATTTTCGCGCGGCGCGACTTCCTCGACATCTACGCCTACGCAAAACGGAAGGGCTTCCTGATCACCCTCTTCACGAACGGAACGATGATCACGGAGAAGATCGCCGATTTCCTCGCCGATCTGCGGCCGTTCACGATCGAGATCACGTTGTACGGCGCCACGAAGGAGACGTACGAGAAAGTCACAGGCATCCCCGGATCGTATGAGCGCTGTCTGCGCGGCATCGACCTGCTCCTGGAGCGGAAACTGCCGCTGAAGTTGAAGACGGTCGCGCTGTCGCTGACGAAGCACGAGATTCCGATGATGCGGCAGATGGCGGCGGACCGCGGTGTGGAGTTCACCTTCGACGCGATGATCAATCCACGCATCGATTGTTCGTCGAGTCCGTTGGCGGTGCGTCTCAAGCCGTCGGAAATCGTGGAGCTCGATCTCGAGAATGCAGACCGCGTTTCGGAGTGGCGGCGGCTTGCGCGCAATCACGGATCGCCGGCGTACGTCGAAGGCGAGAGCCGTCAGCTCTACGCGTGCGGTGGAGGCGTGAATTCATTCGCGATCGATCCGTACGGCGATCTGTCGATCTGTGTTTTGTCGCATGTCGACAAGTACAACGTGCGCGATGGCGGCTTCCGCGAAGGATGGGAGAAATACCTGCTGGCTGTCCGGATGCGCGAGATCACGCGGCCGACGAAGTGCACCGGTTGCGGATTGAAATCGATGTGCGGCATGTGCGCCGCGAATGGCGAGCTCGAAAACGGCGACGCGGAGTCGCCGGTCGATTTTCTCTGTCAGGTGGCGCACCTCCGCGCGGAGACGCTCGACATCCCCGTGCGTGCGCATGGCGATTGCGAATACTGCGAGGGCGGGTCCGCACACCACCTCGTGAGATCCGCCGCCGAGGCATTGAAGTCGGGCGAAGCGGAACGGATTGCGGCGATTCCTTACGAGCCGTTGCAGCCTGCGGCGGGCGGATGCGGTACGGGAAGTTGTGGTAGTTGTTCGGTTGCGAGCGCCGACGCTCGTTAGGAGAGAACGATGCAACAACAAAGCAGCAACGCCAAGAAAAAGTACGAGAAGCCGGAAGCGAAGCGTTTCCCGCTTCGTCCGGATGAAGCAGTTCTCGGCTTCTGCAAGACGAACGCGGCCACCGGCCCGTCGAGCACCGGCTGCCGCGGTAGTTCGGCCTGCAGCGCTCCAGGATCGTAGGCCGGAATCCTGCTGCGCATGAGCCATCCCGCGAGCGAGACCATTCGCATCGCCAATATTGTCATCGGCATCCGCTACGCCGAGGAGTCGCTCTGGCGGCCCCTGTCCGAGGCGGCCAGCCGATTCTCGGTGCCGGACGCGGTGCCGGACATCGTCGTCACGGTCGACGCGATGGCGCGAGATCTTCCGCCCCCGGGCCGTCTGCTTTTCGAGTCCGGCGCGGTCTGGCGCGCGTATGACGACGCCGATGGATTCCGCATCGATTGCTGGAGCGATCTGTTCGGCGACGCTCCGTACAAGTCAGCGTTTTTCGATCGCGATTTGCGCGCAGGGCGCATTCTCGTCCGCCCGGACGCGTTCCTCGACACGATGCATCCGCTCGACTATCCGCTCGACGAGGTGCTGATCGCGCATCTTCTCGGACGCGGACGCGGCGTGGAATTGCACGGTTGCGGCATCATCGACCGGGACGGCCGCGGACAGCTTTTCGTTGGTCAGTCCGGCGCCGGAAAAACGACCACGGCGCGGGTCTGGCTGGCCGAGGCGCCCTACGACATCGTGAGCGACGATCGCGTCATCGTGCGAAATATCGACGGCGAGTGGCGGATGTTCGGGACGCCGTGGCATGGCGAGGCCGAGCTGTCGTCGCCGCAGTCGGCTCCGCTTGCGGCGATTCATCTCCTGGTGCAGGCACCGCGAACAGAACTGGTTTCGTTGCCGCCGGCGCAAGCGGCGGCGGCACTCTTCGGATGTACGTTTCCGCCGTTTTATGACGCCGAGGCGCTGAGTTTCACGTTGGAATGCCTCGACCGCATCGTGCGCGATCTACCGGTGCGTGCGCTCCGTTTCCTGCCGGACCGCAGCATCATCGAATGCGTCCGGAGCGCGGCGTGAGCGAATTCGAACCGACGCTGCGCGACGTTTTGGCCGCCGGCCACACGGCGCGGTTTCGCGCGTCGGGAGACAGCATGTATCCGGCGATCCGGAGTGGCGACTACCTCGAGATCGCTCGCTGCCCGGTTTCGCAGCTTCGCGTCGGCGACGTCATCCTCGCGACGACGGAACGCGGGTTGACGGCGCATCGCATCGTGCGGATTCAAGAAGCCGAGGGGAAGACTCGGATCACGACGCGCGGCGACAACGCGCTGCGGTCCGATCCGTCCGTGGTTTCCGACGATGTTCTCGGGCGTGTTGAGAATGTGCGAACGGAATCGGCGACAATCATGCGTTTCGCAGCCGTGCTCGTCCGCCGGTTGCGGTCCGCCTTTCAGCAATAAGTAACGCAGCGTGAGGCGGATGCGCCCATTTCGGAAGGCCGTGACGAAATTTTTGCGGCGCCGCGCACGTGTTAGAGACGTTACCCCTAATAACCTTTCCCGTCCGAATCGGTTTCACGAGAGGAACTACTTTGAATATTCGAACTGCCGTCTGCCGGACGAGTGTGCGCGCCATCGCATGCGCCCTCGCGATCGTTCTCATCTCCGCCCGCGGTCACGCTCAGGTTGTCTTCGACGCAGCGTCGAACGCATCCCCGGCGGTGGTGTCGACGGGCAATCCCGTTGTGGCTTCATGGAACCACACGGTCGGGTCCGCGAAGAAGTCGTACCTCGCGGTGAGCGTGGCCATCGACAGGAACGCCGGTGGCCAGACGGTGACCAGCGTCGTCTTCGGTACGGAGGCTGGCGGGCCGAACCAGGCGATGAACCTGCTGGGAGCTGTCAACAACGGGACGATCGATCGCGCCGAAATCTGGGGCCTGGCCGGTCCCACGGCCGGAACGCACCAGATCACCGTCACAGTGGCAAACGCCGGCGGGCAGAACACCGTCCTCATCGCTGGAGCGAAGTCGTTCTCGAACGTGTTTCAGACGGCGTCGAATGGAACGGCCGTAACCGCCACCGGTACGAGTACGACTCCTTCCGTGACGGTCGCCAACTCGGCGTTCAGTTATGTCGTTGACGCGGTCGCTTTCAACGGCAACAACGCGCTGACGGCTGCTGCCGGTCAGTCGAATCCATTCAACGTAACCAGTGCCGCACCGGCGTTTTCGGGCGCCGGCAGCATCGAGCCGGGCGCGGCCAGCAGCACGCTGTCGTGGACCGCGGGCGCGTCGCAAGCCTGGGCAGCGGTCGGTGTGGCGCTGCAGGCGGCGAACCCGCAGATCCTCTTCGATGCTGCCAGCGGCGCGACGTTCGCCTCGGCCGGCAATCCCGTCGTCGGTTCGTGGAATCACACTACGACCACCGCTGCAAACCGTTACCTCGTCGTCGGCGTCAATATCGACAAGAGCGGTGGGGCCTCCGTCGTCAACAGCGTCCGGTACGGAACGGAAGGCGGCGGGCCGAACGTCCTGATGACGTTGCTCGGCGCGATCAACAATGGGACCGCCGTTCGGACCGAACTGTGGGGCATAGCCGCGCCGGCGTCGGGCGTCCACCAAATCACGGTCTCCGTGAGTAACGCAGGTTTGAATGTCAACGTCGTCGCGGGAGCGCAGAGCTTCAGCAACGTCGACCAGTCCGCGCCCACCGGAACCGTGGCCACGAACTTCGCCAATTCGACGACTCCTAATGTGAACGTGACCAATTCCGCGTACGACTACGTGGTCGACGCGGTTGCCTACAACACCAACGCGGTGGGAGCTGTTGGACCACAGCAGGACCTCCGCTACGGCTTCGTCACCAATGCCGCGGCGCCGGTCACGAACTTCTCGGGCGCCGGAAGCGGCGCTCGCGGCTACGCGAACATCGCGATGACGTGGACCGCTGCCGTCGGAGCACAGAACTGGACCATCGCTGCCGTTCCACTCAAACAGGTTGCCGTTGGCCTCAACAAGACTGTCTCCGCCGATGTCATCAAGCTCGGCGACAGCGTTACGTACACGCTGACGGCGACCAACTACAGCGCGGCCGCGGTGAACAACGTCACCATCACGGATGCCATCCCGGCCAATGCGACGTTCGTGTCGCAGACCGGATGCGCGGGCAGCGGTCCGGTGACGTGCAACATCGGCACGCTGGCCGCGGGCGCCACGTCCGCGCCGATCACGATCACCGTCGTCGCCAACGCGGCAGGGACGGTTTCAAACGTAGCCACCGTGACGTATACCGGTGCGGCCGCTCCCAATTCTTCGGAAACGGTCAGTACGCTCGCCGAAGCGAAGATCTGCGCGAATCCCGGCAAAGACGGCGTCGGCGGAACGCTGGCCGGCATCAAGAACGACTACTGGCCGGGCAGCTCCACGGTTGCGGCGGGAGCGACAGGGCTCACGGTCGGCGCACGCACGGCTGGCGCCGGTGGAAACACGATCAGCGCGGGCGATCTCCTCATCGTTATGCAGATGCAGGACGCCGCCTTCGATACGACGAACGATGAAACCTACGGTGAAGGCACCGGCTCGACGCGCGCAACGGGCACCGGCAGCGGCGCGGCCACCGCGCTGAATAACGCCGGCCGCTGGGAGTACGTCGTGGCGACGAATGCGGTTTCTGCAGCCGGCGGCGCTTTGACCTTCAACGGCGGCGGCGCGGGCGGAGGTCTGCTCTACGGCTACACGAATCAGACATTTGCCACCACCACCACGCAGGGACAGCGCACCTATCAGGTAATCCGCGTTCCTCAGTACACGACCGCCACTCTCGGATCGACGCTGACCGCTCTCGCGTGGAACGGCGCGACCGGCGGCATCCTCGCCATCGACGTCAGCGGTACGTTGACGCTTGGCAGCGCGACCGTGTCGGTCAACGGCAAAGGCTTCCGTGGCGGCGGCGGACGTCAGCTCGCCGGCGTCGGCGCAGGGACGGCTCTTCTTTCGACCGACTTCCGCACGCTGGCCACGCTGGCCACGAACGGGTCGAAGGGCGAGGGCATCGCCGGCACTCCTCGTTACATCTATCAGCACGGCGCCACAATCGGAGCGCCAGCGTCGGGCAACGCCCCGCTCGACACGGGCGTGGAAGGTTACGTCGCCGGCAGCTACGGCCGCGGCGCGCCCGGCAACGCTGGCGGCGGTTCGACCGACGGCGACGTCACCGCGAACCAGGACAACAGCGGCGGTGGCGGCGGCGGCAACGCCGGCTTCGGCGGCGCCGGCGGAAACGGCTGGGCATGCAACTGCCCCTCGGGCGGACAGGGCGGCGGCGGCATTTCGCCGAGCCTCACCCGCATCACGATGGGCGGCGGCGGCGGCGCCGGAACGACGAACAATGCGTCGGCGGAAACGTGTATCGCTCCTCCGACCTGCCGCGTCAACGTGCCCGGCGATTGGACCGACACCGAGGCCGGTGCGAATGGCTACTACAGCAGCGGTGCGAATGGCGGCGGCACGATGATCATCCGTGCTCTGCAAGTTACCGGTACGGCCACGCTCACCGCGAATGGCTTCACGGCGTACAACACCGGCCGTGACGGCGCAGGTGGCGGCGGCGCCGGCGGTTCGGTGCTCTTCACCGTGCAGTCGGGCGTTTTGACCGGATTGACGGTGCAGGCCAAGGGCGGCGACGGCGGCAACACCTGGCTCACGACCGCTCCGGGAGGCACCCCTGGCGAGCGTCACGGCCCCGGCGGCGGTGGCGGTGGTGGATTCGTTCTGCTCTCGAGCGCCGCGGCGTCGACCGACGTCACCGCCGGACAAGGCGGCATCACTACGACAGCGAATGACGACTACGGCGCGCAGCCTGGAACTCCCGGCAGCGTTCAATTGATCGCTGGAAACAATGTCCTCCCCGGTGGTGACGGCGCGTCCTGCGCGATCGCCGATCTCGCCGTCACGAACGTCGTCAGCGCTCCTGCGATTCAGGCGGGCAGCAACGTTACCTTCACGCAGTCGGTGACCAACAACGGGCCGAGCCCGGCGGACGGCGTCGTCTACATGGCTCCGATTCCTGCCAGCTCGACGTTTGTCTCGATGTCCGTTCCTCCCGGTTGGACCTGCATCACTCCCGCCGTCGGCGGCACGGGCGTCGTTACGTGCACGACTCCGACCCTTGCCAACGCGGCAACGTCGAATTTCTCGCTCGTCGTCAACTCTTCGGTCGGCACTCCGGCCGGTTACCTGATGACGGAGACAAACTCGGTTTCGAGCAACACACCCGACTCCAACCCCAACAACAATCAGGCTACCGCGTCGACCCTCATCGAAGCCTCGCCTACGGCCGATAAGTTTGCGGACATGGCCATAACGATCACGGAAAGCACGAGCGTTCCGGTTCCAGGCGCGAACATCAACTACACGCAGACCATCTCGAACCTCGGCAGTTTCACCGCCAACGTTCCGACATACAGCATCACCACTCCTCCGAATACCACCTTCCAGGGCATCACTCCTCCGGCCGGATGGACGTGCATTACGCCGGCGATCGGCGGAACCGGCGCGATTAACTGCACCGGTATCACGCTTGCCTCGGGCGCCAGCGTGAGCATGCCGCTCACGCTCAAGGTGAATGCCGTCGGTGTGACGCCGGGAGTCACGGTCATCACGGCCACTCCCTCGGTGTCGAGTAGTTCCCGCGATCCGTATCTGCCCAACAATACCGCCAGCGTCTCGGCCACGGTTGTGGCCGCAGGCTCCGGCGATGTCCAGGTGACGATCGCGAATAGTCCGAATCCCGTCAGCCCCGCTCAGAGTTACAGCTACACGGTCACCGCGACCAACAACGGTCCGGCGGCGGCAGCGAACGACACGGTCTCGCTCCCGCTTCCTGCCGGGACGAACTTCCAATCGCTCACGCCTCCCGCGGGCTGGGCATGCGTGACGCCGGCTGTCGGCTCCGGCGGAACGATTACCTGCACCATCGCCTCCTTCGCCATCGGAGCCAGTGCGACGTTCTCACCGGTGGTCATGGTCAATCCGACCACGGCTGCCGGAACGACACTGACGGCGACGGCGACGATCGCCACGACTTCTACCGACAACATCGCCTCGAACAACACCGCATCGACGAGCAACGTCGTTGTCGCGCGCACGAGCGCGGACGTCGGCATCGTGAAGACTGACTCGCCGGATCCTGTCGGTGTTGGGCAGTTGATCACCTACCGGCTGACGGTTACGAACAACGGACCGGCGCGAGCCACGAATGTCACCGTCAGCGATCCGTTGCCGGCGAACGTCAACCTCGTCTCCGCGAATCCGAGTATCGGCGCGTGTTCGAACAACCTGCCGACGACTCCGACGACCATCAGTTGCTCGCTCGGTGCGCTGGCAGTCGGCAATTCACAATTCGTCGATGTCATCGTGCAGGCCACCGCGGTAGGCACTCTCACAAACACGGCCACCGTGACTCGAACGGAAGTCGACTCAAATCCTGCGAACGACTCCTCGACGGCCACTACCACCGTTCTCGCGGTGACCCTCGTTCGCCTGCGCGACTTCACCGTCACGCAAGACAGGAAGAACGTTTCGATCGCATGGCAGACCAGCTTCGAGTCCGACAACCTCGGCTTCAACATCTATCGCGAGGTCGGTCCGCAGCGGACGAAGGTCAACAAGAAACTGATCGCCGGCACCGCGCTGA
Organism: Acidobacteriota bacterium; assembly: GCA_019247495.1. Taxonomy (GTDB): domain Bacteria; phylum Acidobacteriota; class Thermoanaerobaculia; order Gp7-AA8; family Gp7-AA8; genus JADGNZ01. Next base: position 29,406 of record JAFAOU010000156.1, read on the forward strand.
CGTCGAAGGAACACGACGGCAAGGCGGGTTCGGTCTATCGCTACAACGACAGGCTCGATGAAGGAACCTTCGCGCAGTACTGGCTGGAGGACGTCGACACGGCCGGCAAGCACACCATGCACGGTCCGGTCTCGCCGGTGAACGGTGCGCCGTCCGGTCCGCCCAACACGACCTCGCTTTCCGGCCTCGGCGCCAACGGCGATGTCATCGATACGCCGGCCGGCTTCGGCGCCGCGCACTCCACGGCGCAGGAAACCGCTACGAACGCGCAGTACAAGAAGCAGCTCGATCTGGCCGCGGACGCAGGCCTGCGCATCTACGTGTCGCAGGAAGGTTGGTACCGCGTTACGCGTGCGGCGATGGTCGCCGCCGGCTACGACCCAGGATCGGATCCGAAAGACATCTCCCTCTACATGCTCGGCGACGAGCTCGACATCAAGGTCGACGATGGCGGCGACGGCAAGTTCGACGCGAACGATGCTGTCGAGTTTTATGGCTATCCGGTCGATACCGTTTCCACGGGCGCGCGCACCTATTGGCTCCGCGCGTCGAAGAACGACGGCAGGAACAGCCGCATCGACACGCAGAAGGCGAAGGGCGGCGATCCCATCACCGGCAGCGTGCCGTTCACGTATCAGCGCATCGAGCGCGGCGTGTTCGCGCCGCTCGTGAAAAACAGCGAAGACGACGCCTTCTTCGGCACGCTCATCCTGAGCGACGGCGGCACAGAGCCGTTGACGGTTGCCAACCTCGACACCTCCTACGGCGGCAATGCCTCGCTGGAGTTGTTGATCCAGGGCGGCACCGACATGAATCACATCATCGACGTGGCTATCAACGGTCACTACCTCGGTACGGCCACTCTGGCCAGCATCGACGAGAAGACGTTCACGTACCCGTTCCCCCAGTCATGGCTCACGGCCGGCACGAACAACGTTTTGCTGACGTCGCGCAATGGCGATGAGGACGTGAGCGTGGTGGCCAGGTCGCGGATCACGTATCAGCATCTTCTCCGCGCCGATGCCGGCGTCCTCAATGTCAATCTCGCCGGAGGCCGCGCGGTCACCATCGGCGGATTCACGACGAACAATGTGCGCGCCGTCGACGTCACCGACGGTCGTCATCCGGTCGAGATCCAGACGACGGTCGCCGCTGACCCGCAGGGCGGTTACGCGGCCACGTTCACCAATGTCTCCGGCGGCACGCGAACGGTCACCGCGTTCGATTCCTCGCGCGTCCTCGCTGCCGGTGAGCTGGCTACGAGCACACCGTCAACCTGGAGCGATACCAACGGCAAGAGCAACGGCGCGAAGGGGCCGGGCGACTTCTACATCGTCAGCAACCGCGCGTTCATCCCTGCCGCGCAGTCGCTCAAGGCGCTGCGTGACGGTGAAGGCACTGACACGCGCATCATCGACGTCGACGATCTCTACGACGAATTCAACTTCGGTATCCGCAGCCCTGGCGCGATCAAGTCGTTCTTCCAGATGGCTGCGGGCTGGAAACACGCTCCGACTGCATTCATGCTTCTCGGCGACGCCAGCATCGATCCTCGCAACTATCTCGGCACCGGCACATTCGACTACGTGCCCACGAAGCTCGTACCCACGGCGCTTCTGCGCACTGCGTCGGACGACTGGTTCGCCGACTTCAATAACGACGGCACCGCCGACATCCCGGTGGGACGCATTCCGGTGCGCACTCCGGCCGAAGCGTCGCTGGTCATCGGCAAGATCACGTCGCGCGGCAAACCGAGTGGCGCATGGACGCGCAGCGCGCTCTTCGTCAACGACGTGACCACCGACTACGACTTCGGTGCCGTATCGGCATCGCTCGTCAAACTTCTCCCGGCGGGCACGACCAGCCAGATCATCGACTTCTCGAAGACCTCCAATGCACACGGAGACATCGTGAGCGCGATGAACTCAGGCAACCTGCTGACGACCTACGTCGGGCATGCCTCGGTGGAGATCTGGGGTGAGAACATCTTCTCGTCGTCCGATTCCAGCGCGCTGACCAACGGCAACCGTTTGCCGGTGGTGCTGCTGATGAACTGCTTGAACGGCTACTTCCACGACATCTTCAGCCAGAGTCTGGCCGAGGCGATGATTAATGCGCCGAATGGTGGTGCCGTGGCGGTGTGGGCATCTTCCGGTCTGACGCAGCCCGACCAGCAGGCGCTCATGTCGCGCGAAGTGTTCCGTCAGCTCTTCCGCAGCGGCGAGAACCTGACGCTCGGTCAGGCCATGATTCGTGCGAAGTCTGTCGTCGCCGATCCCGACGTCCGCAAGTCGTGGATCCTCTTCGGCGATCCCACCATGAAACTCGTTCCGTAAACGATCATCGATCGCGGGCAGGCGGCAAACGCCTGCCCGCGATTCAGTGGACATATCTGATTTTCGGCGATCCTCATCCCTCCCATAAAGACGGCTTGGCGTAGACGTGATATAAGCACGCCGGTCCCCAAATTAATTAAAGAGAGGAATCGTCTATGAAACGCATGCTCGTTTTTGTGGGAGTTTGTCTGTTCGCAGTAGCGTCGTTTGCTCAGAATCCGCGGTCGTTCGTCTCGACGTCGGGCAATGATGCCAATGTCTGTACGCTCGCCAGTCAATGCCGCACATTCGGCCGCGCGGTCACGCAGACAAACGCCGGCGGAGAAATCATCGCGCTCGATTCAGGCGGGGTTGGGCAGTCATTCACCATTGACCGCGCCCTGACGATCTCGGCGGCCCCCGGCGTCGCGGCAACGGTCTCGGGCACGACATTGCACGTGATCACTGTCAATGCGGGCAGTTCCGATCGTGTCGTGCTACGGAACATCACCGTCGTCGCATCCAATACGATCGCCGGGATCATCGTTTACTCGGTGGGCGACCTCCACATCGAGCACTGCACGATTCTGGGCAGCAACACCGGGGTCTGGGCGATCACCGGTGGACTCACTACGATTACCGACACGGAGGTACTCAGCCCCGTTCAGATCGGATTTAACATTCGCATGCCGAGCGTAATCAGCCATAGCCGTGTAGTCCACTCCAACAATTACGGTTTCGAGATTGCCGCGGCGGCGACGCTGATTGACATCGATGCGGAGTATTGCGGAGGAACCGGAATCGACGTGAACAACTCGACCGCCACGGCGTTTGCCGTAACCTGCGAAAGCTGCACCGCGAGTCATAACAACTACGGCATCGGCGTCGTTGGCGCTACTGCGCCCGTGACCTTCCGTATGAACAATTGCAGGGCAAACGACAACGTAGTCGTTGGCGCGGGCACTGGGAATTCGGGTGTCATCGTGTCGATGGGCAACAATATGATCGAAGGCAACGGTCTCCAGGATGTCTACGGGACGATTACACCGTTGACAAAATATTGAGTTTGCGCGGGCGCCGCGTTGCGGCGCCCGCGCTGTATTCAATGAAAGTCGTGGCTGACGATTTCGCCGATGCCGTCGAGCGTCCAGAACTTATCGGCGCGCACCGAGCACTGCCCGTCTTCGTTCTGCAGGATCCCTTCGACGACCAATCCGGGCGAGCCGACGATGAGCGCGCGATGTTCGCGAAAGAGATCGGGCTTCACGATCGCCTGTGAGATCCCCGTTTCGTCTTCGAGCGTGAGGAAGACGAATCCTTTCGCTGTTCCCGGCCGCTGCCGCACGATGATCGCGCCGGCCGTGGCGACGCGTTTTCCGTTCGGCAGTTTCTTGAGTTCCATCGCCGTGTGGACGCCGTCGCGTTTCAGTTGCGCACGGAAATGCGTGAGCAGGTGAGGGCCGGCCGTCAAATCCGTGGCGGCGTAATCGGCGAGGGTTTCTTCTGCGGGCGACATTTCGGCGAGAGGGGATGCTGTCATCCTGAGCCGCCGGAGCTGCGTAGGCGAAGCCAGAGCAGCGGAGGACGGTCGAAGGACCCCCTCGGTGCTTGCATCGTGCAAAAGCCGCCGCCCTTTCCGGGTTACCAGGTTGGGGGTCCTTCGACCGTCCTCCGCGACGCCGGCTTCGCCTTCGTCGCTCTGGCGGCTCAGGATGACAGCGTCCTCTTCGAACAACTCGCCCGCCGGCTTCGCCGCTTGGGCCGATTGCCACAACGCCGCGCGGCGGCGCAGCCCGAACGATGCCAGCGCGCCGGCGTAGGCCAGTTTCGTGAGCTGATCGCCGCGAAGATTGGCGCGCCGCGCGAGATCGTCGGCGGACGTGAACGGCGCGGCTTCTTCGATCGCATTTGCCGCGATTGCGCGCAGTCCCTTCACGAACTTCATGCCGAGGCGGACGGCGCCGCGCTCCCAGCGGCAGTGCCAGCCGGAGTGGTTCACATCGATCGGCAACACCGTTACGCCGTGGCGCTCCGCATCCTTGATCAATGTGGCTGGATGGTAGAAGCCCATCGGCCACGCGTTGAGCAGCGCGATGTAGAACGCGGCCGGATGATGCGCCTTCAAATACGCGCTGGCGTAGGCGATGAGCGCGAAGCTGGCCGCGTGCGATTCCGGGAAGCCGTACAGCGCGAACGACGTGATCGACTTCACGATCTGATCCTGTGCCGGTCCGTCGATGCCGTTCTTCGTCATCCCTGACCGCAGCCGTTTCTCAATCTCCGCCATCCGCTCCATCGATCGCTTGAATCCCATCGCCCGCCGCAACTCCTCGGCTTCGCCGCCGGTGAAATCGGCCGCGACCATGGCGATGCGCAGCAGCTGCTCCTGAAACAGCGGCACGCCGAGCGTGCGGCGCAGAATCGGTTCGAGGCACGGATGCGGATATTCGAGTGGCGCTTTGCCCTGCCTGCGATCGAAGAACGGCTTCACCATGCCGCCGACGATCGGGCCGGGACGGATGATCGCGACCTGCACGACGATGTCGTAGAACTTCGCCGGCGCGTTGCGTGGCAGCGATGCCATCTGCGCGCGGCTCTCCACCTGAAACATGCCGACCGTGTCTGCCTCGTTTAGCATTTTGTAGACAGGCGGATCGTCCTGCGGCAGGTGCGCGAGGTCGACGTCGATGCCTTCGTTCGTGCGGATGAGCGGGATCATTTCCTCGATCGCCGCGAGCATGCCCAGGCCGAGAAGGTCGACCTTGATGATGCCGAGGTCCGCGCAATCGTCTTTGTCCCACTGGATGACCACGCGGCCAGGCATGGCGGCCGGCTCGAGCGGGACCACTTCGTCGAGACGTCCTTTGGCCATGACCATGCCGCCGGAATGTTGTCCGAGATGGCGCGGCAGATTCTGGATCTGCATCTGGAGCCGCATGAAGTGCTGCACGCGCAGATCGGTGGGATCGAAGCCGGCGCCCGCCAGTTCCGCAGGCATGGTCTCGATGCGTTCGCGGATCTCGCCGAAGTTCCAGGTGCCGAGGGTCTTCGAGAGTTTGTCGGCCTGCTCGAGCGAGAAGCCGAGCGCTTTGCCGACTTCGCGCGCCGCGGAGCGGTCGCGGTACGTGATCACATTCGCCGTCATCGCCGCGCCGTGGACGCCATACGTTTTGTAGACGTGCTGGATGACGCGTTCCCGTTGATCACCTGAGGGAAGATCGAGATCGATGTCCGGCCACTCGCCGCGTTCCTCGGATAGAAACCGTTCGAACAGCAACTCCATCGAAACAGGATCGACGGCGGTGATGCCGAGCGCGTAACAGACCGCACTGTTGGCCGCCGAGCCGCGTCCCTGCACGAGAATCTTCTCGCGCTGGCAGAACTGAACGATGTCCCAGACGATGAGGAAGTAGCCGGCCAGTTCGAGCTTCTCGATCGTGTTGAGCTCTTTCTCGATCTGCGCCTGCGCTTTCGCCGTGAGCGGCCGGAAGCGCGTCGTGGCGCCGTTCCAGGCGATCTTGCGCAGGAACGACATCGCCGATTCCCCTTCCGGCAGCGGGTAGTCGGGAAAACGGTAGCCGAGGTCGGCCAGCGTGAAATCGAGCGTGTTCGCGAGCGTCCACGCGCCGTCCAGCGCCTCGGGTAAGTCGGCGAACAGCGCGGCCATCTCATCGGCACTCTTCACATACCGCTCGCGATTGACGCCGAGGAGCCGGCCGGCGTTGTCGACGTTGCGCCCCTCGCGCACGCACGTGAGGATGTCGTGCATTTCCTTGTCCTCGGCACACGCATAGCGGACGCCATTCGTAGCGATGAGCGGCAAATGAAAACGCCGCGCAAGATCGACGAGCGCGATGTTGCGATGCTCTTCGTCGCGCCGGTGATGCCGCTGTAATTCGACATGGGTGCGGCCGGAGAAGATGCCACTGATGTTGTGCAGCAACGTTTCGGCTTCGACGATGCCGCCCTTCGTCAGCGCATGCGCGAGCGGCCCTTCATCGCCGCCGGTGATGCAGTGCAATCCAGCCGCATGCTGCGCGATGAGATCCCACGTGAACCGCGCTTCACCCTTCGGACGATTCAGCGCGCCCGCCGTCAGCAGCTTGCAGAGGTTACGGTACCCGCCATGATTTTCGACGAGCAGCGTGAGCCGCGCCTCGCGCGCATTCGAACGCGCCGCGTCCATGCGCGTGAGCTTCAGTCCTTTGATGGGCGCGTCGTTATCGATCACAACCTCGGCGCCGACGATCGCTTTCACGCCCGCCTTCTTCGCCGCGCCATAAAACCGCGGCGCACCGTAGACGCCGTTCGTATCGATCAACGCCATCGCCGGAATGTTTTTCTGCGCGGCGTTGAAGATGAGGTCCTCCGGCAAACTGGCGCCGTCGAGGAACGAAAACGCACTCGCGGCACGCATCTCGGCATAGGGACGCGCTGCCTTGACTAAACGAAGACGATCCGCAGATGACGCAGATCGACGCAGATTAGGATGTCTTTTATCTGCGTTCATCTGCGTCATCTGCGGATGAATCACTTAGGCAAGTTCGCATTTCTGATAATCGCCGACAGCGACGCCACGATCTCCCTCGCTTCTTTCGTCAGCGGCGCCAATCGCGGCGACTTGATCGTTCGCGTTGCGTCGAGAAGGCGCAGCCAGTAGAGCGTTTTGCGCGCTTCGCGGAGCGACACGCGGCAGCGGGCGATGAAGTCGGCTTTGTCATGAATCGACTCCGCTTCTTCGAGGATCGATCCGATCGAG
>JAFAOU010000039.1 GCA_019247495.1 Acidobacteriota bacterium
GATGCGCGACGCTGTCTGTAACTCGAAGATAGCGTCGTTGAGGCGCTGCTTCTCCTCGGACGCCGCCGATTCTTTTGCTTTTGAAATGCACTGCTGGACCTTGTTGCGATCCTCTTCACTCAGCATTTTGCCAAACTCGCGGAAGACCTTGTCGTTGGTGTAGATCATCCCTTCGAGCTTGTTCTGCAGCATGCGCGTTTCGCGGCGCGTGGCGTCGATGCGGGAGTGCTCGGCGGCTTCGTTGACGAGGCGGTCGATCTCGTCCTGCGACAGGCCGCCGGCCGGATTGATCTGCACACCAGTCGATTGTCCGGTGGCCTGATCGCGCGCGGTGACGCTGACGATGCCGTTCGAATCGATCGAGAACGTCACTTCGATTTGCGGTACGCCGCGCGGCGCGGGCGGAATGCCGACGAGGTCGAACTTGCCGAGCGATTTGTTGTCGCGCGCGAATTCGCGCTCGCCTTGCAGCACGTGAACCGTCACCTTGTTCTGCTGATCGGCGACGGTCGTGAAGATGAGCGAGTTCTTCGTAGGGATCGTCGCATTGCGCTCGATGACTTTCGTGAAGACTCCGCCGTGCGTCTCGACGCCGAGCGACAGCGGCGTCACGTCGAGCAGGATCATGTCCTTGATGTCGCCGCGCAGGATGCCGGCCTGCACCGCGGCGCCCACCGCGACGACTTCATCGGGATTGATGTTGCGATTCGGTTCTTTGCCGAACGCCTGCTGCACTGCTGCAACGACGCGCGGCATCCGCGTCTGGCCGCCGACGAGAACGACTTCGTCGATGTCTTTCGCCGTGACGCCTGCCTGTTTCAATGCGTCGTTTACCGGATCGATCGTCTTCTGGATCAGGTCCTCGACCATCTTCTCGAACTCACGGCGCGTGAGGACGCTGTTGAGGTGTTTCGGTCCCGAGGCGTCGGCGGAGATGAATGGCAGCGTGATGCGCGACTCGTCGGAAACCGAAAGCTCGTGTTTGGCCTTCTCCGCCGCTTCCTTGAGTCGCTGCAGGGCCATGCGATCTTCGGCGAGGCTGATGCCGGTGTCGCGCTGAAAGCCTTCGATGAGCCAGTCGATGATGCGTTTGTCGAAGTCCTCACCGCCGAGGTACGTATCGCCGGAGGTGGAGAGCACTTCGAAAAGCCCGTCTTCGAGCTTGAGGATGGAGATGTCGAACGTGCCGCCGCCGAGGTCGTAGACGGCGATGAGCTGGTTGTGCTTGTTGTCGAGTCCGTACGCCAGCGCGGCCGCGGTCGGCTCGTTGATGATGCGCAGAACTTCGAGGCCGGCGATCTTGCCGGCGTCGCGGGTGGCCTGGCGCTGGCTGTCGTTGAAGTACGCGGGGACGGTGATGATCGCTTCAGTGACCGGCTCTCCAAGGAACTCTTCCGCGAATGCTTTGATCTCCATCAGCACGAATGCCGAGATCTCCTCGGGTGAATATTCGCGGTCGCGGATTTTCACCTTCATGTCGCCGTTGGCGGCCGCGACGATCTGGTAGGGAAGGATCTGTTTCGCGCGCGCCACTTCGCTCGAGTCGTATTTGCGGCCGATGAGGCGCTTGATGGCGAAGACTGTGTTGAAGGGATTCGTGATGGCCTGGCGCTTCGCGATCTGGCCTACGAGGCGGTCGCCGTCCTCGGTGAAACCGACCACCGATGGCGTGGTGCGGCTCCCTTCGCGGTTCGCCATCACCTGCGGCGTGGCGACATCCACCACCGCAACGCAGGAGTTGGTCGTTCCGAGATCGATTCCGATGACTTTCGGCATGCGTTAGTGGCCCGAGGGCTCATCCTCCTCCGGCCCGCCGACGGCGACCTTGACCATGGCCGGACGCAGGAGACGGTCGTGGAGGAAATAGCCTTTCTGAAGGACGGCGGTGACGGTGTGCGACGGCACGGACGGATCTTCCTCGCGGATGACGGCCTCGTGGAAATTTGGATCGAAGCGGACGCCCGATTCGGCGATCGGTTTCAATCCGTGACGCTGCAGGACGTCGAAGAGCTGTTTGTAAATCAGCGAAACGCCTTTGTGAAACTCGTCGCCTTCCTCGGCATGCTCGAGTGCTCGATCGAAGTTGTCGAGCACCGGGAGCAGATCGCGAATGACGGAGCCGAGGGCGTAGCGCTGGAAGTCGGCTTTCTCGCGCTCCGAACGTTTGCGGAAGTTCTCGAAGTCGGCCAGCGTGCGCATGTAGCGATCGCGGAAGTCTTCGTTCTGCGGCGCGGCGGCAGGCGTTCCCGAAATGGCCTCCTGCGCGGTGGCTTCCATCTCCTGCTCAATCTCGGCGACCGATTCGCCGGTGTCTTCGATGACGTAGGCGTCATCGTTCGCATCATTTTGGTTTTCGCTCACTGCGGTTGCTCCTGTTCCTCTTCGATCTTGCGGCTGAGGGCGACGCCGAGGTAATCGACCAGCGGCGCCATGCGCGCGTACTCCATGCGCATCGGTCCGATGATGCCGACCATTCCCAGCGGTGCGGCGTGGGTTCCGTAGCGCCTGGCCACGATGCTGAAGTTGTAGACCTGCGTAAAGTTGCTCTCCGAGCCGATCAGAATCTGCAGCCCTTCTTCAGAGAGACACGAGTTCAAGATCTCCACCAGTTTCTCTTTCTCCTGCAGGGCGAGAAATGTCTTGCGCATGGAGATTGCGTCGGAGAACTCGGGTTTGGTGAGGATCGAGGCTGCGCCTTCGACGTACAACTCATGTTCGAGCGGCGACACGTCGTTCACTGCTTCGATGCCGAGGGTGATCGTCTTCTGCAAAATCGAGTCGTGCCTGGCGCGTTCCTCCTCGGTCATGCGGACGAGGCGCCGGCGGATGTTGTCGAGTGTGAGGCCGCTGAACTCGATGGTGATGTAGCGCGAGATTTTCTGCAGTTCGTCGCGCGTGAACGGCTGACGCGTCTCGATGATCTTGTTCACCACAACGCCGTTCTGCCCGACGATGATGCACATGATCTTGTTGTCGGCGACGGCGACGAAATCCATGCTGCGGATCGTGAACTGCAGCAGCGTCGGCATGAAGATGACGCCGACCTGATCGCTCAGTTTGGACAGGACGCGCGAGGCGAGATGCAGCACTTCGTCGATTTCGTTGGCGTGGCTGACCTGGTCGTCGATCATTTCGCGTTCGCGCTGCGAGAGCCGCGCGTGGCGCATCAGGTGATCGATGAAGAAACGGTAGCCGCGATCGGTAGGAATGCGGCCCGCCGAGGTGTGCGGCTGCATGACATAGCCGAGGTCTTCGAGGTCGGCCATGACGTTGCGGAGGCTGGCGGGGGAGAGCTGGAAGCGTCCGCCCTTGGCCAGCGAACCGGAACTGATCGGCTCGCCAGTGGCGACGTGCTGCATGATGATCTCGCGCAGCACCTCGCGGGCGCGGCTGTCGAGATCGTCACCGTGGAGATCAAAGTGTTGAGGCATTGCGGGTCAAGAGCGAAGGCTAGCAGTCTCGCTGTCCGGCCGCTAACATACAGGAGAATGTAGGAATTGCGGCGAAGGGTGTCAAGATTGCTGGTGTCGATCACGACCATGAAGCGCATCGCTCTCATCACATTTCTGTTCTCGACGTCGGTATACGCCGTGACCGTCGATCGCATCGCCGCGGTCATCGATCGCCAGGTGCTGACGGTGAGTGAAGTGAATCAGATGGCCGAGTTGCGCTTTTTCCCGCGCGTGGCCGGACGCAACGATGATGACTACCGCCACGACATCCTCGAAGCGCTCATCGCGCAGGCCCTTCGTTTCCGCGACGTCGAGCGCTTCGGAGCGCAGGACATCCCGAAAGATTCGATCGAAGCGCGGCTGGTGGAGATTCAGCGCCGTTTCGCGTCGCCCGCGGAGCTCGACGCCGCGCTGGCTCGCGCAGAACTCACGCCCGACGAATTGCGCGCGCTGATCAAGCGCCAGTTGCAGGTCGAGGCATACATCCAGGAACGCTTCGCGCCGATGGTGTTCGTCGCGAACGAGGACATCGCCGACTACTACAACGGTCCGTGGCGTCAGCAGCGCGTCGAACGCGGACTGCCCGTACCGCCCCTGAACGACGTCCGGGAAGAGATCCGCACGCTCATCCGCTCACGCCAGCTCGATCAACAGATCGAAACCTGGACGACGCAGCTGCGGGCCAGGGCGAACGTGGATGTGTACGCGTGGCGGTGAGTGAAGCAGGGACGAGGGGATGAAGCAGGGACGAGGGAGATGAAGCAGGGACGATGGAGAGAGGGGTTTTCCCCCTCGTCCCTCGTCCCTAATCCCTGTCTTACGGAACCGGATTCGCGTTCTGCGTGTAGAAATCGACGGAGCCGATGATGGTCTTCAGGCCCCGGGAGTCGACGACCTGCACGGTCAGGCGATGCTTCGCGTTTCCGAGCTTCGTCGTGTCCATCACGAAACGCCAGCCTGAGTTCTGGGGGTTCACCAGGTACGGGTACTGCTGCGCCACGTCGGGACGCGGGAAATTCAACTGCGCGAGGCCTTTGAAATCGCCGTCGACGATGATTTCGACCGACGTCAGCAGGCTTTCGGCCACGGCCCAGCCCTGGAACGTGACCGTTCCCTTCACGAAGTCGGAGGTGTGCGGCACGTCGATGAAGCCGACCGCGGCGGCCACGCGGTCTTCACCGCATTCGAAGAAGATCGGCAGTCCGTCGCGGTTCGGCAGTTCCGTGAAGGTTCCATCCTGATCGCCAACGCGCACTTTCAGGATGTGATTGCCCGGCTTCACGCCGGACGCGAGCAGAGCGCCGACGTCCATCGTGAAGAGGTAGCCGGCGCGCGGCGCATCGGGATAGCCGGGGTAGTAGCGCTCCACGTCGAAACGCGGCAGGCCGTAGCAGTTCACGTAATTGCCGAAGATCGGACTGAATCCGCAGTCTTCCGTGGTCGAGTACCAGCGGCGGCCGTCGATCATCAATTCGGCGTACGCCACCCGGCCGGTGTCGGTGCGCGTGCCGAGGTCGAGAGCCCAGCCGCGGACGGGCGTGATGTGCGACTGAGGATTGATCGCAGGCGATGCTTGCGGGATTGTGGCGCAGCGGGTGCCATAAACCACGGCATCGCGCTTCGGTTCGTCGATGTAGCCGAACGGCTTCAGGTTGGCGTTCTCATTGAAAATCTGCACCGTGCGGCGGCCGATCAGTTTCGACAGTCCGTTACGGTCAGTGGCGACGACATCGAGCCCGTGGATGCCATCCTGGATGCGCGTTGTGTCGACGTTGGCGATGAACGCGCTGTAGAGCGCATCGGGCCAGTCGGCGATCGTGTTCGCGACGTCGGGCCGAGGATCGCCGTACATCGCGTTCTGTACTACGCCGTTATCGATGAGCACTTCCACTTTGGCCACGCCGTCGGTATCGAGCGCCCAGCCGGAGACGGGGAACGATCCCGAGGCGTTGTAGATGCCGACGGTGTCGGGAATGTCGACGCTGCCGAACGGTGCCTGGACCGCGCTGTTGTTAACGTTGATCGTGCGCCGCCCGAGTTCCGTGACCGTGCCGTCGCTGTAGAAAACCTTCACAGAGAGCGTGTGCGGCCCATTCGTGAAGCGGCTGGCCAGCATCCCGATCTGGAAGCCGGGCGAGATGTGCTGGATGCCGGGATAGTTCGGATAGGCCTCGACGATGTCGATGCGCGGCAGGTTGGTGTTGGAATTGGCGATGAACTGATCATCGACGTAGACCGCCACGCGCGAGATCGCCTCGGGCGAGAGGAACCATCCCTTGACCAGAATGACGCCCGTCTGCGTGACGTTGGGATCCGGAAAGTCGAGACTGCCGCGCGTTTCAGCCGTTTGTGCCAGGAGCACCGGAACGACGAGCGACGTCAGAACTACGAGAACCAGGCCGCGGGTAACCCTTCTCCACATAAACCCCTCCAACACCCGAAAATAACCCTGCCCGTAACTGCGGAGCCGGCGATGTTTGCGCCGGTCTGTGATCGGTTTGCCGGAGTTTATACTGCGCCGGTGAATTCTTCAAATATCGATGTGGCTGCTGTCACGATCGACGACATCCGCGCCGCCGCCGCCCGCCTCGGCCACTCCATCCATCGCACGCCTCTCCTGTCCAGCCGATCGCTGTCCGAAGCGATCGGTGTCGAGGTGCGCTTGAAGTGCGAGAACCTGCAGCGCGCCGGCTCGTTCAAGATTCGCGGGGCGATGAATGCGCTGTTGCAACTATCTGAGAAAGAACGCCGCAACGGCGTGGTGGCCTTCTCCTCGGGCAATCACGCCCAAGGCGTCGCGCTCGCCGCGAAGACGCTCGGCATCAAGGCGACCATCGTGATGCCGGAGAACTCGGTGCAGATGAAGGTCGATGCGACAAAAGCCTACGGCGCCGAGGTCGTGACCGCCGGGGTGACCTCGGCCACGCGCGATACGGTGGCGAAAGAGATCGCTGAGAAGACCGGCGCCGCCGTGATTCCGCCCTTCGACGACTGGCGGATCATCGCCGGCGCCGGCACGGTCGGGCTGGAGATCGTCGAGGAGTGGCCGGAGGTCGAAACGATCGTCACCCCGCTCGGCGGCGGCGGATTGCTCTCGGGCGTCGCCATCGCCGCAACGTCGCTGGAGCCGGGCATCGATGTCTACGGCGTCGAGCCGCGCGCCGGCAACGACGGCGAACAGTCGTTCAAGTCGGGCCGCCTCGTCGCCATCGACCCTCCGAAGACCATCGCGGACGGCGCCCGCACGCTGGCCATCGGCGAGCGCAACTTCGCGGTGATCCGCGAACGGGTGCGCGATGTGGTCAGCGTCGACGATGACGTGCTGCTCTCCGCGGTCAAGCTGGCGATGTATCGAACGAAGCTCGTGATCGAGCCGACCGGCGCGCTGGGTATCGCCGCTCTGCTTTCGGGCGCCATCAAGCCGCGCGGGAGGACGGCAGTTGTCGTCAGCGGCGGCAACATCGACTTTTCGTTGCTTTGCTGAGAAGAAGTTTGAACCACAAAGACACAAAGGGCACAAAGGGCACAAAGGATCCCTCTTTGTGTCCTTTGTGTCTTTGTGGTGAAAACGATTTTTGAAATGACCCTCTTCGACACCACTCCCTTCGACCCTCCCGCGAAGTCCGATGCTCCGCTGCCGGAGCGCCTGCGTCCGCGCACGCTCGAGGACATCGTCGGCCTCGATGAGCTCCTCGGCGAGGGACGTTTCCTTCGTACCGCCATCGAGAGCGATCGCATCCCGTCGATGATCTTCTGGGGGCCGCCCGGCTCCGGGAAGACCACGCTGGCGCGGATCATCGCGAACAAGACGCGGGCGCGTTTCGTCACGTTCTCCGCCACCAGTACGGCCATCAAGGAGATCCGCACGTTGATGGAGGAGGCGCGCAAGGAGCGCAAGGCGCGCGGCTCGAAGACCATCGTCTTCATCGACGAGATTCATCGTTTCAACAAAGCGCAGCAGGATGCGTTTCTGCCGTACGTCGAGGCGGGCGACATCATCCTCATCGGCGCGACCACCGAGAACCCGTCGTTCGAGGTCAACTCGGCGCTGCTGTCGCGGACGAAGGTCGTGGTCATCCCGGCGTTGGAACGCGAGCAGGTCATGGCCATCCTCCGCCGCGCCGTCAACGATCCCTCGCTGCGCAAGTACGGCATCGAAGTCACTGACGACGCCCTCGACTTCATGGCCGCAACCTCGGCCGGCGACGCGCGCCAGGCTCTCAACTCGCTCGAGCTCGTCGTCGAAACGGCCACGAAGGAAGACGGCGCGATCGACAAAGAGAAAGTCACGCAAATCCTGCAGCGCCGTTCGCTGATGTACGACAAAGGCGGCGAAGAGCACTACAACATCATCTCGGCGCTTCACAAGTCGCTCCGCAACGGTGACGCCGATGCTTCGGTCTACTGGCTCGTGCGCATGCTCGAAGGCGGCGAGGATCCGATGTACATCGCCCGCCGTCTCGTTCGCGCGGCGTCGGAAGACATCGGTAACGCCGATCCCCAAGCGCTGGTGTTCGCCATCGCCGTCCAGCAGACCGTCCACTTCCTCGGTATGCCGGAAGCGGGCGTGGCGCTGGCGCAGCTCGTGACGTATCTCGCCGCCGCCCCCAAATCGAACGCCGCGTACATCGGCTACGGTGAAGCCGTCCGCGAAGTCCGTCAGGGCGACAACCCCGGCGTCCCGCTCCACATTCGCAACGCTCCAACGCGTCTGATGAAAGACCTCGGCTACGGCCGCGGCTACGGTTACGCCCACGATTACGAAGAGCAGACCGTGGCCATGAACTGCCTTCCGGAATCGTTAGCCGACCGCCGCTTCTACGAGCCGAAGGACATCGGCACCGAGGCGAAGATGAAGGCGCGGCTGGATGCGATGCGCGAAGCGCGAAAGAAGACGTGAAAAACGCCTCACCCGCTCAACGCGTTCGCAATCCGTTTGATCGGTGCGGGCTTGCGATCCTCGCCGACATTCACGTACACCACCTGCGCTTCGGTCACGGTGACCTTCTGCTGCAGGTCGTTGCCGCGGATTGCTTCGCAGGTCACTTTCACCGTGATCGAGGATGTGCCGATGCGCAGGGTTTCGGTCCAGAAGCTGACCAGGTCGCCGACGAAGACCGGCTCGTGGAAGACGATCTTGTCCATCGACACGGTGACCATGAAGCGGCTGCCTTGCCGGCGCGCTTCGATCGCGCCGGCCTGGTCGATGTAGCTGAGGATTACGCCGCCGAAGATGGTGCCGTGCGCGTTGGTGTCGCGCGGCATCATCAGCACGCGGATGGCCGGTTCGTTCCAGCGCGACTGCGGAGTTTCGCTGTCACGCGATTCCGCCGTCACTTCGTCATACCCCGGCCTGCTGATTCGGCGTCTGCGCCTCGATCAGCTTCTTGTTGATATCGATGGTCGACGATTTGCGCAGACGCTGCAGCAGTGACGCTCGCAGATTCCGCGACTCCTGCTGGCGCAGATTGTCGGTGTACTGCGCGCGGTTCTGCGCGGTGGCCGGGTCGTCCTTCTTCGGTTCGGTGACCTGGAACAGCACCGCGCCGTCGCCGGTCATGACCGGACCACGCACTTCGCCCACCGGCGCGGAGAGCGCCGCATCGACGAGCGCCGACGTATCGCCGGTGAATCCCGGGATGAAGCCGGAACGGTTGATGGTCGCCTCCGCCGGGGTGAGGCCGGCTTTGGTGCCGGCCGCATCGACCGTCGCGGCAGGGATCGCCCTGGAGAGCGCCTGCTGCGCGAGGGCGCGGGCCTTCTCCATGCGCGCGTCGTTCTCCACCTTCGCGCGCACTTCATCGAGCGGCGAAACGCCGGCGGAGCGGATCGCGTAGAGGAACGGAATGACCGGACCGCGCTGGGAGCCGAGGATCTCGCCGACGTCATTCACCTTCGCGGCGAACGCCCACGTGGTGAAGGCCGGATTGTTGCCCATGCCCGGAATCGTGTCGGTCTTGCTGAACCACTGCGAATCGTTGGAGGCCACGTTGCCGCTGGCGAGGGCGGTGAACTCGTCCGCCGTCTTCGGCTTGCTGGCTTTGATGCGCGCTTCGACGCGTGTGATCTCGTCGCGCGCCCGATCCTTGGACAGTTGATCGGCCGTCTGCGCGCGCAGACGGTCGCGGACCTCTTCGAACGGGCGATAGCCTTCGGGGCGCCGCTCCAGAACCTTGATGATGTGGTAACCGAAATCGGCCGAGCGGATCGGATCGCTGATCGTGTTCAGCGGCATCGTGAACGCCGCTTTGTCGAACACGTCGACGGTCGTGCCCTTGTCCACCCAACCCATGTCGCCGCCCTTGCCGGACGATGACGGATCGCCGGAGTTGGCCTGCGCGAGCTTGGCGAAGTCGGCACCGGCGCGGAGCTGTTTGACGATGCTCTCGGCCTTCGCCTTCGCCTCGGCGTCCGCGGCGGGCGGGGCGCCCGGATCGACTTTGAGGAGGATGTGCAGGATGTGTGCGCCCGCGGGCGATTTGAACTCTTCGTGACGCTGCTCATAAATCTTGCGAAGCTCGGCGTCGCTGGGACTCAACTGCGCACGCAGCTTCGCGTAATCGGCGATGAGGTACTTGGCGGCGCGCTGTTCGCCGTGCGTGTACTGCGCCTGATGCATCGTGTAGTACTGCTGCACCTCGGCCGGCGTGACCGTGACGCTGGCGGCCTCGCGCGCGGCGGGATAGAGGATGTACTTGATCTTCGCGCTTTCGTTGTTGCGGCGATACTCGGCCTCGGCCGCTTTCGGCGAAACGACGACGGAGGTCTGCAGCGCGCTCTCCATCTTGCCGAGGGTGATTTCGCGCGCCAGTTCCTCTTCGAACTCGGCGGGCGAACTGAAGCCCATCATGCTGGTCACGTAGCGTGCGTAGAGATCCTGGCCCACGAACTTGCCGTCCGGATTCAGCGTCGGGATCTCCAGGATTTTCTGTCGGATCTCCTCGGGCGACGCGGAGAGATGAAGGCGTTTGGCCTGTTGCAGCAGGAGATGCTGATCGATGAGCGACTCGAGCACCTGCTTCGGAAGCCCCATCTGCGCGATCTGATCGGGCGTCAGCGGCTGCCGGTACATCTGCTCGTAGTTCTTCTCCATGTAGTAGAGGGAGCGTTCGTACTCGCGGGTGGAGATCGTGTCGCCGTTCACGCGCGCCGCGTAGGCGCTCTGGTCGGCCGCGCCGCCGCTGTTCGGTCCGCCGGCGCCCCAGTCGACGAAGATGAAGAGGATGAAGACCGCAACTATGGCGACCAGGATCCATTTGAGCTGCTGAAAGCTATCGCGCATCAACTTGAGCATTGGGACGAACCTCTACTTGACTTTGATTTGGTTGGCAACCGCGGCGCGGGACTCGGGAGCCGGGCGATCGCGAAAATCCGTAAAAAACGGGGCAGTGTAGCTATTCCCGCCCGTCG
>JAFAOU010000045.1 GCA_019247495.1 Acidobacteriota bacterium
CTTATCGGACCTCAGCATGCACCGAGCGCAATCGACGCTCACTCAGAGTGCGAATGGAAGCAGGGTCACGACGAAGCTTCGAAAGTGGTGGCGCCGCTCACGGCGGCGCACTTGACAGACGTAGGCCTTCTCATGGAAGCCGGCGAGGCCGCCAGCGTTCCGTCGCGCTAAGTACGGCGCCGGTTGTGCTGAGGTTTACTTTGGTGAGGGCAGGCTCACCAGCACGGATGTAATCGCGAGTACGACCGTCGCCGCGATTAACTCGGCTGTCGCGGACCGGCGAAGGACGGCCGCAGCTGACTCGGTGCCGAGCAGCGGACGCTGCTTCCGCCAGTTCCATGCTCCGAGTGCGACGACGACCAGCACTACGCAGAGCTTCGCGATCAACGTGTAGCCGTACGGCGTGCTCCACAGATTGCTCAGCACTTTGAGATGCCGCCAGGCCGTGTTCACGCCGGTGAATGCGAGGAGGGCGAATGCCCAGAGCGCCAGCGGCGAGAATCGATGGACCATGTTCGCCGCCAGCTCGCCTCGGCGGACAGCATCCATGCCGCTGCGCCGAACGGTTGTGAATCCGGCCATCAGCAGGATGAAGAGCGTTCCGATCCAGAGACCGCCGGCGAGAACGTGGATCGGATTGATGGCCCGGTTCCATCCTGAGAGAAGGCTGGCCAGCGGCTCGCCGATGGTGCCGATCGCGGCCAGGAGCCAGCCTGCTCCGATGCGCGAGACAGCGAGTAGAAATCCGATCACACCGAGCACGACGCAGATCGTCTCGACCGTCGTCTGCGTCTCGGAGGTGACGACGCTGAGAAGCGAAATACCCTTCTTCTGCGCTGCGGGGGCCAGATCGAAGGCGACGTACATCAGCGACGTAACGACGTAACCGATGAGGCCGTAAATCGCGGCGCGGCGTGCGGCACGTCCGGCGATGGCCGGCTCAGCCGCTGCCTCGCCGCGCAGAACGACGAACCGGAAACCGACTGCCCCGATGGCCATGAAGGAGCAGATGAATGCGACGATGCCGATGATGACGCCCGGAATGTTGATGTCCATGCCGGGAGCCTAGCGCGGAGGCGGAGTTTTCGCGAGACTTGATTCGTTCGTAGACCGCATGATTGAAAGCTTCTCCCACCTCGAACAACTCGCTGCCGGCCGCGACCTCGCGGACGTTTTTCTGGAGAGTGACGCGCAGGAACACGCCGTCCCTGCGGATCAGATTCTCGAAGCGTTGCGGCGCCGGCGCGCCGTGATGCGCGATTGCATCGAACGCGGCAAGGGCGGCGGGACGTCGATGGGGAAGCTGGTAGGCAACGAGGCCAAGCTGCTCAATGACGCTTTCCTGGCCGGACGCACGTTCCTCGATCCGCTGACAGTAAAGGCGGAGATTTACGCGCTGTCGGTGATGGGCGAGAACTCGCGAATGGGCGTCATCGTCGCGGCGCCGACGGCGGGCGCGGGCGGCGTCGTGCCGGGCATGCTGCTGGCGCTGGAAGAAGAGCGCAACATCGATCCGGAGAAGACAGTGCGCGCTTTGGTCGTCGCGGGCGGCGTCGGCTCGATCATCGCGCTGTCGGCGAACATCTCCGGCGCGGCCGGCGGATGTCAGAACGAAGTCGGCGTCGCATCGTCGATGGCTGCGGCGGCCGTCGCCTACATGATGGGCGGCACGACGCACAATCAGATCCACGCCGCCGCCCTCGCCCTCAAAAACACCCTCGGCCTCGTCTGCGATCCTGTCGGCGGGCTCGTCGAAGTGCCTTGCGTGAAACGCAACGCGCTCTTCTCCGTTCACAGCCTGACGGCTGCGCAGCTCGCGCTCGCCGGCGTCGACTCCGTGATTCCGATGGATGAGATCGTCGAAGCGATGGTCCGCATCGGCCGCGCGCTACCGCGAGGACTGCGCGAGACCGCGGAAGGTGGACTCGCGACGACTCCGACGGGAGCGAACATCGCGCAGCGCCTCAAGGACGAGGCGAATCAGCGCCGCGCCGCGCGCGCCGCGGAGCGCGAGCGCACGGCGCAGGAGCGGAAGGCGCAGACGGACGAGTAGTGGAGGACAGGCGCCCCCGCCTGTCCAGACAGCCGAGGGCGGCTGTCCTCCACATCGGTACACTTCGCGGCATGAAGCAAAAGGCGGCCGTTGCCGCCGCCGCGCTCCTCTCGATCGCGTACTGCGTCGTCATCTTCACGCACATCGACTTCGCCGTCGGCGGATCGGACAGCTCCGGCTACATGAACGAAGCGCGG
>JAFAOU010000050.1 GCA_019247495.1 Acidobacteriota bacterium
GGGATTCCGGCAAAACGTGAATGTCGGAATCCTCTACCTCGAAGCGTGGCTCGGTGGCCTCGGGTGCGTCCCGCTCTACGACCTCATGGAGGACGCTGCCACCGCCGAGATTTCGCGCACGCAACTCTGGCAGTGGATTCATCACCACGCGCATCTCGACGACGGCCGCGCAGTGACGCCGGAGTTCTATCGGCAGATCTGCGACGAAGAACTGCAAAAGATCGGATCGCGTCCGCACCTCGCGAAAGCCGCATCGATCTTCAACGACTTGATCCTCAACGATGAACTGGCTGATTTCCTAACGCTCCCCGCGTACGAGGAGCTGCTGTCCAACGAAAGGAAGTAGCGATGGCAAAGCTGAAAGCGGTACGCGATGCGAAGCAGATCGAGCGCGATTGGGAGAACAATCCGCGCTGGGACGGCATCACGCGCGTCTACACGGCGGACGACGTTCTGCGCCTGCGCGGATCGATCGACATCGAGCACACGCTCGCCGAAATGGGCGCCGAACGGCTCTGGGATCTGCTCAACGGCGAGCCTTACGTCACCGCGCTCGGCGCACTCACCGGCAACCAGGCCATCCAGCAGGTGCGCGCCGGCCTCAAGTCGATCTACCTCAGCGGCTGGCAGGTTGCCGCCGACGCCAATCTGGCCGGTCAGATGTATCCCGATCAGAGTTTGTATCCGTCGAATTCAGTCCCGCAGGTCGTGAAGCGGATCAATCACGCCTTGCAGCGCGCCGATCAGATCGATCACAGCGAAGGAAAGAACGACACCTACTGGTTCGCGCCGATCGTCGCGGATGCCGAGGCGGGTTTCGGCGGATGCCTGAACGCGTTCGAGCTGATGAAGCAGATGATCGAATGCGGCGCGGCGGCGGTCCACTTCGAAGATCAACTCGCCTCGGAAAAAAAGTGCGGCCACCTCGGCGGAAAAGTTCTTCTGCCGACATCGCAGTTCATCCGCACGCTCTCCGCCGCGCGACTCGCGGCGGACGTCATGGGCGTGCCGACGCTCGTCATCGCGCGCACCGATGCAAACAGCGCCACTCTGCTGACCAGCGACGTCGATGAACGTGATCATCCGTTCCTCACCGGCGAGCGCACGCCGGAGGGTTTCTTCATGATCAAGAGCGGCGTCGATGCCGCGATCGCGCGCGCGATTTCGTACGCGCCGTACGCCGACCTGCTGTGGATGGAGACGTCGACGCCCGACATCGGTGAGGCGCGCAAGTTCGCCGATGCGATTCACGCGAAGTATCCCGGGAAGATGCTGGCCTACAACTGTTCGCCGTCCTTCAACTGGGCGCAGAAACTTTCGTCCGAGGCGATTGCGAATTTTCAGAACGAGCTGGCAGCGCTCGGCTACAAGTTCCAGTTCGTCACTTTGGCCGGATTCCACGCGCTGAACTTCTCCATGTTCGAGCTGGCGCGCCAGTATCGCGACGAAGGGATGACCGCGTACTCGCGCATGCAGCAGTCAGAGTTCGCCGCCGAGGAGCATGGGTACACCGCTACGAAACACCAGCACGAGGTCGGCACCGGCTACTTCGACGAAGTGATGAAAGTGATCTCGAACGGACAGTCATCGACAACCGCACTGGCCGGCTCGACCGAAGCCGCGCAGTTCGGCAGGAGACCGTGATGGAAGACATTCGCAACTACCGCATCGAGGAAGAGAACGACGAACGCCGCGAGGAAGAGCGCGAATACGAAGGCGGCGCGCAGCGGGATGAAGTGCCGTTCCACATCCCGCGAGATTGAGACGTGATCTTCAGCCGAAAAGACGGCCTAGCAGTTCGT
Organism: Acidobacteriota bacterium; assembly: GCA_019247495.1. GTDB lineage: Bacteria > Acidobacteriota > Thermoanaerobaculia > Gp7-AA8 > Gp7-AA8 > JADGNZ01. Next base: position 1,803 of record JAFAOU010000050.1, read on the forward strand.
CTCGCGTGATGCTTAGCTCCGCGGCAACATCGTCGAGAATCGCCGCCAACGTTCCGAGCCTCAATGCGTGATGGCGTGGAATGGTGACGTGATGCTGCTGCGATTCCGTCGTTCGGGTGAGGCGAAGATGGCTGCCGGCCTGACGGGAGTTTGCATATCCGAGGCGGCCTAGTCGCCTTGCCAGATCGTCGCCGGAGATATCGCGCGGCAATCTCAAACGGCGATGACCTGCTCGCGAGTGAAGTGCAGCCGCACGACGCTAGGCATTTCGCCTTCGTCAAAATGGCACCGCACCGCATCGCGCACGTTCGCTTCGAGCGTCTCGAAGTCGTCGGCCTCGGTGAAGATTGACTGGCCGAGGGCGCGGGCGGTGTAGCCGCCCTCAGGAGCTTCCTCGACGAGGAAAATGAGTTCGGTCATCGGGTGATCTTACTCCGCTAAACTGCGCGCTTCATGTCTATCCTTGCCGTCGATCGCCGCGCGTGGCGGGCGCTGTTTGCCGCGCAGCTCGGCTGGATGCTCGATGCGATGGACTTCCTGCTGTTCAGCTTCGCGGTGATTCCGATCCGCGAGGAGTTCGGACTTTCCAACGGAACGATGGGCGCGCTGACCTCGGTGGCTCTGATCGCGAGCGCGATCGGCGGCATGGTCTTCGGACGCCTCGCCGACCGCCTCGGCCGCGTGCGTGCGTTGTCGCTTTCGATCCTGCTCTACTCCGCGGCGACGGCGGGACTGGCGACGAGCGCCGCGCTGTGGCAGCTCATTGCATGGCGACTCGCTGTGGGATTGGGCATGGGCGGCGAATGGTCGTGCGGGTCGGTGCTCGTCGCGGAAACGTGGCCGGCGGAGCATCGCGGCAAGGCGATGGGATTGATGCAATCCGGCTGGGCCATCGGCGCGATGATCGCCGCGGGCGCCTCGGCGTTGATCATCGGACGCTTCGGCTGGCGCGTGCTGTTCCTCATCGGAGCACTGCCGGCGATCGCCGCATACTTCATTCGGCGCAATGTTGAAGAACCGCCGGTTTGGACGCAAAGAGCGCGTGAAAAATCGCGCTGGAGCGAGATGTTTGCGAAGCCGTTCCTTCGCCGCACGCTCATCGCCACGGCGCTTTCGAGCAGTGTGCTGGTCGCGTTCTGGGGCGTGACCTCGTGGCTGCCGGCGTTCCTGGCGACGCCGCTCGCCAAAGGCGGCGCCGGATTGACGGTGACGACCTCCGCGAAGTGGCTGATCGCGCTGCAGGCCGGCGCATTCTTCGGCTACATCAGCTTCGGATGGATCGCCGACCGCATCGGCCGGCGTCCCGCATTCACCGCGTTCATGATCGCGGCTACGGTGCTCGTTCCGCTCTTCGCGTTCTACGCGCGAACGCCGTTTCTCCTGCTCACGCTCGGACCGCTGCTCGGCTTCTTCGCGCACGGCTACTTCTCGCTCTTCGGCGCCATGCTCGCGGAACTTTTCCCGACGCGCATTCGCGCCGGCGCGCAGGGCTTCTGCTACAACGGTGGACGATTAGCATCGGCGGCGGCGCCGTTCGCGATCGGCTTCGCCTCGAAGACGCACAACTTCGCGGTGGTCATCACCTGCGCCGCGCTTTTCTTTGCCCTCGGCGGCGTGCTGGTGTGGCTGCTGCCGGAAACGAAAGGAACCGAGTTGTGATCGATCTCAGCGCGGACCTCGGCGAAGGCGCTCCGGACGAACCGGAGATCTGGCCGCTGATCACGTCGGCGAATGTTGCCTGCGGCGGCCATTACGGCGACGCCGATTCGATGACGCATGCTGTCGATCGGGCAAACGATCTCGGAGTCCGCATCGGCGCGCATCCGTCGTATCCCGATCGCGCGAACTTCGGACGCAAGTCGATGTCGATGCCGCCGGAGTCGCTGCGGGCGACGCTCATCGAACAGATCGCCGCGCTTTTCGACATCGCCGGCAAGCTGCACCACGTCAAACCGCACGGCGCGCTTTACAACGATGCGCACAAGGATCGTGCGCTCGCCGATATCGTGATCGATGCGATTCGTGCGATCGACGACACGCTGCCGATCGTCTGCAGCGACCGCTCGCAAATGGCCGCAGCAGCACGTGACGCCGGCACGCCGGTCATCCGCGAGGCCTTCGCCGATCGGCGCTACAACGCCGACGGCTCCCTCGTCGCCCGCAGCGAACCCAACTCGCTCCTCGGCGTCGACGAAGCAGCGACGCAAGCCGCGATGCTGGCCAACGAAGGCGCTGTCATCGCTCGCGATGGCTCCCGCATTTCCATCCCCTTCGACACGATCTGCGTCCACGCCGACATGGAGCACGCCGTCGAACGCCTGCGCGCGATTCGCCGCGTCGTGTGACTTCGTTACCAGCGAATTTGGAGGGTTTGGCGGTTCGGCAGCGAGACGCAGCCGGGCCAGCCGGCGCGGACGCCAGCGCTCCGACCGCTAGTGCGCAAGCACTTCCGGCGCTTCTTCGCCAATGCCGCGGATGAAGTCGTCGATGCTGTCGCCGCCGAGGAGTAGCGCGAACGACGAGCGCCAGATTCGGGCTAGTTCCGGAACGGTTGTGCGAATCAGAGGAATGCCGTTCCGTTCGATGAGGAAGGTGGCGACCTCCGTGCGGCCGATTCGCATTGCGGGGAGGTTGTGTTGTTGAGCGAGTTGGAGGACCGCCTCGGATTGAGACGTCGACACAATCGCGCGGCCCTGCGACTCGCTGAAGAGGAGCGCGATCGCATCGACCTTGGCGTGATCGGCGAGCTCGATGTGGCAGCCGACGCCGTCCACCGCGCATTCGGCCAACGCGATTGCAAAGCCGCCGTTAGCGACGTCGTGTGCGCTGCGCAGGAGGCGATGTTCGTAGGCCTCGATGAAAAATGAGACGAGCGCTTTTTCGCGATCGAGATCGACGCGCGGCGGAGCGGCGAGCGCGTCCGGCCTCGCGAATTGTTGCCATTCCGAGCCGCCCAGTTCGTCGCGCGTTTCGCCGATCAGGATGATGTCGAGGCCGGGCTCGGGGAACGCGATTTCGCAGCCGTCGGTGTCGCGTTCGAGGATGCCCACCATCCCGACCGTCGGCGTCGGAAGCACGGCGCGGCCCTCGGTCTCGTTGTAGAACGACACGTTGCCGCTCACGACCGGCGTGCCGAGGGCGACGCAGGCTTCGCTGATGCCGCGGATGCATTCAGCGAACTGCCACATGATCTCGGGGCGTTCGGGCGAGCCGAAGTCGAGGCAGTCGGTGATCGCGACGGGACGTCCGCCGCTGACCGCTATGTTGCGCGCGGCCTCGGCCACGGCTTGCTTGCCGCCTTCGTACGGATCGAGAAAACAGTAGAGCGGATTGACGTCGCTCGTCATGGCCAGCGCGCGGCCGGTGCCTTTGACGCGGACGATGGCCGCGTCGCGCCGCTCCGGACGCGCGATCGTGTTCGTGCGCACGGTCGTGTCGTACTGCTCCCAGATCCAGCGTTTCGAACAGAGGTTGGGCGATGCGATGAGACGGAAGAAATCGTCGGTGAGATCGCCATCCTCGACGTGTTGACGAGCGAGCGATTGCGGGATCACACGCTGCGGCGCGGACATCGGACGCTCGTACACCGGCGCCTCAGTCGAGATCGGATCGACAGGAATCGCCGCCACTTCCGCGCCGTCCCAGAGCAGCCGCACGAAGCCGTCGTCCGTCACTTCGCCGACCACGGCGGCATTGAGGTCCCACTTCTCGAACGTGCGCACGACCTCATCCTCGCGGCCGCGCTTAGCCACGATCAGCATCCGCTCCTGCGACTCGCTGAGCATGATCTCGTACGGCGTCATGCCGCTCTCGCGGACGGGAACGCGGTCGAGATTCATGCGCACGCCGGTGCCCGCGCGACCGGCCATTTCGAACGATGACGACGTCAAGCCGGCGGCACCCATGTCCTGAATCCCGACGACCGCGTCGGACTCCATGATCTCGAGGCACGCTTCGAGGAGGAGCTTCTCCGTGAACGGATCGCCGACCTGCACGGTCGGACGTTTCTCCTCCGACGCTTCGTCGAATTCCGCTGAGGCCATCGTCGCGCCGTGAATGCCGTCGCGTCCCGTTTTCGAGCCGACGTAGATGACCGGGTTGCCGACGCCGCTGGCGGTGCCGGTGAAGATGCGGTCGCGCGTGGTCACGCCGAGGGCGAAGACGTTGACGAGGATGTTGCCGTTGTAGCTGCGGTGAAACGACGTCTCGCCGCCGATCGTGGGAATGCCGATGCAGTTGCCGTAGCCGCTGATGCCGCGCACGACGCCGTCGACGAGATACTTCATGCGCGGCGCGTCGAGCTCACCGAAGCGCAGCGAATCGAGGCAGGCGATGGGCCGCGCGCCCATCGTGAAGATGTCGCGCAGGATGCCGCCGACGCCGGTGGCCGCGCCCTGGTACGGCTCGATGAACGACGGGTGGTTGTGCGACTCCATCTTGAACGCCGCCACCCAGCCGTCGCCGATGTCGATCACGCCGGCGTTCTCGCCGGGGCCCTGCACGACGCGCGGTCCCGTCGTCGGAAACTTTCGGAGGTGAACACGCGACGATTTGTAGGAGCAGTGCTCCGACCACATCACGCTGAAGATGCCGAGCTCCGTGTAGTTCGGCGCGCGCCCGAGGATCTGTTCAACGCGCTGATATTCGTCCGGCGTCAGCCCGTGCGCTGCGATGACCTCGGCGGTGATGTTCATCCGCGGATTGTGTCAAAAAAAGCATCACGCGGCGTATGCGGAGAGGCGGAGAACGCGGGTACTGCGTTTCTCCGCGTCCCCGCGTCTCCGCGTGAGAAAACTAGTCGCGCGAGCCGGGCGCGGGATGGCGCATGTGCATCTCCATCGGGCCGTGTCCCATTTCGTGATGCAGCGAATCGAACTTCGCTTTTTGATCGGGCGTCAGGATCGCGGTCAGCTTCGCATGCGTGGCCTCGTGTGCGGCCTGAACCTGCTTCTCGAGCGCGCGCGCCGCGAGGAACTGCTTGCCGACGGCGGTGGCGTCGGGATTCGAGGACGTCGCCAACGCTTCCAGCTGCTCGTGCGCGGCCATGAGCTGGTGATGGAGCGGCTCGACGGTGGCCTGCAACTGCTGGTGAATGCTGTCCCACTGGACTTTCTGATCGGCGCTGAGTCCGAGGGTGGCGGCGATCTCGCCGGGATCGGGGCCCATCATGCGCATCTTCATGTGCGGTTCCTGGGCGAGGGCGAGCGAAGCGGCGGCGGTGATGCAGAGTGCGAGAACGATTCGTTTCATGTTCGAGTGTTTCCTTTCGTCGAGCAATGTACGCATGGTACGCCGCGGAGTGATCAACCCGAGGAAAGCGCTTTGTAAGAAACGTAAAACCCGCATGGGCGCTCGCTTTTCGCGCAAATGCCGATGCTAGACTCGATCGCATGAAGGGAAGCCGCAGCGCCGCCGCAGCGCTCATCGCGCTGACGGTTCTGGCCGCGGCGCTCATCGTCCTCGGTCACATGCAATATCGCTGGATCGGCGACCTGGCCGACGCCGAGCGGCAGCGAATGCGTACGGGACTCGAGTTCGCCGCGCACCATTTCAGCGATGAGTTCGACCACGAGCTGACGCGGATGTTCCTCGCCTTTCAGTTGCCGATGCCCGATGCGACGGCCGATCATTTGCTGCGTCGCTACGACGAATGGGCGGCTGCGGCTCGCGATCCGAAGATCGTGCGCGCGGTTTACTTTGTGCCGCCGTTCGAGCCGGATCATCTGCAATCGATCGATGCGGCAACGCGTACCGTGCGTCCAGCTGCCTGGCCGGCCTCGTTAGCGGCATTGCGCCCGATGATCGCCGAGGAAGCAATGGGCGGCAGGCCGGTGCCGGGTCCGGTCGTGCCGGGTGTGATGGCACTCGTGATTCCGTGCGGCGGGATGCGGCGCGCGATGATCGAGCATCACGTCGCGGCGATGGGGATGCATCCACCGCCCATCGAGATGCACATGAAGATGCCGGAGGGCGGCTGCCCCGGCTACACCATCGTGGACATCGACGACACGTATCTCGCTCGCGTGTTTCTGCCGGATATGGCGCGGCGCTATTTCGATACGCCGAGCGGCCGCGAGTACGACGTGGCCATCGTCTCGCCCGAAAGCGGCGCGACGCTCTATCGATCGGACGCTGCCAACGGTTCGTTTCGCCCCGACATCGCCCTCCCGATTTTCAGCGTGCGCGCGATGCGGCGGATGCCGATGGAGGTGCCGATCCTGACCGAGCCTCCGCCGCATCAGCCGATGTGGAGCCTGCTGGTGCGATATCACCGCGGTTCGATGGAAGAGCTGGTTGCGCACACGCGGCGGCATAACCTGCTGATCACAGGCGCAATCCTGGCCGTCCTGGCCGGCACGATGCTGGCGCTCGTGGCGATGTTGCGAACGGCCGAACGGTTGCGTTTGCAGCAATTGGAGTTCGTGGCCGGCGTCACGCACGAGCTCAACACGCCTGTCGCCGCGCTGACATCGGCCGGACAGAATCTCGCGGACGGAATCATCACCGAGCCATCGCAGGTGTCGCGATACGGAACGGCGATTGTGAAGGAGTCGCGCCGATTGACGGAGATGATCGGCCAGGTGCTGGCGTACGGCGGGATGGAGTCGCGGCGGAAGCTGCCGCACGTTCCCGTCGATGTCGCGAACGTCATCGATGAAGCGATCGCAAACTGCCGCTGGATGGCGGACGAGCAGTCGATCGCGATCGAGACGGATGTCGATCGCGCGCTGCCTCTTGTCGACGGCGATGCCGCGTCACTCACTCGCGCCGTGCAGAATTTGATCGCGAATGCGATCCGCCACGGCGCCGACGGAAAGTGGGTTTCGATTCGCGCCGTCTCCGAAGACCGCAACGTGGCGATTTCCATCGAGGACCGCGGTCCGGGAATCGCGCCGCGCGACCTGCCGCATCTGTTCGAACCGTTCTACCGCGGACGCGGAGCCGATCGCGTTCGCGGCAGCGGCCTTGGACTGACCATCGTGAAGCAGATCGCGATCGCACATGGCGGCAGCGTGTCGGTGGACAAACATCGCGACAGTGGCGCGATCTTCACGCTGCGCCTTCCGGAGATTGCGCCGAATGCCTGAGTTGCAGCGCCGTATCCTGCTCGTCGAGGACGAAGAGAGCCTCATCCTCACACTGCGCGACCGGTTCCACTCCGAAGGCTACCTCGTGACGGTGGAGAGCGACGGCGAATCGGCGCTGGCCACCGGAACGCGCACGCCGTTCGATCTGATCGTGCTCGATGTCGCACTACCGCGGAAGAACGGCTTCGACGTCTGCCGCGATCTGCGCCAGCGCGGAATCCAGACACCGATCCTGATGCTCACCGCGCGCGGCCAGGTGGTCGATCGCGTCGTTGGGCTCAAGCTCGGTGCCGACGATTACCTGACCAAGCCGTTCGAGATGATGGAGCTGCTGGCGCGTGTGGAAGCGCTGCTGCGCCGCGCGCGCACGATGGCAGCGAATGCATCCGACTCGTACGCGTTCGGGCCGGTACACGTCGACTTTCGCAGCGCCGAGGTGCGGCGCGAAGGGACGCCGATCGAGCTGTCCACGCTCGAGATCAAACTACTGCGCTACTTCGTCGAACACCGCGGCGCTGTCCTCGCGCGCGATGAACTACTCGACAAAGTGTGGGGCTACGACGCCACGCCGGTCACGCGCACCGTCGACGTTCATGTCGCCTCGCTGCGCCAGAAGCTGGAAACGAATCCCTCGAAGCCGGAGTACATCGTCACGGTGCACGGCCTGGGATACAAGTTTCTCGGCTGACTCATCTGCATCCAATTTCCCCAGTGAAGCTTTTTTAGGCACGCCTGTATTTTTTTGCTCCTTCTCCTGCACTTACCTGACGAAGCAGTCAAAACAGAGAAACAGGAGAAGAAACGATGAAGAGGATGTTTGTTGTCTCAGCAGCAGTAGTGATGTTGGCGTTTGCGTCGGCCGCGTCGGCCGCGACCTCGAGCGGTACGCTCACAGTGACGGGCACGGTCGAAAGCTCGGTCAGCCTGACCGTTGAATCCGCGGGCGGCACGACCAGCGGCACGGGCACGGCAGCGGCCACGAGCGATCTCGGCAACATCAGCAAGTACGGCTCGGCGCCGACCGGTTTCACGCTGGCGCGCGGCGCGTCCAACTGGACGATTTCGTCCACCGTCGGTGTCCAGGTCGACAAGGCCAACCTCACCAGCACCGACTACACGCTCACCGCGCAACTCGGATCGGCTCCGGCCTCCGGCGTAACGTGGAAGCTCAACGGCAGCACGCTCAGCGACTCCTCCGCGACCACGCTGACGTCGACCGGAACCTACGGCTCGACCGGCAGCTACTCGTGGGACATCGTCGTCGCCGACAGCGCCGCGGCCGCGGCGATCGACAACACGATCAACTTCACGGCCACCTCCAACTGAGGCGAATCGAATCGACAGCAGGTGCCGGAGCGTGGCGACACGCTCCTGCACCGCCCGAGGTGATGCATGAGACGAATGATGGCAGCGGCGATGGTGCTCCTGGTTTCGGCAGCGTTGCCGGTCCGTGCGGAACGCCGCCGTTCCGCCGCGCCGCCGGAGCAGGCGCTGTCGATCGTCTTCGTGGAGGCCGGACCGGGCGACGCGTCGCTGAAAGCGGCAGGCAGCGAAGCGTGGCTCGATCTGAACGCCGTCAACCATCAGGGCAATTCACGCAGCACCCGGCTGCGGCGGACGTTCGGAATCCGCATCGAACGCGCCGGCAATGCCACCGCCGGAACGGCCGCCATCGTGGCGCGCCTGGAGTCGTGGGACGGGAGAGCGACGTACCGGCTGGACGGCCGCCCGCTCACTGCCGCGCCATTCATCGTCGATGCGCACGCGGCCGTCGGAACGGTCACGGTCCACACGCTCGACATCGAGATTCCGATCGAAGCGGCCGCGGGTCCGCTTGCCGCCTCCATCGCCTGGGAAGTCAATAGTAACTGAAGGATGTATGATGATCTATAAATTCATAATGATTTTACTAACACTGGCCTCGCTTCCCGCGTTCGCCGCCTCCGGATCGCTCTCCGTATCGCCCGCGGTGGTGATGTTGCAGGGCACGCCCGGACAGAGCACGACGCAGACGCTGACCATCGTCAACAGCAGCGACCAGCCCTTCTCGTTCGATCTGAAAGCCGAAGACGCCGTGGCCCGCAATGGGAATCGCGTCTACGTCAAGGCGGGCGAACTGGCAGGCAGCATCGCCGCGACCGCGGTGTTCTCGCGCAAGTCGGTGACGGTCGCGCCGGGCGAACGCACCAACGTCACGATCACGGTCACCATCCCGCCGAAGCCCGCCTCGCGCGCAATCATCGCGCTCTTCCACGGCACCACCAGGATGAAAAGCGCGGGGATGAACGCGACGGCGTCGCTTGGGACGCTGATGACGTTCGCGCTCTCGGACAACGCCACTGCCACGGCCACGCCGCTGTCGGTGCGGCCGCCGTCGCGGACGGCGAATCTCTCCGTTTCCCAGCAACTCGTCAACAGCGGCAGCGAGCCGGTGCTGGCGCGCGGCGTTCTGGCCATCATCAATCCGGGCGGCACTCTCGTCGCGAAGCAGGCCCTCCCCGCGCGCCGCGTTCTGCCCGGCGAAACCTTTGCCGTGAACGCCGAATACGGCGGCGAGCTGGCCGCCGGTCACTATCGCGCCTTCGTCACCTACGATCTGCAGAACAGCAAGAGCATCACGTCGTCCGCGGAGTTCGACGTTCGATGAAACGCTTCGCCGCAGCTGCGTTTGCGATCCTTTTCGCGCGAATCGCTTGCGCCGAGAGCGTCACCGTCCGGGTGGCGGAGACCGTGACGATCGAGATCGCCGGCACGACGGCAGCCTACGCCGTCGATCCAGCAATCGCCGACGTCACCACCGCGTCGGGCGGCCGCGTCACGATCACCGGACGCAGCGCCGGGACGACGCAGATCATCGCCATCACCGCCGGCGGCACGCGCGCGTACCTCGTCACCATCGCCCCTCCGGTCGCGCAACGTCTGCCGGCCGCGCTTGCGACCAACGCTCCGATCGCCCGTGCGGATGTCCGCTACGCAGGCGGCGCGCACCAAATACAAAGCGCGTTCGACGTCTTCACCACCGACGGCGAACGGCGCTCGCAGTTTCATCTGCTGAACGTCCATTACCTCGCGGACTCGTTTGGCCGTTCGACGAACGCGATCCCTTCGATTTACTACCGCACTACCTCGGCACACCGCGAGCTGACGCTGTTCGACGACATCATCGATCTCTCGCCGCTGACGGTCCGTTCCACGCAGGTGCGCGGCGTCCATCTGCTCGACGGTCCGCTGGAACTTCACGCCGGATACGCCGCGTCGACGATGTACGAGGATCTCTTCCTTCCCGCCGACAAGCGTTGGATGGCCAGCGCCGGATACGGCATCGATCGCGGACATTTCCGCTGGATTCCCTCGGCGTACGCATTCCTCTCCGAACCGCGCGGCACTGCAGCGAAACGTGGAGCGGTGGCGTCGCTGGCGGCGGAGTATCGCGATGGCGACACGCTTTTGGCGCGCGGCGAAATGGCGGCCAGCCGAGGAGTGGCGGGATCGGGGGAGGTGCGGTATCAGACGGAGCGCGATCAACTGCGAGGACGTCTCTTCTACAAACCAAACGACTTTCCCACACTCGGCCTCAGCGATCTTCCGGGCGTTCACGGCGAGATCGATTGGAACCGGCGGGCCACGCAACGTCTCAGCGTCGATTCGTACGCCACGTTCGATCGCACCAAAATCGCGGCGTTCGATCAGAGCGTGGCGGTCAGCAACGTCGCGATGCGCTACGCATTGACTCCGCACGTTTCGGTGTTGACCGGTGCGGATAGCAGCGTCGTGCGAAGCGGAACGAATGCATCGATCCGCACCATCGGGATTCCTGCCGGCGTCGCCTACGACGCGCAACGCTTCGGCGCCGCCGCGTCGTACCGCCTGCTCGACAACTCGCAGACCAGCCGCCTCGGAGACACGCTGCGGCTGAGCGGACGCGCCGGCAGCGGCGGCTTTACCGTCAACGCCTGGGTGGAACGGCAGCGCCGCGCGCCGTCGCTCGACCTCATCTTCCACGACACGCCGGGCCTCGAGCTCGCGCTACTGCGGCTCGGCATCACGGTGCGCACGCCGGAAGACCTCGCGCGCGTCCTCCGTGACAACGCCGCACTCATCAACCTCGGATACATCGACGGCGTCACCGTCAACCTTACGCCCCGGCGCGTGCAGAGCGGCATCGACGCGGCATTCAACTCGGCCGACACGCGCAACCAGCTCCGTCTGCACGCCGTCGTTGACCGAAGCGAAGGCGTGGCGTCGACGCAGAACTCGATGCTGGCCACGCTTTCGTACACGCGGCGGCTGATGGTGTCGACCGACATTTACGCTTCGTATTCGCGCTGGCGCACCAGCTTCGCGTTACGCACCGTCGACGGCTCCGCGGTCGAAGCAGGCGTGCGTCATCGTTTCGACGGACTCCCGCAATTTCTGCAGCGCGCCGGGACGATCGAAGGCGTCGTCTTTCTCGATCCCCAGCAGCGCGGCGTTGCCGATCCGACCACCACCACTCCGCTCGAAGGCATCGTGGTCATGCTCGACGACACGCGCTCCACGCGCACCGAAAAAACCGGAGCGTATGCATTCCGCGACGTTCCGCCGGGACGCCATCGCGTCTCGGCAAAGGCAGGCGCGTCGAAGCCGGCGTACTTCACCACGCCCTCGACCGCGGAATTGAACGCGCCGGGCCGCGCAGATTTCGGTTTGGTGTGGTCCCCCGCACGGATCATCGGCCGCGTCGCCAGTGACGCCAACCTCGGCATCGCCGGCGCGGTCATCAACGCAAGAACGACGAAAGGTGCAGACATGAGTGCGACCACCGATTCCGAAGGCGGCTTTGTGCTGGCAGGACCCGCTGGTGAATACACGATCGATCTCGCGGCCGAGTCGCTTCCGGCCGGCTATGTTTTCCGAGGAGCGAAAAGGGTCGTGAACGCACCGGCGGATCAGCCGTTGACTGTCGCGTTCCAAGTCGAGGCGCTACGCAGCGTCTCGGGGACGGTCAGCGGCGGTCCGGCGGAGATTCGCATCGAGCCGCTCGGGTTGACGGTCACGAGCGACACGGCTGGCGGCTTCGTCTTCCGTTCGCTGCCGCCGGGAACATTCACGATCACTGCGCGGCGCGGCGGACGGGTTGCGTCGAGCACGGTCACCGTTCCGGTCGAGCCGGCGGTCCTGAACACGTCGTTGACATTCGCCGAGACCGCACCGCCGGCCGCTGCGGCGGTTGTGGCGCCGCAGAACGTGCCCGCGGCCGTCCGAGCCTTCTTCGTCCAGCTCGGCGCATTCAGCGAGGCGCGCAATGCGGAGCAACTGGTCGAACGGATCGCACGCACCGGAACGCGCGCCGAAAGCACGAAGACCGGCCAGCTGATCCTGGTCAGGGTCGGTCCGTACCCATCGCGTGCGGAGGCGGCAAAGACGATCGCCCAGCTTCGCCAGAAAGGGTTTGACGCAATCGTGACGCGATAGCGCGGGTCGCGTCATCTCACAACTTTTTCAGCAATCCCTTCCAACGCACCCACGCTTCGTCGCGCGCTTTTTTGTTGCCGGCCCAGGCGTCGCGGGCTTTCTGGTCGGCGCCGGCGGGAGGCGGCGGCGTTTCGCCGGCGCGCATGAAGCCGTGCCCGGCGCCTTCGTACGTGACCGGCTCGAAAGTCTTGCCGGCCGCTTTCATCAGCTCGATCGTTTTCGGGATGGTCGCGCCGATTCGGGCGTCGTTGCCGGCATAGAAACCGTAGACCGGAGCCTTGATTTTCGCGATCTCATCGGCCGACTCCGGTCCGCTGCCGTAGAAAACGTACGCGGCGGAGAGGCTCGGACGATTGGTGGCGAAACGGAACGACTGCGTGCCGCCCCAGCAGAATCCGGTCACCGCCACCTTGCCGTTCGCGGCGGGGAGTTTGGCGACGTAATCGGCGACGGCGTTCAGGTCGGCGGTGATCTGGTCCGGCGGAAGATCGCGGATCGCTTTGCCCACCGCGGTGCCGTCGGCAAAGGAGGCCGTGCCGCCTCCCTCCGGACCCATGCCGGACAGCAGGTCCGGCGCGATGGCGATGTAGCCCGCCTCGGCAACTTCGTCGGCGAGCATCTGCACCCAATCGCTCATCCCGAAAATCTCGTGGATCACCACTACCGCCGGCGCCTTCGCCTTCACCTCGGGATAGACGACGAACGCGCTGACGGTGCGTGTGCCCGACTTCACGTTCACCCACTCGTGGTGACGCGGCGAGTTGTCAACCTTCTTCTTCGCCCAATCCTGCGACACGCTCGTGTTCGTGGGCAGGGCGGTCGTAGCCATCTGATGTTCGGCGTGCGGGTCCTGCGCGCAAGCGGCAGCGGCGGCGAGGACGGCAGCAGTTGTGATCAGCAGTCGTTTCATCGGTTCCTCCGGGCGCGAATGGTAGCGCGGGCCCGCCATCATGGCGCGAATCTAGCTGCTTTAAACGAGCGGCCCGCTCCTGTATCGTGACGCTCCTTTCATGGCTAAGACCGTCCTGATCATCGACGATGACGCACCCACCCGGGGCCTCCTCACCGCGGTGATGGGCCGCGCCGGCCTCGCCGCGGTTACGGCGTCGGACGGCGCCATGGCCATCGAGATGATCAAGACGCGTGATGATCTCTGCTGCATTGTTCTCGATCTCATGATGCCGGTCATCGACGGGCCTGCCGTGCTCGCGCATCTCTCATCGGTGAAGAGCAGCGTGCCGGTGATCGTCTGCACGGCAGCGGGGCCACGCCTGACTCCCGAATTCGATCGTGCAAGCGTCCGGGCCGTCATTCAGAAGCCGTTTGATATCGAGCAACTCGCAGCGATCGTGAAGAGTCTCGCGGAATGATTGACTGATGCCGTACGACCTGGCCCGGTTCGGGGTGACGGACATGATGAGCTGCCGCGGCCGGCTGCGCGGTCTCTTCGACGAAGATCCGGGAAGCACGGCCGGCGCGGCGCAACGCGTGGTCGATTTCTTCTACGACGAGTTGGTCGACGAACGTGGCGGGCATGCCTTCGCGCTCGTGCGCTTCTTCAAAACCGAGCGTTTCGATGCGCTCGATGGCGGGCAGCAGGAGTTCGCGCTGAAAACCGCCGGCTCCGCTGCGCTCGACGACGACGTCCGCTGCCTGACATTGCTCGCAACGACCGGTGACGAGCCGGCGTGGCATTCACCCGAGCAGTCCCGCGGACATCGCGCCATTCCGTTGACCAGCATCGACATGGTCGAGCAGGCGCCGATGATTGCGCAGCTCATCAAACAACTGGGCCTCTCGGTGGCGACCGTCGTCCGCCCTGAAGCGGGTCTCATCCTCGACACCGAAGGCCGCAAGCAGAACGTCTTCTACGTTCCGGAGGCGCTCGGCAGTCCGCACATCGTGGCGCAGGAGGAGTTCGTCCGGCCGTACGGCATCGCCTCGGTCATCGGACTCGGAGGCCTGATCAGCACCGGCGACATGTTCGCCTTGATCCTTTTCTCGAAAGTGCCGATTTCGCGCGAGGTGGCGGACCTCTTTGGCGTGCTCGGGCTCAATCTGAAAATCGCCATCCTGCCGATGATCAACCGCACGCTTCTTCGTTCCTGATGGTTAGCTGCGCGCGATCCACACTGTCTTCACGTTCACGAATTCGCGGATGCCGTAGACGCCGAGCTCGCGGCCGAAGCCGGAGTGTTTGGCGCCGCCGAAGGGAACGCGCGGGTCGGAGGCCACCATCGCGTTGATGAAGACCTGGCCGGTTTCAATGCCGTCGATGAAGCGGTCCATCTCGGCGCGGTCGTTCGTCCAGACCGAGGCGCCGAGGCCGAACGGGGAGTCGTTGGCTTTCGCAATCGCGTCATCGACGTCCGCGGCGCGGAAGACCGACGCCACCGGGCCGAACGTTTCTTCGCGCGCGGCGGGAGCATTTGGCGGGATGCGCGCGAGAACTGTCGGTGCGTAGTAGTTTCCGGTTCGTTTTCCGCCGGTCAACAACTGCGCACCGGCGGCGACCGAATCGCGTACCTGCTTCTCGATGTCGTCCGCGATCTGTGGCGTCGCCAGCGGACCGACGTCGTTCGTCTCATCGAGCGGATCGCCAACCTTCAACGCCTCCATCGCTGCGACGAAGCGTTTCTCGAACTCGCCGGCGATCGACTCGTCGGCGATGAAGCGCTTCGCGGCGATGCACGACTGGCCATTGTTCACGATGCGCGCTTTCACCGCCGTCGCAACGGCGTCGTCGAGATTCGCGGAGGGCATGACGATGAACGGATCGCTGCCACCGAGCTCCAGCACCGCCTTCTTGATGTGCTTCGCCGCGATCGACGCGACGCTCGCGCCGGCCGGCTCGCTGCCGGTGAGCGTCACCGCGCGTACACGCTCGTCGGCGATCACGCGCTCGACCTGCTCCGAGGTGATCAGCAGGGTTTGAAATTCGAAGTCCGCGAAACCGGCGTCACGGAAGACTTCCTCGATCGCCAGCGCGCACTGCGGCACGTTCGACGCGTGTTTCAGGACCGCGACATTTCCCGCCATCAACGCCGGCGCGGCGAAACGGAAGACCTGCCAGAAGGGGAAGTTCCACGGCATCACCGCCAGAATCGTTCCCATCGGCTCGTAGCGGATGAACGTCTCCTTCGCGTCCGTCGTTACGTGCTCGTCGGCAAGATACGACTGCGCATGCTCGGCGTAATAGCGGCAATTGCTCGCACACTTCACGACCTCGGCGACGGCGGCTTTGATGGGCTTCCCCATCTCGATCGTGATGAGCCGGCCGAGTTCCTTCTGACGTTCTTCGAGGACCTCCGCGGCGCGAATCATGCGCGACGCGCGCTCGTCAAAACCGCGAGCACGATTTACACGTAGAGCACTCACGGAGCGCGCCAGAGCCGCATCGATTGCGGCATCATTCAGCGCTTCAAACGTCCTGATCGTCTCCCCAGTCGCCGGATTCACGGATGCAATCGCCATCGTCGGAAACCTCTGCTATCCTCGCGCCCAATCGTCCTCAAATGCAGTTCAAATTCAACCTCATGCAAGGAGTGCCCATGAGCCAGCCGAAGCATATTCGCTTCCTGTTTGCGATAGCCCTGCTCACCGCCATCGTCCCGTTTTCAGCCTTTGCGCAGAGCAGTAACGGTTCCATCGCCGGCAACGTG
Organism: Acidobacteriota bacterium; assembly: GCA_019247495.1. Taxonomy (GTDB): domain Bacteria; phylum Acidobacteriota; class Thermoanaerobaculia; order Gp7-AA8; family Gp7-AA8; genus JADGNZ01. Next base: position 18,007 of record JAFAOU010000050.1, read on the forward strand.
ACCGACGACTCCGGCGGCGTTCTGCCGGGAGTCACGATCACCGCCGTCAACACTGCCACCAGTCTGACCCGAACGAGTGTGTCCAACGCGTTCGGACACTACGACATCCCGCTGCTGCCGCCGGGCAACTACTCGCTGTCGAGCGAGCTGTCGGGATTTCAACCGTTCAAATACCCGCGCATCGTCGTCAACGTCGGCACCCAGTCGACGGTGAACTTCAAACTGAAACAGGGCGTCGCCGAAACCGTCACGGTCACCGCCGCGGCACCGCTGGTCGATACCAGCCGTTCCGCCGTCACCTCGGTCGTAGGAGAGCGAGCGATTCAGAACCTGCCGACGAACGGCCGGAGCTTCATCGACTTCGCCCTGACCACGCCGGGAGTCGTGCGCGACGTGCGCGCCGGCGACATCAGCTTCGCGGGCCAGCGCGGCACGCTCAACTCGCTCGTCATCGACGGCGCGAACAACGACAACACCTTCTTCGGCCAGTCGCTGGGCCGCACCGGCTCCGGCCGCTCGCCGTATCAGTTTTCGCAGGATGCCGTGAAGGAGTTCCAGGTCAACACCAACTCCTACTCGGCCGAGTACGGCCGTGCCGGCGGCGCCGTGATCAACGTCGTCACGAAGTCGGGCACGAACGAGTTCCACGGCACCGCCTTTGACTTTTTGCGCGACCGCCGCTGGAACGCCAACGACTACATCAACACCATCCAGACGCCGGCGCGCGTGAAGGGTCCATACCACTTCGACCAGTACGGCTTCAGCCTCGGCGGACCGATCGTCAGCGACAAGCACTTCTTCTTCACCAACTACGACGCGCAGCGAAACTCCATCGACAACCCCATCCTGCTCGGCGTCGCGGCGTCGCAGGTTCCGACGGATGCCGCGTCACAGGCCGGCTACCAGAAGGTGCTCGCTCTCGCCGGCACGTATCAGAAGACGCAGAACCTGGACGTCTTCCTTCTCAAGACGGACCACGAGCTCTTCGCGAACGATCACCTTTCGGCGCGCTATAACCGGCAGAAGTTCACGGGCGGCAACTTCGAGAACGGCAACTCCTCGAACGCGCTGCAGCACACCGGCGACTCCCTCGTGCAGACCGACACGCTGGCGCTTTCGAACTCGACGGTCATCAGCAACTCGCTCTTCAACGAAGTGCGCGCGCAGTACGCGAAAGACAGCGAGCCGGGCAAGGCCAACAGCGCCGATCCGGAAGCGCAGATCAACCAGAACTCGATCCGCGTCATCAACATCGGACGCAACACGTTCAGCCCGCGCGAGACCACGATCAAGCGGAACCAGATTGCCGACACTCTGAACGACGTCATCGGACGTCACGCCATGAAATTCGGATTCGATATCAACCAGGACAAGATCCTCAACTTCTTCCCCGGCAACTTCTTCGGCTCGTACAGCTTCAGCAGCCTCGCGAATTTCCAGAACGGAATCGCCGCCAGCTACCTGCAGGCCTTCGCCGGTCCCGGCACCTCCGGGCCGACCACGCATCCGGACATGACCGAATACGCGGCGTTCGTGCACGACGAATGGCAGGTGAATCCGCAACTGACGGTGAACGCCGGCCTGCGTTACGACTTACAGAGAATCGCCCAGCCCTCCGTGCGCAATCCGGATGTGCAGCTCGCCGCGGCGGGCATCGACACCTCGGTCGTCCCCGAGGATCACAACAACCTCGCGCCGCGGCTTGGCTTTGCGTGGACGCCGAACACCGCCAGCCGCACCGTCGTGCGCGGCGGCTACGGCATCTTCTATGGCCGCACGCCGGCGATCATGGTCGGCACCGCGCACTCCAACAACGGCATCAACGTGCAGACGCTCAATTTCACCGGCGCGCTCATTCCGACCTACCCGAATATCTACTCGTCGATCCCGACCGGCGTCACGCTGCCGAAACCGACGATCTTCGCGTTCGATCCCAAGTTCCGGAATCCGAAAGTGCAGCAGGCCAGCCTGGGCCTCGAGCGCGGACTGACGAGCGACATCGCCGTCTCGCTGACCTACCAGTTCGTTAAGGGTACCGACCTGCCGCGCACGATCGACATCAACGTCTCCAATCCGGTCCTCGTGTCCGTGCCGGCCGTCAGCGCCGCCACCGGTGCAACGGTCGCCAACCCCGCGTTCGTGCGTTACAACGGCCGTCCGTTTGCGAACTTCGCGCGCATCCTCCAGTTCCAGTCGAGCGCGCACTCGGAGTACAACGGCGTCACGGTCGACATCCAGAAGCGGTTCTCCAACAACTGGCAGATGCGTCTCGCCTACACCCATTCGAAGGTGCGCGACGACAGGCCGGACGCCACCGCCGTCGTGCCGGGAACTGACGATTTCAAGTTCGCGCAGGACCCGCTCAACCTTCACGGCGATTGGGGTCCGGGCGACAATGACGTCCCGAATCGCGTGGTCCTCAGCGGCGTCTGGAACCTCGACTCGTATTCGGAGCACATGAGCGGAGTCAGCCGCGCCCTCTTCGGCGGCTGGATGATCAGCGGGATCGCCAGCTGGCAGACCGGCCAGCCGTACTCCGCCCTCGCCAGCACGGACCTCAACAACGACGGCAACGCGCGCAACGACCGCGCTCCCGGCTTCGCGCGCAACTCCTTCCGCCTGCCGAACCAGCTCTCGGTCGACCCGCGCATAACGAAAGAGATCGGCCTCTTCTCCGGTGCCCGCGTGCAGCTCATCGCCGAAGCCTTCAACCTGTTCAACGGCAGCAACGTGAACGGCGTACGTACCACCTACTACGCCGTCACGAACACCGCCGGCGTCCCGACGAAGCTGACGCTCCAGGACGCAACCAACCCGTTCGGATCGGCAACACTGTCATCCGGCCCGCGCATCCTGCAGTTCGCGGCCAAGATCACGTTCTAGTTTTTCTACGCTGTTAATTTGCAAGGCCGCCGGTTTCGATCGGCGGCCTTTTTCACGCGGAGGCGCGGAGACGCGGAGGTGAGCCCTGCTTTTCTCCGCGTCCCCGCGTCTCCGCGTGACCGTTCCCGTATGATCCTCGCGTGACCGGTGCCAAAAAACCGATCCTCGCAGTAGCGATCGTCGTAGCAATCGCCGCGGTCGCCGCATACTTCTACTACCGCTATTCGCAAAAACCGCAGAACGTCGTCCTCAGCGGAACGCTCGAAGCGCGCACGGTCAACGTCGGATCGCTCGTCGGCGGCCGCGTAACGAAGACGCTGATCGATGAAGGGATGCACGTCGCCGCCGGCCAGTTGCTGGTAACGCTCGAGACCGAGACCATCGACCGCCAGCTCAGCGAGCAGCGCGCCTCCATTGCCGCCGCGCAGGCCGCACTCGCCAAAGCGATCGCCGGTCCGCGTCCCGAGGAAATTTCGAAAGCCATGGCGATCTCCATCAACGATGAAGTCGAGCGTCGCCGGCAGGAGTACCTCTACCGCTACGGCATCGTCGCCAAAGAGCTGGCCGAGGAGGCGGCCACGAAGGCAAAGGCGTCGGCCGAGGATCTTCGAATCCTGCAGAAGGGAACGCGCAAAGAAGACATCGACGCCGCGCGTGCCGAGGTTGAAGCGCAGCAGCGAAAACTCGAGACGCTGATGAAGCAGCGAGAGGAGACCAGCGTCGTTTCGACGGTCAATGGAGTGATCCAATCATTCGGATTGCGCGTCGGCGACATCGTCGCGCCGAATCAGACCGTCGCCGAAATCCTCGAATCGAGCCAGCTCTGGGTTCGCGTCTACGTTCCCGAAACGGAACTTGGATTGATCGCCGTCGGTCAGCCGGTGCGCGTCCACATCGATACGTATCCGAACGAAACATTCGCCGGACACATCGCCTCGGTCAGCAGCCAGGGCGAGTACACGCCGCGCAACGTGCAGACGCGCGCGCAACGCGCCGAGCAAGTCTTCGGCGTCAAAGTGCTCGTCGATCCGAATCCGAAGCTCAAAGCCGGCATGGCCGCCTCCGTCGACCTCGGCGTAAAAGGCCGCGCCGATTGAGCGACGACCTCGGCATCGACGTCCAAGGCGTATCGAAAGACTTCGGGACGTTCCGCGCGCTCGACAAGATCACGCTGCAAGTTCCCCGCGGAGAAATCTTCGGCCTCCTCGGCCCCAACGGTTCCGGCAAATCGACGCTGATCCGCATCCTCTGCGGCCTGCTCGTACCGACCGAAGGTCACGCCACCGTCGATGGCTACGACGTTGAGAAAGAGGGAGAGCTTGTCCGCCAGCACATCGGCTACGTCTCGCAAGCCTTCTCGCTCTACCGCGATCTCACCGTGCAGGAGAACCTCGATTTCTTCAGCTCCATCTATCGATTGAAAGGCGCCGAGCGGAAGGAACGCATCGACTGGGCAATTAACCTCACGCACATCGGTCCGTATCGCGATCGCCTCGCCGGCGCGCTTTCCGGCGGATGGAAACAGCGACTCGCGCTTGCCGCCGCGCTCATGCACCAGCCGCGCGTCATCTTCCTCGACGAGCCGACCGCCGGCATCGATCCGGTCGCGCGCCGCGAACTGTGGGACCTTCTTTTCGAGCTCGCCGGCACCGGCGTGACGATGTTCGTGACCACGCACTACATGGACGAAGCGGAGCGCTGCGCCTCGGTCGCCTACCTCTACATGGCGCGGCTGATCGTGGTCGGGCGTCCCGACGCGCTGAAGCAATTGCCCGAGGTCACGCCCGAAGGGACGAAGCGCGTCGAGGCGGCGTCGAGCGAAGGCGTCGCGAAACTCATGACCAGCGCGCGGTCATTGCCTTACGTTCGCGCCGCCACCATCTTCGGCATCGCGCTCCATCTTCTGATCGACGCGAACATTTCCAACGAGAAGGTCAAAAGTGATCTGGAAGCCTTCCGCCTCGGCGACGTGCAGGTCAATCCCATCGACGCATCGCTCGAAGACGTGTTCGTCCGCCTCACCGAAACGCGAGGCAAGGAAATCGAGGCGGCGCGGTGAACGGCTTCGGGGCGATGCTGCGCAAAGAACTCACGCAGATGCTGCGCGACCGCGGCACGCTTTTCTTCGCCATCGCCGTGCCGGTGTTTGAGCTGATTCTCTTCGGCGTCATCGACATGAACGCGAAAAACATCCCCACCGCCGTCTTCGACCAGAGCCGCACGCAGGAAAGCCGCCGGCTGATCGAGCAGTTCGGCAACACGTCGTACCTGAGCGTGAAGACGCTGGTCGCGTCGCGCGCCGAGTTGCAGCATCAGATCGTGGCCGGCCACGCGCAGGTGGCGATCGAGATCCCGCCCGACTACGCGCGGAACATCGCATCGAAGCGGACGGCTGACGTGCTGATCATGATCGACGGCTCCGACTCCAGCGTGGCTACGCAGGCGCTCTCCGCGGCGAACGGCGTCGTGCTATCGAACTCCATCAACGCGTTGATGGAAAAGACCGCACAGCCGCTGGTCGAAGCGCATCCGGTGATGATGTTCAACCCCGACATGCGCAGCGCCAACCTGCTCATCCCCGGCCTCATCTCGATTCTGCTCACGTTCTCCGGCACGATCCTCTCCGCCTTCGCCATCGTGAAAGAGCGCGAGCGCGGCACCCTCGAGCAGCTCATGGTCACGCCCGTTTCGCCGCTTGCGGTCGTCACCGGCAAGCTCCTCCCGTACCTCGGCCTGGCCTACCTGCAACTGCTCCTGATTCTTTTTCTGATGCGCTTCCTCTTCAGCGTGCCGATCCACGGCAGCCTGACGCTGCTGCTCCTGCTCTCGCCCGTCTATCTCCTCGCACTGCTCTCGGTCGGCCTGCTCGTCTCCTCACGCGCGAACTCACAGATGGAAGCGATGCAACGCGCGATGGGGATCATGCTGCCCTCGGTGCTGCTATCGGGCTACATCTTTCCGATCGCATCGCTGCCGCTTCCGCTGCGCGTCGTTTCATACGTGCTGCCGGCCACGCACTTCATCAAGATCGCCCGAGGCATCGTGATTCGCGGCGCGACATTTTTCGATCTGTGGGAACCGGTCGCGGCGCTGCTGGTGATCTCGGCATTGCTTATCGCCGCGAGCGCGCGAGCTTTTCAAAAGACCGTGACGTAAGAGAAAAGCGAATGTTGAATGTTCAATGTTCAATGTTGAATGTTGAAACCCAGCGGGCGCTGTCCCCTTCATTCAACATTTAACATTCAACATTCAACATTCAGCATTCGCCTTGACTAAACTGGCGCTGTGCTGACCCTGCTACAGATCGCCCTCGTAGGCCTGCGCGCGCTCACAGGTCTCGTCTACGTCTGGAGCGGCTTCGCGCACGCGCGCGATCCGGAAGGAAGTTCGAAAGACCTCGGCCTTCCGAAGCCGATCGTGCTGCTCGTCGGCATCGTCGAGCTCCTGGCCGGACTCGGCGTCGCCGGCGGCCTGCTCACGCGCCTCTCGTGCATCGGCCTGATGATCGTCATGCTCGGCGCCATGCACCGCAAAGCGATGGTTTGGCACTCCGGCTTCTGGGGCAAAGGCTCGCAAGGCTGGCACTACGACCTGCTCTTCTTCCTCATCTGCCTGCTGATTTTCGCGACGAACGGCGGCGACTGGACGATCGATCGCCTGATCTTCGGCGCCCGCGCAGCGTCGTCGTACATTTTTTGAAATGAACATCAAGGAAGTCGTCCCGTTCCTGAGCGTCTCGTCGATGGAGCAGTCGATCCGCTTCTACATCGACGGCCTCGGCTTCGCCATCCGCATCAAGTGGGAACCGGAAGGGAAGCTCCGCTGGTGCTGGCTGACCCTCGGCGGCGCATCACTGATGCTGCAGGAATCCTCGAACCAGACTCCGCCAACCCCTGGCGGCATCAATCTCACCTTCATGTGCGACGACGCGATCGCCCTCTACCACCAATACCGAGCTCTCGGCGCCTCCGAACCCGAAGTCGGCAACGGACTATGGGTCACGAAGGTCACTGATCCCGACGGCTACAGACTCTTCTTCGAAAGCCCGACGGATGTAGCCGAGGAGACGAAGCTCTCGGAGATCGCGAGCGCGTAGCAGGGAACGGGTTCACGCGGAGGCGCGGAGCCGCGGAGGTGAATGCTTTTCTCCGCGCCCCCGCGTCTCCGCGTGAAAAAAACTTAGCGCACCTACGAAACCTTTCGTCTCAAACTACGAATGACGTCGTATGTTGCTAACTACTTCGCTCCAGCCGGCGTCTTACGTCGCGGAGAAGGACTCCTGATGACCTATCGCTCGCTCTTCGTCTCGTTGATGCTGCTCACTTTCCCGCTTCTCGCGCAAACGCCGTCGCCAGTGCCAGTCGAGGGTTCGCATACGTACGTTCCCGCCGACTTCGCGCAGTTCGCACCTCAGACGGCGCTCGATATGCTCAACCGTGTTCCCGGTTTCGCAATCAAGCAGGAGGAAGATGCGCGCGGCCTCGGTCAGGCCACCGGCAACGTCGTCATCAACGGCCAGCGGCTATCCGGCAAATCGAACGACGTCGTCACGGAGCTGAGCCGGATTCCGGCGCGCAACGTCGAACGGATCGAGATCGTCGACGGCGCTACGCTCAAGATCCCCGGCCTCTCCGGCCAGGTCGCGAACGTGATCGTTCGCTCCGGCGGAATCAGCGGTCAGTGGTCGTACCGGCCGGAATTTCGCTCGTACTACACCGATCCGCTTCTCACCCGCTTCGACGTCTCGGTGAGCGGTACGAAAGGGCCGGTGCAGTACACGGTCGGCCTCGAGAACCGCGGCAATCGCAGCGGCGCAGGCGGGCCGACGTGGATCTACAGTCCTACCGGCTCCCTCACCGAGGAACGGCGTGAGGAGTGGCGCGGTAACTCGGATCAGCCGCAGATCACCGGCCGATTCGTTCTGGACGGTCCCAACGGCTCGAAGGGCAATCTCAACCTCCTCTACCACCGCCTCTACTTCGACTATCTCGAGAACGGCACGCGCACGACGATCGGCAGCTTGCCGCGCGATCGCAAGGTGACCGAGGACCAACATGGCGATAGCTACGAGATCGGCGGCGACTACGAATTCGACCTCGGCGTCGGAAAGCTGAAGCTGATCGGCCTCTCGCGCGGTGACGCGTATCCCGACACGACGACCGTCGAGACGCGCTTCGGCACCCCGGCCACACCGATCGTCGGCGATCGCTTCACGCAGAACGGCAAGGAGCGCGAGACCATCGGCCGCGGCGAGTACCGCTGGAACAAGCTTGGCGCCGAGTGGCAGATCTCGGCCGAGGGAGCGTTCAACAGCCTCGATAGCACGTCCGGGCTTTTCGAGTTAAATCCGAGCGGCGGTTTCGACGAGATCCCGCTGCCGGGCGGCACCGCACGCGTGCAGGAGGATCGATACGAGGTGATTGGCAGCTACGGCCGGAAGCTCGCCGCGAACCTGACCATGAAGCTGTCGGCGGGCGAGGAGTATTCGCAACTGGCGCAGGTCGGCGCCGGCGGCACAACGCGCACGTTCTACCGGCCGAAAGGCGAGCTGTCGGCGGCGTGGAAGTTCTCGCCGCGCACCGACATCAACATCAAGCTCGCGCGCAAAGTCGGCCAACTGAACTTCTTCGACTTCCTCGCGTCCGTCGACCTCGCGTCGAACATCGAAAAGTCGGCCAACCCCGATCTGGTGCCGGAACAAAGCTGGGATCTTCAAGTCGAAGGAGTGCACAACCTCGGCAAGCTGGGATCGACGACGCTCCGACTCTACAGCCGCCTGATCGACGACATCATCGACTACGTTCCGATCGGCGCCGACGGCCAGTCGCCCGGCAATCTCGATCACGCCACCGTTTACGGCATCGAGTCGCGCAGCACGCTCAACCTCGACCAGTTCGGCTGGCACGGAGCGCGTCTCGATACCGACCTCCAATTGCAGAACAGCAAAGTCCGCGATCCGCTCACCGGACAGGAGCGCCATATCAGTAACAGCCTGCTGGGCGCGGGAAGCGTTGGCCTTCGCTACGACAAGCCGAAATCGAATTGGGCGTACGGCGCTGACGCATCGTACGAGCTCGATGCCGATTACTATCGCCTCACCGAGGTCGGGCGGCAGTGGGAAGGTCCGGTGTGGGGCGATCTCTACGTGGAGCATAAGAACGTCCACGGCCTCACGATTCGCGCCGGCTTGTACAACCTTTTCTCAGCGGACAGCCGGTGGAACCGCACGGTTTATGTCGGGCGGCGCACTGGTCCGGTGGCGTTCATGGAAGACCGCGAACGGCGGATCGGACCGATCTACTCGTTCTCCATCCGAGGCAAGTTCTAAGCGCGACCTCACACCAACCTTGACGGCGGCAGCAGCGACTTATTGATCGCGATCGCGGCGATTGCGCCGTCGGCGGCTGACGTGATGGCGAGTTGCGAGCCCGGCACGAGATCGCCGACGGCGTAGATGCCTTCGACTGATGTTTGTTTGTGGTCGTCGACGATGATGTTCGGGCGTTGCTCATCGACCTCGCAGCCGAGGTTCTCCGCGAGGACGCAGGAGCGCTCGACGCCGATGGTAAAGAAGAGCGCGTCGACGGTGACCTGCTCGCCGGTGGAGAGGACGGCGGCGCGGACCATCGAGTCTTCACCGATGAGAGAGATCACCTTCTCGTCTTTGACGCCGATGCCGAGCGCGAGGAGCTTGCTGAAGTGTTCATCGGTCCACTCGCGCGGATGGCCGTCGGTGAAAATCGTCAGCTGATCGGTCCATTGCAGAAGCTTGAGCGCCAAGCCGACCGCCTTCTTTCCCCAGCCGATGACGCCGACGCGTTTTTCGCGAACCTCGTACCCATCGCAATCGGCGCAGTGGAAGACGCTGCCGCCGTAATACGACTCGATGTCGGGGATGTCGGGCAGCTTGTCGCGGACGCCGTATGCGAGGACGACTCTGCGCGCGCGCATGACACCAGCGCTCGAAGTCACCTCGAAGATGTCGCCGACGCGCTCGACCCGATCGGCGACACAGTGGCAGATCTCCGCCCCCGCCGCCTCGGCTTCGCTGCGTCCCCGCGCGAGCAGTTCACCCGGCGGGATATTGTGCTGCCCGAGAAATCCATGGATGGCGCGCGAGGCGTAATTGCGAGGCTTGCCGCTGTCGATAACGAGCACAGGACGGCGGTAGCGAGCCAGAAAAATCGCGCAGGTCAGTCCGGCCGGACCGCCGCCGATGATGATGCAGTCATACGTTGATTCGCTCGGCATCGAAGCGGACTCCTCTGCACAAGCGCGGCCACGTACATCACTCCGACACGAACGGCGTTTTCGTGTGGCTCCTTGGATGGCGGCCTATCACCTTCTGTTAGGCTACTCTTTCCGAGCATGGCTGAAGGCCCAGAGGCCACCGGACCGATTTCAGAACCCACGCGGAAAGAGCGCCGTTTCCTCCTCGGAACCAGCATCGTTCTTCTCGCCATCGTCTTGGGCGGCGTACAGCCGACCGAGATTTCAGCTCTCGGTATCAACTTCACCCCCACAAACATCCTCGCCCTTCGCTTCCTGCTCTTCGCTGTTCACAGCTTCGTCCTCGTCGCGTTCCTCATCGCCGCACTTGCTGAACGCCGCTCGTGGAACCTGCGCGTCGCCGAGGCATTTCGAACCCGCGAGGCCCGCATAAACTCATGCTTCAGCCACCTCACATTGGGTAACTACTAGAAAGTCGAAAGCCTCACGGCCGCGATCGACGAGCTAAAAGCCATCCTGCACGATCTAAGTGACTACATCCGCCCGAGGGCTCTGCGTGACCTTCGGTGGAACCTAACCACGGCGGAGGTAGCGCGCAACTTCCAGCGATCGGCAGAAAAGGAGGACCTCGGCGTTCAGCGAGCCTTCAAGACCTTACGATCACTTGATCGAACCGCCGCGGACACGCCTGAAACACCAATTGAAGCCGCTATCCATCTCGCAATGCACCAGCACGCGATCTACGAGTTACTGGAGCCTCTTTCGAACAGCCGTACACGGCCTGCTCGGCGTCTGATGCGCCGACATCGACAGCGTCTAAAACAATTGTCGTTCGAACTGCGCTACAGCTCGCACGATGTGCCCGAACTGAAGAAATACCTCGCCGAGGTTGTCAGGCTTCTCGCCGAGGCGAGACTAGACCCTCCGCAGCATCACTTTCCTCCGAACGAGATCAACGAACGACTGGACAACCTCGAAACGTATTTGAATACCTTTGAGGAATTCAGCGACGAAAAGTTCGAAATCGAAAGGCTGGCGACAGTCGTCTTGATTCAAAACTATCAGGGGTACAGCCAAGCGGCCTCTCAACTGATGTCCGACGTGAACAGCCTACGAGGCGAATTCGCCCGAAGTAATCGGCGGTTCGAGCTTCAAGCCTTCTGGGAATTCACTGTGCCTCTCATTGTCGGCCTCGGCTCGCTGATAATTTCCGTTTTCGTCCTTCTACTTCCAAAGCTTGTTAACTAACCACGATCCCGTCGACCCTCCTTCCGGAAGCCCATCGAGCTCTTCGAGCCGACGTTCGCCGTATTGATCGGCCGTCGTAACGCATTAAGATTCCGCGCGTGGCGCTCGTCTTCGTCGCCGGCAATGCTGCCGACGTCTTTGCTCCCGATCTGGCGGCGGCGATCAACGCCGCGTTGCGCGAGCGCTTTCCGTCGCTGCCAGTTGTTGATGGCGAGGCGTATCAGTCCGACCCTGTCGAAGCGTCGGGATGGTCGCAACTGCAGGCGCGCGCGATGCGCCTGATTTCCGCCCCGCACCTCGGCGGGTTGGATGCGTATCAGTCGGTCTACCTCCCGATGCGTTTCGAACGCGTCGAACACGTCGCCATCGCCTCCGTCGCTGATCCGTTGGAGGTTGGCAGTCTCGACATGCTGCTCGATGAGTTGCGTCTATTCGCGTCGCACGCGTCGCTGCCGACCGACGACGTTGAGCTGATGCAGCTTGCGGCGAAGTACCTCGAGGACGACGATCTGTTCTCTTCGGATCTGGACGTTCAGACCTACGTGCAGTTGTTTCTGACGGCGAAGCAGGCTTCGGCGCATGGTGTTCAGCTGTGGCTTCATCCTGCGGCGTAGCGCGCAGGATAAAGTTCGCGAGAACAAACCATGGACCGCCTTAAACGGATCGCACCGTTCCTCAAGCCGCTCCTGATTCTGGCGCTGTTCGCGGTGGCGCTGCGGGTGTTGCACGACACTCTGGCGCAGTACCGGTATCGCGACGTCATCCGCTATCTCGACGCGCTGCCGATCGATCAGATCCTGCTCGCCGCCGCCCTCACGCTCCTCGGCTACCTCGTGATGACCGGCTACGACACGCTGGCCTTTCGCTACATCCGCCATCCGTTGCCGTACTTCAAGATCGCGCTGGCGTCGTTCATCGGCTACGCGTTCAACAACAACGCGGGGATGTCGGGGTTGGTCGGCAGCTCGCTGCGCTACCGGCTCTACAACGCCTGGCGGCTCACCGCGGTGGAAATCGCGAAGGTCATCGCTTTCTGCACCGTCAGCTTCTGGCTCGGCTTCGTCCTGCTCGGCGGGATTTTCTTTCTGACGACGCCGCCGGACATTCCGCCGTCGATTCACATCCCGTTCGCGTCGATCCGGCTGCTGGGCGTCGTCATGCTGCTGCCGGCCATCGGCTACATGCTCTGGATCGCCATCCGCCGCGAGCCGGTGCGCATCAAGCAGTGGGAGTTCGAGCTCCCCTCGGCCGGACTTTTCGTCGCGCAGTTGGCGACGTCGTGCCTCGACTGGATCATCGCCGCGTCGGTTCTCTACATCCTGCTGCCCGATTCGCTGCCGCTGACCTTCAGCCGCTTTCTCGGGATTTTCCTGCTCGCGCAGATCGCCGGCGTCGCATCGAATGTGCCCGGAGGAATCGGCATCTTCGAAGCGATCATCCTGGTCTTCCTCGCACCGTTCTTTTCCGCGTCGGCGATCCTCGGCTCGCTGGTCGCGTTCCGAGTCATCTACTACCTGCTGCCGCTGCTCGTGGCGATCCTGCTGCTGGCGACGCACGAGATCATCGAAAAGCGCGAAGGCGTCGCCAGGGCGTGGCGGATTTTCGGACGATGGGCGCCCGGCATCGCGCCGCAGCTTCTCGCCTTCACGATTTTCATCGGCGGCGCGGTCCTTCTCTTTTCCGGCGCCACGCCGACACTGCCCGGCCGCATCGGATTTCTGCGCCGCGTCGTTCCGCTGCCGCTCGTCGAGCTGTCGCACTTCTTCGGATCGATCGCTGGCGCGGCGCTACTCGTACTCGCCCGCGGCCTGCAGCGCCGACTGGACGCTGCGTATCACCTCACCGTTATCGTCCTCGGCGCCGGCATCCTCTTCCAGATTTTCAAAGGCGGCGATTTCGAAGAAGCGATCATCCTGGCGGTGATGCTTTTTGCGCTGGTGGCGTCGCGGCGTCACTTCTACCGCAAGGCCTCGCTGCTGAACGAAGGCTTCGGTCCGGGATGGGTCGCCGCCATCGTGCTCGTGCTCATCTCGTCGGCATGGCTTGGCTTCTTCAGCTACAAGCACGTCGAGTATTCGCGCGATCTCTGGTGGCATTTCTCCTTCCGCGCTGACGCCCCGCGCTTCCTTCGGGCCTCGGTCGGCGTAGTCGGGCTGCTGCTGCTCTTCTCGATTCAGCGCCTGCTTCGTCCAGCCGCCGAGGAGCCGGATCCGCCGACGATCGAGGAGGTCGAGCGCGCAGCGACGGTCATCGCTGACGAAAAAAACAGCCAGGCCAACCTCGCGTTGCTCGGCGACAAGCCGCTGCTCTTCAGTCCCACAGGGCGTGCGTTTCTGATGTACGGCGTCGAAGGACGCAGCTGGATCGCGATGGGTGATCCGGCCGGCGCCGACGACGAGAAGCAGGAGCTGATCTGGCGTTTCCGGGAGCTGTGCGATCTGCACGCGGGCTGGCCGGTTTTCTACGAAGTGCAGCGCCAGAACCTCCACTTCTATCTCGACCTCGGGCTGACGCTTCTGAAAATCGGCGAAGAGGCTCGTGTGAAGCTCGACGACTTCTCACTCGACGGCGGCGACCGGAAATGGATGCGCAAGATGTTGCGCAGAGTCGAGGCAGAATCCTGCACATTCGAGATCGTCGACGCCGCGCCCATCGTCGACGAATTGCGCGTCATCTCCGACTCCTGGCTCGCCGAAAAGAGCACGCGGGAGAAGGGCTTCTCCCTTGGATTCTTTGCCGAGCGATACGTGAGCCGCTGCTCCGTCGCGATCGTGAAGAAAGACGATCGCATCGTCGCGTTCGCAAATCTCTGGGACGGCGCCGGTGAGGAGCTGTCAGTCGATCTGATGCGCCACTTGCCGGACGCGCCGCCCGGCGTCATGGACTACATGTTCGTCAATCTCATCCTGTGGGGTCAGCAGCGCGGCTACGCCTGGTTCAACCTCGGCATGGCGCCGCTGTCGGGACTCGAAAATCGCTCGCTGGGCACGCTCTGGAATCGGGTCGGAGCATTGGCCTACAGATTCGGCGAGAACTTCTACAACTTCCAGGGCCTCCGCCAGTACAAGGAAAAATTCGATCCGCAATGGGAGCCGACCTACCTGGCCAGCCCGGGCGGCCTGGCGCTGCCGCGCATCCTGACGAACCTCGCGGCGCTGATCTCCGGCGGCCTGCGCGGCGTGATCTCGAAGTAGATAGACTCCGCGACGGCGATGACCTGGTACAAGGAGTGGTTCGGCGAGGCGTATCTCGAACTCTACGCGCATCGCGACGACGAAGAAGCGCGGCGCCAAGTCGCGTTTTTTCGCGAGCACGCCGGCAGCGTTGACGGCGTCATCCTCGATCTCGCCTGCGGCACCGGACGTCATCTCGCGGAGCTGAACGCCGAGGGATATGAAGCGTTCGGCTGCGATCTATCGTTCACGCTGCTGCGAACCGGGATCGACGAATACGGTCCGCTTCCCGTCGCGCGCGCCGATATGCGTTCGCTTCCTTTCGGCAGCGGCAGCTTCAGCGGATTGGTCAACTTCTTTACCAGTTTCGGATACTTCGCCACCGAGGATGAAAACCTGAAAGTCGTGCGGGAGATGGCGCGGGTGTTGCGGCCGGGCGGCGTTTTTCTCTTCGACTATCTCAACGTCGATCGCGAGCTGGACAAACTCGTCGAACGCGAGACGCTCGAGACGCCGAGCGGACGCGTCGAAATCGAGCGCTGGTTCGATCCGCGTGACCGTTCTTTCAACAAACGCATCACGATCGGTCAAAAGCGTTACCTGGAGCGCGTTCGCGGGTACGATCTCGGCGAGATCTCGACGATGTTCAACTCCTCGGGCCTTTCGATCCGCGAAGCGTTCGGCGACTTCGACGGCGCGCCGTTCGACGCCGCCTCGCCGCGCCTGATTCTCGTCGGGAGCCGCGCCCGATGACCGAGGCCGGCTGTCTACGCATTCCCCTCGCCGCCTATCCCGGATTCAATCGGTTCACGCTCGACTGGATGGCAGGCGATCCAAACGCGACGCAGTTCCTGGAACGCCGGCGGCCCGCCGGCTGGACCGCCGCCGGCTCGGCGGCGAGTCCCGAGCTCGCCACCGCATTGATCGAATCCAACCGCCGATGGGGCCGCAATGTCGAGGACGAAGTGGCCCGCTGGTCGCGCGGCGAAACCTTCACCGTCATCGCCGGCCAGCAGGTCGGATTCGCAGGTGGCCCGATCTACACGCTGGCCAAACTCGCCGGCATGCTGAAGCTGAAGCGCGACAACGAAGCGCGAGGCATTCCGACCACCGTCTTTTTCTGGCTGGCCACCGAGGATCATGACTTCGCGGAAGTGGCCACGCTGTCGCTGCCGAAGCGTGATCCAAAGCAGCAGCTCGATCTCACGACGTTTCGCGCGCGGCATCGCATGGGAAAGATGGCGGTCGGCGCGCTGCCTGTCCCCGAGGAGTTGACGCTCGCGCTCATCGAGTTTCTCGACATTCCGCGCCCGTCATGGCTGCGCGAAGGAATCACGTTCCGCGATTCATTCGCCGAGTTGATCACGTCGGCGGTCGACGGAAAGTTCATCCTCGTCGACGCGCTCCTTCCCGAACTCCGCCGCGCCGGTGCGCCGCTGTTCGACGACATCCTCACGAATTGGGAGCGCATTCAGCGAGCGCTCGATACTCGCGCCGAGGAGCTGACGAAGGCCGGCTATGCGCCGCAAGTTCTGCCGCGTCCGGGCGAGGCGCACACGCTGCTCTTCGATCTCGACGAGCACGGCCGGCGTCATCTGCTCGAATCGCCGCAGACGCTTCCGCCACCGGAGCGAACGTCGACGTCTGCGCTCACGCGTCCGCTTTTGCAGGATTTCGTGCTGCGCCCGGACGTCTTCGTCGGAGGCCCATCGGAAGTCGCGTACTACGCGCAGATCGCGCCGCTGCACGAAATGCTGAATGTGCCGATGCCACGCGTCGCGTTGCGCGCGCACGAACTGCTAGCGCCGAAACGGCTCGCGCGCACGGTCGAGCGTTACGACATCAAACCCGAGGAGATCTTCGCGGGCACGGACGCCGTCCTCGCGACTCGCGAACCGGCCGGCGTGGCGGAGGTCAAAGCCATCGCCGAAAAAGCAAAGCGCGCCCTCGCCGCGGACATCACGCGCATCGGCGAGATCGCGCTTCCGGCCGAGCACGCGCTGGCACGCGCGATCAACAAATCGATCGGTCACATCGAATACCACTTCGCCAAACTGACCGAGCGCGCCATCCGCGGACTCGCTCGCAAAGATCGCGAGCGCTACGCCGCCGTCCGCGAGCTCGTCGCAACGCTCGTTCCCGACGGCGCGCTGCAGGATCGCGTCACCGGCTGGTTCGGCTATTGGCAGCAGTACGGGTCGCATCTCATCGAATCCATGATTGCGAACGCTGAACAGGATGAGGACGTCTGTAAGGTGGTGAGCTTGTGATCGAAGCGTTGGAACCGGTCGACATCATTTTTTTCGGCGCACATCCGGACGACATCGAGCTGTCGTGCGGCGGGACGATCGCGAAGTCAGTCGCTGATGGCTTGCGCGTCGGCATCATCGAACTGACTCGCGGCGAGCTGGGAACGCGCGGCACACCGAAAATCCGCCGCCGCGAGGCGCTCGCCGCCATGCGCATCCTCGGCGCGCGCTTTCGCGAGCAACTCGACTTCGGCGACGGCAACATCCGCACAGGCCGAGAGGAAGAGTTGCAGATCATCGAGATCGTCCGCACGTGCAAACCGAAGGTCGTCTTCACGATGTGGCCCGACGACCGCCATCCCGATCACATCCGCACCGGCCGCATTGTCACCGAGGCGTCGTGGTACGCCGGTCTGCGCTCACTCGAAACCGGGCTTCCGCACCATCGTCCGCAGGTGACGATTTACTACCCGCAGAACTATCTCGTGACGCCGAGCTTCGTGGTCGACGTGACGAAGACGTGGAAGACCAAGCAGCGCGCCATCGCCGCGTTCAAGTCGCAGTTCTACGATCCGAAATCGAAAGAGCCACCGTCGTTTATCGCCGACAAGAAGTTCCTGGAGATGATCGAAGCGCGCGGACGTCACTTCGGCGCGCTCATCGGCGTCGAATACGGCGAAGCCTTCATGACCAAGCAGCCGCCGAAAGTCGACGACGTGATCGCCGCGTACGCGGGGAGAGAGCCGTGAAAATCGGCATCACCTGCTATCCGACGTTCGGCGGCTCCGGCGTCGTGGCCACCGAGCTTGGCCTCGCGCTGGCGCGCGGCGGCGACGACGTGCACTTCATCAGCTACGCGATGCCGTCGCGCCTGAGCGTGCTGCACGAGCGCGTCCGATTTCACGAAGTCACCGTCACGCCGTATCCGCTTTTCGATCCGTATCCGCCGTACACGCTGGCGCTGGCGACGAAGATGGCCGAGGTCGCGGAGTACGAGAAGCTCGACATCCTGCACGTGCATTACGCGATTCCGCACGCGATCAGCGCGCACCTCGCGCGCGAAATCGTGTCGGCGCGCAACAACCTCCCGTTCATCACCACGCTGCACGGAACCGACATCACGCTCGTCGGCCGCGATCCAAGCTATCTCCCGATCACGCGCTTCGGAATCGAAGTCTCGAATGGCGTGACTGCGGTTTCGCAATGGCTGCGCGACGAGACGGCGAAGAACTTCGCCACGAAAAAAGAGATCGAAGTCATCCCCAACTTCGTCGATCCCGCCCGTTTCCGCAAACACGCCGGCGCGCTGTCGGGACTCTTCGCGTCATCCGGCGAAAAGTTGCTCTGCCACGTCTCGAACTTCCGCCCGGTGAAGCGGATCATGGATGTTCTCGCGGTCTTCGAACGCGTCTCGCGCACGATCCCCAGCCGCATGGTGATGATCGGCGACGGACCCGACCGTTCGGTCGCCGAGGCCTTCTGCCGCGACCACCACCTCCGCGAACAGGTCTTCTTCCTCGGCAACGTCCCGAACCTCGAGGAAGTCGTCGGCGCCGCGGACGTTTTCCTCCTCCCATCCGAAGCCGAATCGTTCGGCATGGCCGCCCTCGAGGCGATGGCCTCCGAAGTCCCCGTGATCGGCAGCCGCGCCGGCGGCTTGCCCGAGGTCGTCGTTGAAGGCGAAACCGGCTACCTCCTCCCCGTCGGCGACGTCGAAGGCATGGCCGCCCGCGCCATCGAAATCCTTTCCGCCCCCGACCTCCAACGCCGCCTCGGCCACAACGGCCGCACCCTCGCCGAAGGCACGTTCAACGTGAACGGAGTCGTGCCGAGGTATCGTGAGTTTTACGAGCGGGTGATCGGGTGAGCGCAATGGATTACGAAGTCATCATTGAGGAAGGCCATGCGTCGTTCGGCGCGTACGTGCCGGAGCTGCCAGGCTGCGTCGCCGTAGGTGAGTCGCAAGATGAGGCAATGCAGCTCATTCGCCAAGCGATTGAGATTCACATCGAAAGTCTTGTTGAAACGAGGAGAGCGTGCCATCTCCGGGAACGCGCAACGGAACGCCGGCGTTAGAATAGCCACGATCATGTCCGGCAAAGTCATCATCACGACCCCATATCCGACTCCTGATGAGGTGGCGGCGTACTACAAGATCCCTGCGAAACGCGTGGCCGAGCTACGACAGATGATCAACGAAATTCGCGCAGCCGATGCGGCGAAGGCAAACCGCAAGAAGAACGGCCATCGTAAGGCGACAACGAGCAAGTCTTCGACTCGACGGAAGTCAACAAGCTCGAAGCGGTGAGCAAGCAGGATCTGCCGGTCGCCTTCATCAATGTTCCATACGCGATCAGATATGAGCGCGTCTATCTAGCCCTGATCGCAGGTATTTCGGCTTATGGCTTGACGCCAACTGCAGCTGTTCGCGATCCCTCGAGCAGGTTTCAGCTCGAAAGGATCTACGAGCTCATCGCGTCGTCTCAGTATTCATTTCACGATCTCTCTTTCGTATCGCTCGACCGGCGATCGCCGCAGACGCCACGCTTGAATATGGCGTTCGAATTGGGATTGGCGGTCGCTGTAAGTCGGAGCGCAGGCGCGAATCATCAGTGGTTCGTCTTCGACACAGTTCCTTATCGTCTGGACAAAGCCTTGAGCGATCTAGGCGGCATCCGTCCAAGAATCCATGATCGAACGCCGGAGAGCGTTCTTCGTGCGCTCATGAACGTGCTGGGACGACTGACCGATCGTCCAACGCTCAGTGATTTGTTGAAAGTTTATGGCGAGGTAGAGAAAAGCGCACGCAGGATAAAAAGAGGCTATTCGCTCGATCTCTTCGATACCAAACCTTTCGCGGATCTGATTTTTGCCGCGAGCGAGGCAGCGCAGCTCTACGTGCCGTCACTTGCCTAGCCCTACGGCTCCGGCCGAATCCCTCCACTCGGCACGCCATTTCCGTAAATCTCCTCATAGCGCTTGTAGCTGTTCATCACCTTGCGGACGTACTGCTTGGTTTCGTCGAAGTTGATGGCGGAGAGGAAGTAGTCGTCGCCGGGAGCCGGGGCGAGCCGGGACCAGAGTGCGGTTTGTTTAGGGCCGGCGTTGTAAGAGGCTGCGACGTTGTAGTGGTCGTTCGCGAACTGCTTCGAGAGCGTGCTGATGTACTTCGCGCCGAGGCGGATGATGACGCGCGGGTCGTAGAGGTCTTCGGGATCGACGTCGAGGAGGCCGGCGTCGCGGCCGATCTGGCGGGCGGTGGTGATGATGAATTGCAGCAGGCCGCGGGCGGCGGCTTCCGATTTCGCGCGCGGGTTGAAGCGCGACTCCTCGCGCATGATGGCCAGGACCAGAGTGGGATCGGCGTTGAAGCTCTTTGAGTCCTCGCTGATGTAGTCGTAGAAGTAGCGCGGGTAGAGAAGCTGGCGAACCGTCAGCGGCAGCAGTTCCGGGACGTAGTCGCGCGGCACGGAGTTCATCAGCACTTCGATGGCGAAGATCGATTCCTTCGATGCGTTCCCGCGATTGAGTGCGAGCGATTGCGTCAGCGCCGACTTCAGCGGACGCAGTGGATAGCGATGCGGGATGTTGTCGGCGGCTTCGTCGTAGAGGCCCATCGCCATCAGCAACGACGCGCGGTCAGCGTTCGCCAGCGGAAATTGTGGGAACGCTTCGGGCTGAAGGTTGAGGATGTTCGCGTACTCCGGCAGGTGCTCGTAAATGGCCGCGAGCCGTTTCGACTCTTCGACGTGATTGGTGGACGAGAGCAGGATGCGATCGGTCGCGACCTGCTTGGCCACGAGCCAATTTCCTGCGGCGATTAAGCGCGCGACCTCGGCGTCGCGCGTGGCCAGCGCCTGCGTCAGTTTCGGCTGCATGGCGGGAGCGTCGAGACGCTGGCGCGCGAAGTAGGCAAAGTGCGTTGGCTGCGTGGCGCGCAGGACGTTCAAGTACGCGGCAAACGCCGCAGGCGGATTCGACGACTCCAATGCGCGAGCGCGCCAATAGTCAATCTCGTATGGTTCGAATTTGTCGAGGAGATTGCGCGGGATCGCGTTCAGCGTCACGACTGCGGCGCCGTTATTGCCGGCACCGAGCATGCCGAGGGCGTAGGCGAGTGACGCCTCGACGAGCGTGTGATCGTTCGGCCAGTTCTTGCGCACGAACGCCAAGTCCGCCGCGGCCTCCACGAAGCGGCGCTGCTTGAGCCGAGTGCGAATTCGTTGCGTGACGGCGGGGCCGGTTGAGTCGAATCGTCCGGGCAGCCCCAGCACCTGCGTCATCAGCGTCTCGGCGGTACGGTCATCGCCCTGGAGTTGCGCGGCGCGCGCAGCGTGCCAGAGGAATGTGGCCTTCCATTTCGGAACGGCTGTCGATGCCGCGCCGCGCAGATAGGTCTTCTGCGCCTCCGCGAACTGCTCGTTGCCAAAGTACGAGCGGCCAATCGCGAAGGTGAGATCCTCGCGCCGTTGCGGCATGGCGCGCAATGCGGCGGAGAGAAGCGCCACGGCGCGATCGAAGTGCCGATGGTTTTGCATCGACTCGCCCATCAGCAGCAGTTGTGGTCCGTTCATGCGCGCGATGAGCGCGGGCTGATCGAGCGCGCGGCTGGCGCGATCCGAGGCGTCGTCGAGCGTGCCGGCTTGCAACAACGGGATGCCGCGTGCGAGTGCGCCGTTTGCGTCGCCGGCGCGAAGAGTTGATTCGACGATGCGCGCTGTCAGATCGCGGCGGCGCGACGTACTCGCGGTTGGAAAAAGCTTCGTCGCGAAGTCGATCAGCGGTTTTGGAGCGCCACGGGACAAGTGCTCGCTCTCTTCATCGATGGCCTGATCGCGATAAAGCGACGACGGCGCGGCGAAAATCAGCGCCTGGCGATTACGGCTGGCGTCCGCGTGATTTCCGCGCGCGTCGTCGATTTCCGCCTGGTGATAGAGCGCGAGATCGCGAAACGGATTTCCAGCGGCGAGGTACGGCGCGAGTTTCGCGGCGGCATCGGCCGGTTCGTTGTTCTCGATCAACGCTCGCGCATGCAGATACGCGAGCGACCATTGTGAGTATTCGTTCGGGTGCGCCCCGGCGATGCGTTCGAGCAGCTCGTCGAGCTCCGACCAGCGTCCGCTCGCTTCCAATTCACGAAACTGCTCGCTCCACTCGTTTGGCTGACGCAACTCCGCGGACGGCGGCTTGGGACGCGTCTCCGCCGGCGCCGCACGAAAGACGCGATGCCGCGGCGCTCGCTGGCGCAACGCGACGATGGCGACGATGGCCGCGAGGAGAACGACGGCGGCAACGCCGATGAGTGGAACGGCTACGCGCTTCTTCACGAATCTTCAGAGGCGAGCGTTCCCGAAAAAATGGCCTGCGGAGCGCGCCTGAGGATTTCGTTTCTAGCAATCGGGTAGCCAAGGATGGCGTCGACCAGCATGCGCCGGCCGTCGCGCGAGAAAAGGATCAACACCTTGCGCTTGATCTCGCGCACCTCGATCACGTCCTCCCAGCGCATCCACCGGCCGCGCTTCCCGAACTGTTTCAGCACCCAGTTCTCGTACATCACGCCGTCGTCGCTGAGGTAGATGTGATCGCCGTACTGCACGACCGCGGCTGCCAGCGTGCCGAGAAACAGAACGATCAGCGCGATCATCGGCCACGCCTCGATCTCTTTTTCACCCTTCGACAGGTAGTCGAAGACGAGTGCCGCCGACGCGAACGACGCCGCGCAAGAGACGAGGCGCGCGACTGGCGTGCGATCGAATTTGAGGATCTCCGGCATCGGCGGAAAGTAAAACATAACTCCGCTACAATCCCCGCCCCATGCGCTGGAGCCAATACTTCATCAACACGTTGCGGGAAGTTCCCGCGGACGCCGACGTCATCAGCCAGAAGCTGATGATGCGCGCCGCCATGATTCGAAAAGTCGCGGCCGGCATCTACACGTACCTGCCGCTCGGCCTGCGCTCCATGCAGAAGCTCGAAGCGATCGTGCGCGAGGAAATGGGACGCGCCGGCGCGATCGAGCTGACCATGCCGACTATCCAGCCGTCCGAACTGTGGATCGAATCGAAGCGCTGGCAGGTCTACGGAAAAGAATTGCTGCGCGTCAAAGACCGCCACGGCCGCGAGTTCTGCTACGCGCCGACGGCCGAGGAAGTCATCACGGACACGGTGCGCGATGCCATCAACTCGTATCGCTCGCTGCCCGTAAACCTCTACCAGATCCAGACGAAGTTCCGCGACGAAGTGCGTCCTCGATTTGGTCTCATGCGCGGGCGCGAGTTCGTGATGAAGGATGCATATTCGTTCCACGCCAATCGCGAATCGCTCGATGAGATCTACGAAAAGATGCGCGTCGCATACGGCGCGATTTTCAATCGCTGCGGTCTCGATCACGTTGCTGTCGATGCCGACACCGGCAACATCGGCGGCTCGGCGTCGCACGAGTTCATGGTGCTCGCGCAGTCGGGCGAGGACGCGGTGGTGTCGTGTCCGAACTGCAGCTACGGCGCGAACGTGGAGAAGGCGACGTCGAAGTTCTTCGGCGAACCGGCCGCGGCGCAGATCGAGGAGCTTGCTCCGATTCACACCCCCGGCACGCAGTCGATCGACGACGTCGGCAAGTTCCTCGGCAAGCCGACTTCGCAGCTCGTGAAGACGCTCGTCTTCGATACGGACAAAGGCTGCGTGATGGTCCTCGTGCGCGGCGACCGCGAAGGCAACGAGATCAAGATCAAGAATTACCTCAGCGCGGAGTTTCTGGAGATGATGCCGGACGCCCGCTTCGAGTCGGCCACGGGCGGACCGATCGGCTACTGCGGTCCGGTCGGCACGAAGGCGCCGCGCGTGCTCGCGGACGTGTCGCTGAAAGGTCTGACGAATTGGGTCGTCGGCGCAAACAAGAGCGATACGCACTACACCGGCGCGAATCCGGGCCGCGATTTCCAAGAGCCAGAGTACGGCGATTTCACGACCGTGTTCGCCGGCGATCCATGTCCGCGCTGTGCTACTCCGTTGGAAATTCATCGCGGCATCGAGGTCGGTCACGTCTTCAAGCTCGGCACGAAGTATTCGGCGGCGATGAACTGCACGTTCCTCGATGAGAAGGGCGCGCGCGAGCCGATGATCATGGGCTGCTACGGCCTCGGCATCGGCCGCACCGTCGCCGCCGCGGTCGAGCAGAGCCACGACGACGACGGCATCATCTGGCCGATGCCGATCGCGCCGTTCGAAGTCGTGGTCACGCAGATCGGCAAGGAAGACAACGTGCGCGCCGCGGCAGACGACATCTATCGCCAACTGCGCGACGCGGGCATCGATGCGATTCTCGACGACCGCGACGAACGTCCCGGCGTGAAGTTCAAGGATGCCGATCTAATCGGCTTTCCGCTGCGCATCGGCATCGGCGCGAAGAGCCTCGCGATTAGCCAGATCGAATGGAGCTTCCGGAAAGATCGCGCGAAGCAGTTGGGCGCGGCGGAGGAAGTCGTCGAGAGCGTGATTTCTGAAGTTCGTGCGGCGCGAATTTGACTTGAACCACAGAGACACAGAGAGAACCTCCTCTGTGATCTCTGTGTTCTCTGTGGTGAATCGGTTCCGCTAGAACGCGTACCCCAGCGTGATGAAGTAGGCGTAGGGACTCTCGTAGACCGGCTTGCCGTCCTGGAAGCGCAGGATCTGGCGGTGGAGTTTGTAGCCGAAATCGAAGCGCACCGGACCGACCGGTGACAGGTAGCGCAGGCCGGTGCCGAGGCCGTATTTGAGATCGCCGAAGCGAAGAGTGTTGGCGAACGTGTTGCCGGCGTCGACGAACAGTTGCGCGCCGATCGGCCCGGCGATCGGGAAGCGATATTCGGCGTTGAGAATGAACAGCGAGCGTCCGCCGAGCGGCGCGGTGGCGTGATTGCCGTTCGAATCGAGGATGTCGATCAGCGTTGGACGGCAACCTTCATCGATCGACTGCTGGGTCGGACAGGCGGTGCCGAGGAGGTCGAGCGGGTAGGCGCGGTGGGACGTGTCGCCGCCGGCCGTGAAGCGTTCGGACAGCGGCACGCCGCTCGTCGGAATGAGCTGTCCCGTTTCAGGATCGATTGTCGTTCCGGCGCCGAGGTCCTGAATCAGTCCGACGCGGCCGGACACGGCGAACGTACTCCGCTCGCTGACCGGCAGGTACCACGACG
Source organism: Acidobacteriota bacterium (assembly GCA_019247495.1). Classification (GTDB taxonomy): domain Bacteria; phylum Acidobacteriota; class Thermoanaerobaculia; order Gp7-AA8; family Gp7-AA8; genus JADGNZ01. The sequence goes on from JAFAOU010000050.1 coordinate 42,964, forward strand.
TCTGCGTGAACTCCTTCAGGAATCGCGCGTTCGCGGCGATGAGCGGGAACGCGTATTCGGCCGAGGCGGTCGTGAAGAAGCCGCGATGCGGATTGATAGAGTCGTCGCGTTTGTCCCAGAAAAACGTCGGCGTGACGCTGGAGATGGCTACGTTCGTCGCATTGCGATCGAGACCGGGGAGGAGCACCCTCTGCGCCTGATCGCAAAGATCTCCGGATTGACACTTCGCGACGCGGTATTCGTAGCGCAACGACCAGCGTGTCTGGTATCGCGCAATCCGCGTTGCCTCGATGAAGCCGCCGCGTTGAACGATGTGCGTGTGCGGCCGGAAATCGTCGCTCTGAAACGCGGTCACCTGAATCGGAAGATCGAACCTGCCGATGAACGGCTCGCGATAGGTGAGGAAAACGTCTTTCCGGCTCTTGTATGCGTAGATCAACTCCAGACCGAGGTAGCGCCCGGTGCCGAACAGATTGCGATGGGCGATCGATGCGGAAACGAGAGGTGCGATGCGGTTCGCGCCGGTTGTGCTCGAAAAGGGCGCGGTCCCGCCAAGCGCACCGGCAACGGTCAGGTCCTTCCCCTCTGCAATCGAGATCGTGACGTCGCGCGTGCCCACGCCGGTTTCGGCTTGCGCCGGCTGAATATCGACGCGCTGGAAAATGCCGAGGCGATACAGCCGCTGCTGCGCTTCGAGGATTGACGTGTAGCTGAACGGCTGCCCTTTTTCGAGCGCTGCCGTGCGCGCCACGACGTTCGTCTGCGTGTACGTGTTGCCGCGCACGATGACGTTGCCCAGCGCGATCTTCGGCCCTTCGGCGATCGTGTAGACGACGTTCGCCGTCTTTTTGTCGGCGCTCACTTCCTCGCGCACGTGCACCTGCACCTCGGCGTTGCCGCGGTCGGAGTAGTACGTCTGCAGCGCGATGACGTCATCGCGCTCGAGCGTCGGATTCAACGCGTCGCCGACTTTCAACGCCGGCTTCGGCAGATCCTTCGTCGCGACCTGCTCGTTTCCTTCGATCGATACCGACGCCACCATCGTCTCCGGTCCCTCGGTGATCGGGAAGTCGATCGTTATCGCGCCTGTGGCCGCGTTCGTGTTGACGACAGGCGTGGCAACAGTGGCGGTGAGGAAGCCGTGCAGGCGGTAGTACGACTCCAGCGTGGTGCGGTCGGCGGCGATCTGTTCACGCGTGACGCCTTGCGGACGCCGCAGAATCGTGGCGAGCAGTCCCTTGATGCCGCCGCTCGGTGACGTGGCTACCACGCCCTGCAGAGTCTTGTCGGAAACCTTGTCGTTGCCGGTGAACGTGACCGCTTCGAGATGGAACTGCGGGCCAGGATTGACGTGGAACGTCGACGTCCACACATTGCCCTGCAACGAACCCTCGGTATCGACGGTCGCGTTGTAGAAGCCGCGCTGCTGGAGGTTCGTGACGATTGCAGCGGCGGCGCGATCGATCGCGTCCTCGCTGTACGGCTGGTTGCGGCGGAACGGAAGAATGCTGCGCAGCGAGTGGCGCGAGACGCCCGTCACTTCGACTCTCACGATCGGCCCGGTCGTGACGGCGTAGCGCAGCGCGACCGTGTGCGTTGCGGCGTCGTACGTGTTGCTGATGTAGCGAACGGTGGCCTTGCGATACTCCTGATGCAGGAGCCACTGCCGGATACGCGTTTCATCGAGCCGCGCTTCGTCGATATCGAACGGTTTGCCGGGCCCGTGTTTCATCTGCGCGATGATCTGTTGCGTGGTGAACGGTGCGGTGTTGCCGTCGATCGTAACGGTGCTGACGATGGCCCGCGGTCCGCGAGTGACGTGAAAGATGATCGCGGCGCGGCTCTGCGCGCGAACGAACGACGTCTCCGGATCGACGGTCGCGTCGAGATAACCCGAGTGCTTGAGCATTTCCTGCACCGCGACGGCGCCGTGATCGACGGCGTTCAGCGAAAGGATGTCGCCGGTGTGGAAGGTGATCATGCGCAGGGCGCGATCGCGGTCGGCACCGCTCAGGTTTTCGAAGTCGATCGAAGAAATGCGGAAGTTCGTGTAGAGCGCGAAGACGATCGCGACGCCGTTTCCAGATGGCGTCGAGTCGACGCGGATGTCGCGGAAGTTGCCCGTTGCAAAGAGGCTCTTCACCGACGCCTGCACGTTGCGAAGCGACAGCGGCTCGCCGACTTTCACTGCCACGAGCTGATTGAACGACGACGTGTCGACGGCGGAGTCGGCGCGGAAGCCGACGCTGGTGACGATCGCGCCGGCCGGTGGCGCAACAGTCGTCGTTGCGATCGTAATCGGCGGCGGAACAGGCGCAGCAGCGTTCGATTGATTGAACGTCACCCACTCCATCGGATTGCGGCCGCGCGTCCCCCACGCCCAATGTCCGTCATAGCGGCGGCGGAAACGCGCCTCGACGTCGTACTCGTTCGAGAGCTGGTCGCGCGTGAACTGCAGCACCCAGTCGGGCGTGACCTGCCATTCCAGCGTCACACGGCTGTGGGAGTCGCGCGTGTTGTAGATGACGAGGATGCGCAGCGTGTTCGAGAGCCGCTTCTCGAACGAAACCTTCGTGCCGGGATCGCCGGACTTGTCGAGATCGCCCGCGTCCGTGGAGATGGCGAACGAGTCAATGAACGACAGCGCACCGCCGGAGTTGAGCAGGCGGCTCAACGACTGGAACAGAAGCGAACGGCCCGCGCTCGTCGCGTTCACTGGCGTATTCGTGTTCGTATTGCGCGTCAGAGCGCCGAAGCCGAGGAGCGAGAAGAGCGTGATGTCGCTGGCGGGCGGATCGCTGGTGATCGAGGGAGTCAGTCGATCGATCGTGCCCGTCAGCGCCACCGTGACATCGATCGGTCCCGACTCGAGCTCGGAGATCCCGCCGCTGATGCGTGCTTCGAGGGCGATGTCGAAGAACGGATCGATGCGGAAGGGATTCTGGAAATTGATCGAGCCGCGCACGATGCGGTAGTCGACGTCCTGGAAGCGGATCTTGCCGCCTTCGTTCAGCGTGACCAGGCCAAGGATGACCGGGTTGCCCAGCGTCCCGCTCACTTCGAGGTCGGCGCTGCCGGTGAAGTCGGCGATGTTGTTGCGCACGGCGAGCGTGTTGTCGCTGTTCAGGTGCAAACGGAGTCCGACATGGTCCTGCCACGACGCGCTGACCACCGGTGTGACGCCGCGGCGCGAAAGGACGGCGTTGAGAAGCGCCGAACCGATGTCGATGTCGCGGAAGTAGAGCGCGCGATTGACGGTGACGTCGCCGGTGAGAATGGATCGATCGAGGTCGCCGCTGAGCAACAGCGAGAAGTTCGCCTCCATCGTCAGGCCTTCGATGTAACGGATGGCGACCTCGGTGCCCTGCAGCGTGACGCGCACGCTCTTCGGCGTCATGCCGTCCATGGCCACGGAACCGCCCAGAACGATCTGGCCGCCGCCAAGCCGCGCGTGGACGGAGTCGATGTCGATGCGGTCGCCGCGGAAGATGATCGTGCCGGTGATGTTGTCGATCATCTGCGGGAACCCGGGCGCGCGCACCGAGGCGTTCTGGAACTCGGCGCTGCCGGTGAAGCGCGGGGCGTCGAGCGTACCGGTCAGGCCTCCGGCGATGGCGATGTGACCATCGGCGCGAAGGTCGGCGACAACGAGTTGCAGCAGCACGGCTTCGAGCGTGCCCTTCAGATCGATGTTGAGCCGCTTGGCGCCGGTCAACTCCGCGGAGCCGCCAACGGCGAATGTCGTCGCGGCGTCCTGACCGATGGCCAACTGGAAATCGTCGAAAACGATGCGGCCGTCGCGCAGGCTCACATGCAGCGGCCGCGCGGGCGCGAAGGCGTGCTCGGAGACGCGCACGTTGAACTCCGGGAAGGTGGCGTCGATGCGCAACGTCTCGATCGAAGTGAGTTTGCCACCGAGTTGCAGGTTCGCGGTGAGGCTGCCGGCGGCGGGCAGTGACGACGTCTTCGGCGACATGGCCAGCGCTTTGGCGATGTCGGTGACTTTGATCTGCACGAGTCCGGAGAGCGTGCCGTCCGTTGCGACGCTGCCGTTGCCGTCGATCGTCAGGACGCCGGCCGCGGATCCCTTCACGACCAGTTGCCCG
>JAFAOU010000141.1 GCA_019247495.1 Acidobacteriota bacterium
CGCGCCGTTTCTCTACCCGTATCACGCCGCATCGAAGCTGTACGGAATGCAGCGGTCCTGGAACGAGACGATGAGCTTTTCGGCGCTACCCGGCGATTGGCTGCTCAACAACTTCGCGTGGCGGCCGTATCCGGCGCGCAACGATGCCGCAACCGATCCGGAACGCTGGCTTTTCCCCGGCGCGCTCGCGCTCTGTCTCGCTGTAGTTGCGGTCGCCTCGCGCGAATGGAAACCGCTCGCTCTCGCCTGGTCCTGGATCCTTCTCGGCTTCATCGGCTCCCTCGGTCTGCGGACGCCGTTTTACCGATTCCTCTTCAACGACGTCCCCGGATTTCGCGCTGTCCGCGTTCCGGCGCGATGGGCGCTCATCACCCACGTCGGACTGGCGATTCTCATCGCCATTGCCATCGCGCTCATCACGCGGCGCGCGAAGTGGACCGGCGCCATCGTCGCCATCGCGTTTGTGATCGAGCTGCACGATCCCATTCGCTGGTATATGGCGCCGACAGCTGTGCGGCCCATCGACCTCTGGGCGAAGAGCACGAAGCCGCACGCGATGATCGAGCTGCCAATCGATCACAACACTGAGTACGAGGTGATGCTGCATGCCACCGCACATCATCGGCCAGTGGTGAACGGCGTCTCCGGATTCGATCCGCCGGAGTACTCGCGGATCGTGCAGCTGGCGGAGCCGTGGTCGGATGAACTGGTGCCGGAGCTGGCGCGCATCGGTGTCACGCACGTCGTCATTCGCGCCGACGCCCTCGGTGCCGCCGGTGGGAAATGGCTCACCCGCATGGTCGACGGCGGTCAACTTGGATTCGTCAAACGCTTCGACGACGGCGTCAATGGCGATTGGCTGTTCCGGATCGGAACCCGCGGCGACTCGGCGGAACTTCGTTCGATGCTGAGCGGCCATTCCACCTACAACGAAGACACCTTCGGCGCGCTGGTCTCACCGCAAACGACGTCGCTGAAAGGACCGGCCACATTCTCCGGAATCGCGCTGTCGCCATTCGGCGTCCGCGAGGTCAACCTGCTCTTCAACAACGGGAGACTGCGGTTGCCGGCGACGTTGAAGGCCGATCCGCAGACGAGCCATTGGTATCGCTGGTACGACGCCACGACCAAGCCGGCGTACGTGCTGGAGTTCGCGTCGCGCCCGAAGAACATCCCGCCGATCACCGACGTCCAGGTGGAGATCATCGACGGCCGCGGTCAACGAAAGCTGCTCGACGATCGTTGGCTGGACTGGTATTGAGCCTAAACTCCGCGCATGGTTGCCATCGTCACCGGTGCATCGAGCGGATTGGGACTGTCGATCGCTGCGCTCCTGCAAAGCCGAGGGAAGCAAGTGATCGGCGTCTCGCGCCGGGAAAGTGCCGGCGTTTCCGGCGATGCGTCAAAACGTGAGACAGCGGTTCGCGCCATCGAAGCTGCTGAACGCTGCGGCACGATCGATCTGCTCATCAACTGCGCCGGCACCGGCATCTTCGGACCTGCCGGTTCGTACGATGAGGACGCAATCGCTGCGATCATCAAATCCAACCTGATCGCGACCATCAACTTATGCGAGGTCCTTTTTCCGCGATTCAAAGAGCACGGCGGGACGATCGTCAACGTCCTCTCCACCGCCGCGCTCACCGGCAAGGCCAACGAAACTGTCTACTGCGCCGCGAAGTGGGGCGCGCGCGGCTACACTGAAGCGCTGAAGGCCGAGGCGAAGGGAACGAAGGCTCGAATCATCGCCGTGTCGCCAGGCGGGATGAACACGCCGTTCTGGCTGGAGCCGCGGCCGGGCTTTATGGATCCGGCCGACGTCGCTGCAATCGTCGTCGATGCCATTGAGCGGCCTGTAGATATCAGCGAGCTCGTCATCACAAGGCGCTAGAATCGCGCCGGAGGTCCATCCATGCGCCGATCAATCTCGATCCTCGTCCTCTTCTTTGCTGCATTTCCGCTCTTCGCCCAAGCGCCTTTTCCTGCGCCGTGGCCAAAGCCGATGGCACCTGAGGCGTACTGGCAGACGCTCATGACGGGCAACGCCACGTATATGGCCGGTGCGCTTCCCTACACAGGACTGCAAGCACAGCGCGACGCAAATGTCGCCGGCCAGAATCCGCCTGTCACCGTCTTCTCATGTGCCGACAGCCGCGTCCCGCCCGAGCTGATCTTCGGACGCGGCATCGGCGATCTCTTCGTCGTTCGCGTGGCCGGAAACGTGGCGGGTCCGTTCGACATCGCCAGCATCGAGTACGCCATCGCTCACGATTGGACTCGCTTGATCGTGGTGATGGGTCACGAAGATTGCGGCGCCGTCAAAGCGGCTCTCGATCCGAACGATCCCGCCACGCCGAGTCTCGTCGCCCTCGTGCAGCGCATCCGCGAGTCGTTCATCGGGTGGCCGACGTGGACCGGTCCCGATAAGACCGAAAGAGCCATCGAAGCGAACGCTCGCAGTTCTGCCGCGTACCTCCTCGCGCACAGTGAGGTGATCCGCAAAGCGGTCCTCGACCACAAGGTCGGGCTGATCGTGGCGTACTACAACCTGAAGAGCGGGAAGGTGGAGGAAGTGGCGCCGTAGGCGTACCATCAGTCGCGATGCCTGAACTCGTAATTGACGAAATCGAAGATGACGTGCTGGACAAAATCCAGCTCCGCGCTTACCGCAATCGACGCAGCACTGCAGCCGAAGCCGTCGAGATTCTTCGCGACACGGTCAAGGACGACGATATCGAGAGTGTGGGTCTCGGAACACGCCTTGCGGCTAGGTTTCACGGCATCGGCATCGAAGAGGAAATCCCTGAGCTTCGTGGCTATCCGGTCAAGCCGATAAAACTCTGACGTTAGCTACCGCCCCTTCCAAACCTCCGCCACCTTCGCGCCCATCTCGCTTGGCGCTTCGACGACGTGAATCCCTGCTGCTCGCAGCGCGTCCATCTTTTCCGACGCCGTCCCCTTGCCGCCGCTGATGATGGCGCCGGCGTGGCCCATACGGCGTCCGGGCGGGGCGGTCTGGCCGGCGATGAAGGCGACGACCGGCTTCGTGACCGACTCCTTCACGAATGCCGCCGCTTCCTCCTCGGCTGATCCGCCGATCTCGCCGATCATGATGATGGCCTCGGTGGCCGGATCACTTTCGAATGCGGCCAGGCAGTCGATGAAATTCGTGCCCGGCAGCGGATCGCCGCCGATGCCGACTGCCGTCGATTGTCCGAGCGCGCGCGTCTGACCGACCGCTTCGTACGTCAGCGTTCCCGAGCGCGACACGATGCCGATCGGGCCAGGACGGTGAATGTGGCCGGGCATGATCCCGATCTTCGCTTCGCCCGGCGTGATGATGCCGGGGCAGTTCGGACCGATCAGGCGCGACGGCATCGCGCCCGACATCATCGCCCGCGCGTTCGACTTCCGCAGAAAATCGTGGGCACGCATCATGTCGTTCACCGGGATGCCCTCGGTGATGCAGATGATCAGCTCGATGCCGGCGTCAGCCGACTCCATGATCGCGTCGGCCGCGAACGGCGGCGGCACGAAGATCAGCGAGCAATTCGCGCCCGCTTTTTCTCGCGCCTCGCGAACGCTGTTGAAGACCGCGAAACCCTCGTGCGTCGTCCCGCCCTTGCCCGGCGTCACGCCGCCCACAACCTGCGTTCCGTACTCGCGGCATTGAATCGCGTGGAACGTCCCCTCGCGGCCGGTGATGCCTTGCACGATCACTCGTGTGTTCTTGTCTGCCCAGATGGCCATCAGCTATTTCCTTGCGCCGCTGTAGATCCTTCGCTTCGCTCAGGATGGTCTTGCCGCTTCGCGGCTGCGACCACTTTCTGCGCCGCGTCCCACATGCCGTCGGCGGTGATCAGCGGAAGTCCTGAGTTGCTCAGGATCTCCTTGCCGAGGTCGACGTTCGTTCCTTCGAGGCGGACGACAACGGGAACCGGCAGCCCGATCTCGCGCGACGCGCTCACCACGCCTTCGGCGATGCGATCGCAGCGCATGATGCCGCCGAAAATATTGATCAGGATCGCTTTCACGTTCTTGTCGGAGAGGATGATGCGGAACGCGTTCTTGACCTGCTCCGCGCTCGCACCGCCGCCGACGTCGAGGAAGTTCGCGGGCTGTCCGCCGGCGAGCTTGATGATGTCCATCGTGGCCATCGCCAACCCGGCGCCGTTCACCATGCAGCCGACGTTGCCATCGAGCGTGATGTAGTTCAGTCCGAACTTCGACGCCTCGACCTCGAGCGGATCTTCTTCATTCAGATCGCGCATCTCGGCGAGATCCTTGTGGCGGAACATGGCGTTGTCGTCGAAATTCATCTTGCAGTCGAGCGCGAAAACATTGCCCTCTGTCGTAACCATCAGCGGATTGATCTCGACGAGCGACGCGTCCGTGTCGAGGTAGCAGCGCATCAGCTTCTGCACGAAATCGACGCACTTCTTGTACGCGTCGCCTGTCAGTCCCAGTGCGTTCGCAACGGCGCGAGCCTGAAATGGCAGCGCGCCGAGAACGCCGTCGATCGGCTCGCGATGGATCGCGGAGGGATCGCGCTCGGCGACCTCTTCGATCTCCATCCCGCCCTGCTTCGACGCCATCACCACCGGCATGCCGATGCGGCGGTCGAGCGTGATGCCGAGGTAGAGCTCCTTGTCGATGTTGAGCGCTTCCTCGATCAGGACTTTGCGGACCTCACGGCCCTCGGGTCCGGTCTGGTGCGTGATCAGCGTCATGCCGATCATCTTCTTCGTCAGCTCCGCGGCGTCGTCAGCGTCTTTGGCCAACTTCACGCCGCCGCCTTTGCCGCGGCCGCCGGCGTGGATCTGCGCCTTTACGACGACGCGGCCGCCCAACTCCTTTGCCGCGGCGCGCGCTTCATCCGCGTTTTCCGCGACGATGCCGCGCGGCGTCGGAACGCCGTAGCGGCGCAGGATTTCTTTGGCCTGATACTCGTGGACTTTCATAGGGCGCGGAGTTCTATCACATCGAATGCCACGCGCGCGGGAGTGCTCGAAAGTTGCATTACACTGCGCCGCCCGGAGGTTCGCGATGCCGATCGATGATGCTCATTTCAGGCTGGCCATGTCGCATTTCGCCAGCGGGGTCACGATCGTGACCACGTCGCACGACGGGAAACCTTTCGGAATGACCGTCGCCTCGTTCGCGTCTCTCTCGCTCCGTCCGCCGCTCGTGCTGATCTGCATTGAGCGATCCGTCAAAACGCACGATGCGATCGCCGCCGCGGGCAAATTCGGCGTCAGTATCCTCAGTAGCGCGCAGGCGGATATCTCCTCGAAGTTTGCCTCGCGCAACGACGACAAATTCGACGGCGTCGAGCTCGTTCCGGGCGACTTGGATGTGCCTCTCATCGCCGGCGCGCTGACGGCGATCGAATGCCGCGTTTACGACCAGCTTCCCGGCGGCGATCACTCCATCTTCATCGGCGAGGTCTTGAAGATTCACACCACCGAGGGCGACCCGCTGCTCTACTTCCGCAGCGGCTATCGCGAGATTCGAGCCTGATGCAGCCGTTGAGCGACACGCTGCGCACCGCCTTCCGGCGCGTGCTGCAGCTTCCCAACCGGCGCAAGGAAATCCGCCGAGGCACTCTCGATCACATCCGCGGCTTCCACTCCGACATCCTCGGCAACGATCGCGACATCACCATCTATCTGCCGCCCGGCTACAACGACCGCGACGCCGTCCGTTACCCCGTGCTCTACATGCACGATGGTCAGAATCTCTTCGAAAGCGAACGCGCATTCATCCCCGGTCAGCACTGGCGCCTCGGCGAAGCGGCGGATGAAGCGATCGGATCGCGAAGCGCGCGGCCGATGATCATCATCGGCATCGACAACACCGGCGCGTCGCGCATCGACGAGTACACGCCGACGAACGACCCGTCGCGGCACGGCGGCGGCAAAGCGAAAGACTACGGCCGAATGATCATCGAAGAGTTGAAGCCGGTCATCGACGCGAGGTTCCGCACGTTGACGGACGTCTCCAACACTGCCCTCGGCGGCTCATCGCTCGGCGGCCTGGCCACGCTGTACCTCGGACTCACACATCCCGACATCTTCGGCCATCTCGCGGTGATGTCGCCCTCGGTCTGGTGGCACAACCGCGCGATTCTCTCCGAGGTGGAGGCTTTCGCGTCGCCGGAGCGTCCGCGCATCTGGCTCGACATGGGTGGACGCGAAGGTGTCGAAGGTCTGAACGACGCGCGTTCGCTTCGCGACCTGTTGCGCAACAAGGGCTGGCGCGATGAGGCGGACTTCAACTACTTCGAAGACCGCCGCGCCGATCACAGCGAACGCGCCTGGGCGAAACGCGCCCCGGCCGTGCTGGAGTTTTTGTTCCCGCCGTCAGAGTTGTCTGCGCTGAATGGCAGTTGACGCGCTCGGCCGTCCCCTTCGCGACCTGCGGATATCGGTTACAGACCGCTGTAACTTTCGCTGCACCTACTGCATGCCGAAAGAGGTCTTCGGCCGCGACTTCGCCTTCCTCGACCGGGCGGAGCTGCTGACGTTCGAGGAGATCGCGCGCCTCGCACAACTCTTTGCGAATGAAGGCATTCAGAAGATTCGCCTCACCGGTGGCGAGCCGCTGCTCCGCCGCGATCTGGAACGCCTCGTGGCGATGCTCGCCGACACGCGTGGTGTGCAGGATATTGCACTCACGACAAACGGCTCGATCCTGACACGCGAGAAAGCTGTCGCACTTCGCGAGGCTGGACTCGATCGCATCACCGTCAGTCTCGACTCGCTCGATGACGCGGTGTTCCGGCGCATGAACGATGTCGACTTCCCCGTCGCCCGCGTTCTCGAAGCGATCGACGCAGCCTCGGAGGCAGGACTCGGTCCGATCAAGATCGACGTTGTCGTCAAACGCGGCGAGAACGACGGCAGCATTGTCGAGATCGCGCAGCGCTTCCGTGGAACGGGCCACATCCTCCGCTTCATCGAGTACATGGACGTCGGCAACACGAACGGCTGGCGGATGACGGACGTCGTCTCCGCACGCGAGATCGCCGAACGGATCGCCGAGCACTGGCCGATCGAACCGGTGCAGCCGAACTACTTCGGCGAAGTCGCCGAACGATGGCGCTACCTCGACGGCGCGGGCGAGATCGGCATCATCTCCTCGGTCACTCAGCCGTTCTGCGGCAGTTGCACGCGCGCCCGCCTCTCCGCCGACGGCAAACTCTATCTTTGCCTCTTCGCCGGCACCGGCCACGACCTGCGGGCTCTCCTGCGCAGCGGAGCGGACGACGAAACGATCACCGCCGCCATCCGCAGCCACTGGCGCACCCGCGACGACCGCTACTCGGAAATACGCTCCGAGGCCACGCCGGGGACGAAGGTGGAGATGTCGCACATCGGGGGGTAGCGATTCGCTTTGTTCACGCGGAGCCGCGGAGGCGCGGAGACAAAAAAGGCTCTCTTTCTCCGCGTCCCCGCGTCTCCGCGTGAACGTCTTCTAATCCACGCGCGGAAATTGCGAGTGGCGCGCCATTCCGGCGACGAAGAGGTTCTTGCCGCCTTGCGACGGGTGGCGGACCTTCTCGTGCGGAACGCCGAGGCGGGTCAGGCTGAACGAGGCCTGATTGCCGATCGCCGCGACGCATTCGATATCGAAGAGCCGAATCAGTCGCATGACGAACGTCGCGCCGATTTCCAACTCCGCCGGCGCCGGCATCCGGTTCGTGAGCGGATTTCCGGCGTCGAACGGATGAAACGGAAACGCGTTCCAGAGCAGCGGCAGCGGCTCGATGTCGCGGATGGTTCCCCACACCATCGTGGCGCTGGCCTCGGTGGAAACGCGCGTGGAGAGATCGGTTTTGCGATAGCCGCGTTCCGCGCCGAGGACGTGCGAACCGTTCGCGAGATCGACGCCGCACAGCATCACCGTTTCGCTGACGAAGGGGATGCCGGTCAGCCGTCCGCCGCGATACGACACCGCCTCGCCGACGAGGAGCAGCCGCGGTCCGACGGCGTCGAGCTCCTCGAGGTACAGCCGCAGATTGCGGCGGCGAATCGCGTTGCCACGCGCATCGTCGCTGCTGCGCGCGAACTGGTTGCACGCGCGAACGGACAGCTCAACGCGCGAGAGGTCGTCGATAAATCGGTCGAAGCGCCGCGGCACCGAGCGGATGATAACGGCCTACAATCCGCGCCGCATGCCGCTGGTAACTCTGACCACATTCCGCAACGCGCACGACGCGCAACTCGCCAAGGCCGTACTCGCTGACGAAGGCGTCGCTGCATTCCTCGGCGATGAGAACATCACCTCGCTTGCGCCCTACACCTCGCCGATGGGCGTCAAGCTCCAGGTCGCGTCCGAGGATGCCGACCGCGCCGAGTCGATCCTCAATCGCATCGCGGGACTGGACGTCGCCGAGCAGGCCACTGCCAGCGCGCAACACGCGATTCGTCATCCCGAGCAATGTCCGAAATGTGGCTCGGCGGACATTCGCCGCACGCGGCGGCTGACCGGTTTTCTGATCTGCGCCGCGCTCTTGATCGCGGTCGGCGTGGCTGTCGAGCAGCTGATCATGGCCTTTTACCTGATCATGGCGGTCTGCATCTTCTTTCTCGTCGCGTCGCCGTATCGCTGCGCCGACTGCGGGCATCGCTGGTGATCGATGATTCACGCGCTGATCCCTGACGACGTCAACCCGCTCGGGCTCATGCTGCTGGCGTTCGTGGGAGTCTTCCTCCCGATCGTCATCGTCAAATCCGCGCGACGCCTCGGCACAGGACCGTTGCCGATCTCACGGTCGCGCTTCTACCAGCAAACGATCTTTTTTCAACTGTTCCTTGCCGCGATCTCCGCGTGGACGGCGTACACGCACGGAATCCTGGCGATGCCGCTGCCGCAACGGCCGCTCATCGCGTGGAGCGCGGCCGCTGTGATCTACGTGCTGACCGTGCTCACATTGAAATTGCGATGGGCAAGCCGCAGCGACGCGTCGAAACGGCGCCTGTACGACATCCTGCCGCACAACAGCGGTGAGCTGGTGCCGTACGTCTTCATCTGCATCGTGGCCGGAACCGCCGAGGAGCTCGTCTATCGCGGCGTGATGACCGAGCTGGCGCAGCGGCTGATTGGAATCGCGATCGTCACGATCATCGCCATCTCGATCAGCTTCGCCGCCGCGCACGCGATGCAGGGATTGCGAAGCATGGCCGGCATCTTCGTCATCGCGCTGGCCTGTCACGCGCTGGTCTGGCTCGCGCAATCACTGATCCCGGTGATGGTCGTCCACTTTGCGTACGACCTCACGGCCGGAATTCTGATTCCGCGGTGGTTCGAGTCGGCGGCGCAGTAACGATCGCATTTGCGGCTATGATTTTCTTATGCCCACAGTCAAGTTCCGGCTGGCGCGCGAGGCGCGCGAGCTAGAGCAGGTCCATGCCCTGCAGTACAAGGCGTTTGTCGAGGAAATCCCGCAGCACGCGCCCAATGAAAATCAGAGGCATGTCGACCGCTTCCACGATGAGAACGAGTACGTAGTCGCATTGGACGGCGAGACAGTCATCGGCAGCATCGCCGTGCGCGGAACGCGGCCGTTTTCGCTCGACGGCAAACTGGAGAACCTCGATCAATTTCTGCTGACCGGCTACCGCTACTGCGAGATTCGGCTGCTGAACGTGGCCCGCGACCATCGCACGGGCAACGTGCTGCCGGGATTGATCGCCGGCGCATTCCACTACGCGACGGAACGTGGATTCAATGCCGCGCTGATTTCGGCGACGACGCGGCAGTTGAAGTTGTACCAGCACATCGGCTTCGTCCCGTTCGGGCCGATAGTCGGTACGCGTGACGCGCCGTTCCAACCGATGTACCTGACGGCCGAAGCGTTCCGCGAGGGGGCGAAGAAAATCTCGTCGCTCTTCCCTGCCGCACGCGGCGAGGTCGTAAACTTGTCGACGGGGCCGGTGGCGGTCCATGCGGATGTGACAGCGGCATTCGCGGCAGCGCCGCAGTCGCATCGATCCCCCGCTTTCGAGGAGGAGTTGCGTTCATTGAAGGCGAGCCTTTGTGCGCTCGTAAATGCTTCGCACGTGGAGGTGCTCCTCGGCAGCGCGACGCTCGGCAACGATGCCGTCGCGGCGCAACTGTCGCTCCTCGGCACACACGGGATCGTGGTCAACAACGGCGAATTTGGCGAGCGTCTCGCGGATCAGGCTTCGCGCGCGCGGCTCGATTTCGAGCACGTGAATTTCGAATGGGGAGCGCCGTTCGACATCGCCGCGATTGCGGACCGGCCGTTCGACTGGCTCTGGATCGCAGCCTGCGAAACGTCGACCGGCGTCCTCAATGATGTGGCCGCGCTCGAGAGGATTTGCCATTCGCGCGGCGCGAAGCTTTGCGTCGATGCCGTGAGTGCCATCGGCGCCGTGCCGTTGGATCTTTCGAATGTCTGGCTGGCCACAGGCGCAAGCGGAAAGGCACTGGCGTCCTATCCCGGTCTCGCTCTGGTATTTCATCGCGAACCGATCGCGGTGAGCGGTTCACTTCCGCGCTATCTCGACCTCGGGATGTACGCTCGCGATGGCGTTCCGTTCACGCACTCGTCAAACCTGGTTCGGGCGCTGCGCGTCGCGGTTGAAGGCGTGGACTGGACGTCACGCTTCGCGCAAACCTCCGCCGCAAGCGCATGGCTTCGGCGCCGGCTTGCTCATCTTGGATTTGAGATCGTCGGCGAAGGCGCGATGACGGCGCCGCACATCGTCACGATCGCGCTTCCACGGCATGTCCGTTCCGGCGAGCTGGCGCAGGCGTTCGAGCGCGCGGGCTTCGTCATCGGGCACGCCAGCGGCTATCTCCGGCAGCGGAACTGGATCCAGATCTGCCTGATGGGAGAGTGGCCGCGCGACGTGCTGCCGCAGTTGCTACGAATGCTGAAGACGGCCGTGTAGCCCGAACTACGTCTGCGGCCGCTTCATCGGTTCCATCAGCACGAGCTCGTGGAGGATGTAGGCGCGCACCCAGTACGTGTAGTAGTGGCGCCAGTGGAGCGGCGCCGGCGTCCGGTATTCGAGCAAATACCACGGCAGTCCCGGCTGCTCGTGATGATGAACGTGGCGATTGAGGTTGAACAACGGAATGAGCGTTCGGTACTCATTGGCGAAGCCGCCCGCGCCGGTGCGGAGTTACAGCACGTACCGGCTCAAATCCTCGTCCTTCACCGTTTCCGCGAGCACGCGCTGGACGTAGGCGGCGTCGATCGTGACGGTCTGGCCGCTCATGTCGCTGGCATCGAAGGAGAGCTCGTCGAGGAGGCGCTCCAGGATGGTGTGCAGGCGGCGGGCGCCGATGTTCTCCGTCTTCTCATTGACCAGCGCGGCGTAGCGCGCCACCTCGGCGATCGCTTCGTCGGCGAAGGTCAGCGTCACACCTTCGGTGCCCAGCAATGCGGAGTACTGCATCGTCAACGCGTTCTTCGGCTCGTGCAGGATGCGTACGAAATCCTCCTCGGTTAGCGACTCCAGCTCGACGCGAATCGGGAAGCGGCCCTGCAACTCGGGGATCAGGTCTGACGGCTTCGAAACGTGGAACGCGCCGGCGGCGATGAAGAGGATGTGGTCCGTCTTCACCATGCCGTACTTTGTGTTGACCGTCGTTCCTTCGACGATCGGCAGCAGGTCGCGCTGCACGCCTTCGCGCGAAACGTCGGGACCGTGCGACGCGTTCTGGCGGCCGGCGATCTTGTCGATCTCGTCGAGGAAAACGATGCCGCTCTGTTCGACGCGATCGATCGCTTCGCGAGCGACGTTCTGCTGATCGACCAGCTTCTCCGCTTCCTCCTGCACGATGATCGGGCGCGCGTCGCCGATGCGCATCTTCTTGCGCTTCGACTTGCCGCCGAAAAGGCCTGGGATCATGTCCTTGACGTTGACGCCCATCTCCTCGACGCCCTGCGCGGAGAAGATTTCGAACGACGGGTAGCTCTGATCTTTCACGTCGATTTCGACTTCGCGTTCGTCGAGGCGTCCTTCATCGAGCCAGACGCCGAGCTTCTCGCGCGTTTCGGTGGGAGGTTGCTCCTCCGTCGCACCGACGAACGCCGGCCGCGCGGCGGGGCGGCGCGAATCGGGAAGAAGGAGGTCGAGGATCCGCTCGCGCGCATTGCGCTCGGCAGTCTCGCGATTGAGACGCGTCTTCTCGTCCTTCACCAGCTTGACGGCGATCTCCGTCAGATCGCGCACGATCGATTCGACGTCGCGACCGACGTAGCCGACCTCGGTGAATTTCGATGCTTCGATTTTCAGGAACGGCGAGCGCGTGAGCCGCGCCAAACGGCGAGCGATCTCCGTTTTTCCGACGCCGGTCGGTCCGATCATGATGATGTTTTTTGGCGCAATCTCGTCGCGCAGTTCGGAAGGAAGCTGCTGCCGGCGCCATCGATTGCGGAGCGCGATGGCCACGGCGCGTTTGGCGGCGTGCTGGCCGACGATGTAGGTGTCGAGCTCGCGCACGATCTCTTTCGGCGTGAGGCGTTCGGAGATCGTTGCTTCGTCGATGCTGCCCGGGAGTTGGATGACCATGAATGTCAGAGGCTTTCTACGGTGATTTGATCGTTGGTGTAGATGCAGATGCTGGCCGCGATGCGCAGCGCTTCCTCGGCGATGCCGGCCGCGTTCAGCTCCGTGTGCTTCATCAGCGCGCGCGCCGCCGCCAGCGCATACGGTCCGCCGGAACCGATGGCCAGGATGCCGTCGTCCGGCTGAATCAGATCGCCGGTGCCGGAGATCAGGTACGCGCGCTCGGCATTCGCGACGATGAGAAAGGCCTGCAACTGGCGCAGGTATTTGTCCATGCGCCAGTCTTTCGCGAGCTCGACGACCGACCGCTCCATGTTGCCGCGGTACTCCTCGAGCTTCGCCTCAAAACGCGAAAAGAGCGCGAACGCGTCGGCGGCGGAGCCGGCGAATCCCGCCAGAATTTTGTCGTGATAGAGCCGCCGCACCTTGGCCGCGCCATGTTTCATGACGGTCGTTCCCACCGTCACCTGCCCGTCGCCCGCCATCGCCACCGCGCCGTCGCGGCGCACGCAGAGGACGGTCGTTGCTCGAATGACCATTTCGTCCATGGGGGTTGGATCGTATCGCAACGGCGGGAGCTGAACCGGCGTCAGGCGCGGTCGCTACGCCGAGGCAATGTTGAATGTTCAATGTTGAATGTTGAATGTTGAATGTTGAATGAAGGCCATGGGGCCGACCGAAGGCCATTCAACATTCAACATTGAACATTCAACATTTCGCTTTCCAGCCATCACCGCGGCATCTGGTTCCCCGTCACCGTGTCCTGTCCTTCGATTTCGCCCATCGGGATGCGAAGCACGGGCACGAGGTCGAGGCGCATGCGGCCGAAATCGATCGTGACGATGAAGTTCTTCAGGTAGTTCTCGCCGACGATGCCCGAGGTGCGCTCGGCCGCGCCGGCGTCGTACATCGGGATCGTGCGGTACGTGCCGGCCCAGCGGTCGACGCCGATTTCCACGTCCTCGACTTTGTCGCCGTGCTTCTTCGCGCCGCCGAGACCTTGCAGCGTGGCGTTATGGCCTTTCGTGAAGAGTTGAATCGGCAACGAGCTCGCTTGCGCCGAGTTCAGAAACGTCACCTCGGAACCGGTATCGAGGACGAAGACGAACCATCCTTTGCGATTGATCACGCCGCGCACGGTGGGGCGGAAGTGATCCCAGAAAAGGTTCTGATCGGGTGCGGCGATGCGATCGGCCGCGGTGAGGTGCGTGAAGGTGGCCTGATTGCGGCGGAAGTCGAGCTCGATGCGCGTCTCCTTCAGCAGGTGCGCGCCGAGGAGAAACTCGATCGAGAACTCGTTCTTGCCGGTGACGATGAACTTCATCTTGTCGTCCGGCATGATCGCCACCGGGACGTTCTCGATGATCATCCTGCCGATCTGCAGCGACTCGATGATTCCGAACTCGACCTGGATCGGTTCACCGAGAAGGCCGGTGAATTGGCCTTCGAAGTTTCCGAGCTTGCGGATGGGAACGGAGTCGGCGAACTTGCGCGAAACGATCGACATGACCGCGCCGGTGTCGACGATGGCGATGACGTTCTTCGTTTTATTGACGGTCACTTCGACGCGCGGCACATCGGGACGGCCGATCCGCAGCGGCACGCGTTCGGCGGCCGGGCCGCGGAAGTGGTACATGTCGACGTTCTTCAGCGCGTCGAGAAAGTCCAGGTGCCACTTGCGCACGACCAGTCCGTGCTCGGCGGCGAGATGCGCCCACTCCAGGCTGGTCTCGAAGTTGTTGCGCATGTACTCGAGTTGCGAGAGCGTCCACGCGGCATCGGCGTACGTGGTACGAAACGGCTCCAGGTCGAGCGCGGCGCGAAGGTGACGCCGCGCGCTGTCGAAGCGGCCGGCCGTCATCTCCGCCGTGCCGAGGGCCAAAAGATCGTTCGCGCTCTGCCGGCCTCTTGCTTCAATCGTCGATGCCTGCTCGACGGCGCGGACGTAATCCGACTTCCGCAGCATCGACGGCAGGTCGCTGCCGCGCTCGATCGATCCCGGCGAGAGGAGAAGCGGCGAAATCGAAACGTCCGAATAGAGCGCGCAGCCGGCGGCGAGGGCGGTGACAGCGATAAGGACTGAATGACGCATCGGGCCTCGGCATTGTACGGACCGCGCGAAACGGCGCCGCGTCCGCAGGGTCAGCGCTCTGTCACAAGGTGATTGCCGCGAACGAGGATACCGAGCTCGCGGATCTGATACGCGAGCGCCTGACGCGACATGTTGAGTGACGCCGCCGCGCGATTCTGGTTGCCGTTGGCCTGCAGCAGCGATTTCTCGATGAGGTCGCGTCGAAAGCGCGTCACCGCGTCCTGATACGAGCTGATGCCGCCGCCGGCGCGGACGAGAGTGCTGCGCATCCGCTCCGGTAGATGCTCGACGTCGATGACCGCGGCTTCGCCCGCGAGCGCGTGTGCGGCGCGAATGGTGTTCTGCAATTCGCGCACGTTGCCCGGCCAGCGGTATCCGATGAAAACGGATTCGGCATCGGCGGTGAGCCTGGACGGTCCGCCGCGGCTCTTCTCGTGTTCGCGCGCGAGGAAGTGCGACGCGAGAAGCGGAATGTCGGAGGGCCGTTCGCGCAGCGGCGGTAGCGCGATCTCGATTCCGCCGATGCGGTAGTAGAGATCCTCGCGGAACTGTCCCTCTTCGACCGCCGATTCGAGTTTGCGATTGGTGGCGCTGACGATGCGTACGTCGGCGGTGCGGTTGACGGTGTCGCCGACGCGGCGGAACTCGCCCTCCTGCAGAAAGCGAAGGAGTTTCGCCTGCGCAGAAAGCGGCATCTCGCCGATTTCGTCGAGGAAGAGCGTTCCTCCGTCGCTGGTCTCGATCAGGCCGGCGCGGTCGCGGTCGGCGCCGGTGAAGGCGCCGCGCACGTGGCCGAACAATTCGCTCTCGATCAGGTTCTCCGGCAGCACCGCGCAATTGACGGCCGTGAACGTCTTGCCGCGGCGCGGCGAGTGGCGGTGCACGGCGCGCGCGGCCAGCTCCTTGCCCGTTCCCGACTCGCCGAGGACGCAGACCGGGACGTCGCGGCGGGCCACGCGCGTGATGAGCGTGAAGATCTCGCGCATGACCGGCGAGTCGCCGATGATGCCGTCGATGGCCTCGCTCTTGGCGACGCTCACGCTCTCGTTCTGCTCGATGACGCGGCGCATGCGGTGATGCTCGGCGCGGGTGCGGAAGAGCGCGGCCAGCGCGTCGCGCGACTCCGGAGCCCACGAGGTTATGCCGTCGACGAACAGCAGTTCGCGTTCGCTGCAGAGGATCCAGTCGTGCTTGCCGGCGGCGGCGATCGTGTCGAGTTCTGTCGGCGCAAGCGCCGCGACTGACCCGATTTCCTGCCACTGCCCGAGCCGGTTGCGCGTCGCGAAACGCCAGGCGGTGGGAACGAAGTCGCGCGGGGTGAATGGGAACTCGCGTAATGCCGCCTCGCGGAAGAAACGCATTTCGATGGCCGAGGCGGTGGTCTCGCGCTTCGGCAACTCGATCTTCATCACCGCAGCGATCGACTCCGCGGTTGCCGTGTCTCCTCGGCCGAGCGCATCGCGGAAGTGCTTCAGTTTCTGCGAGCCGGTGGAGGCGTCGCCGAGGTTTGCGACTCCGCCGTTGCGGCGGACGCGCATCGCCTCGCAGCGCTTCGTCAGCTCGATGTTCTCCGATGCGTCGGTCGAGCGGATAGGCGTATCGCGCCCTTCGATCCAGTCGATCTCGTCGAGGATCAGCGCGGCGGCTTCGCGGATCTGGGGAGAAAACAGACCGCTGTCGACGATCGCTTGCGCGGCGCGAGCGGCATCCGCGAAACGCCCGCGCGAGAAATCGAGATGGGCGGCGATCATGTCCAGCTCGCGAAGCCGTTTGTCGTCGCCGGTGCCGCGATAAAAGTGACGGAGGCGGTGAAGCCGCTGCGACGCGTGCGTCCATTGGCCGTCGTCGGCAGCGAGGTAGGCAAGGATGAACAGGATGCCGCCGCCGGCGCGGTCGCCCTGCGTCTCCTCGATGAGGGCCAGCGTGCGCAGCGCTTCGTCGCGCGCCGCGGCCCACGAGCCGGCGGTGAAGAGGATGTAGACGCGGTCGAGCGCGGCGTCGATGCGCTCGGTCTCGCAGCGCGCGCGTTCGAGTGATTGCGCGGCGTGTCTTGCCGCTGCGTCGAGATCGTCGCGCGACGCGAGATAGGTCGCGAGTCGCGACGCGAGGTAGTGTTCTTCTCGCGGCCGATCAGCAACCGGTTCGCGTACTTCGAACGCGAGCAACGCGCGCAGATACGCAAGCTGCGCGGCCTCTTCATCGTTCGCGGGAACGCACTCCGCAAGCGCGGCGCGCATCTCGTCGTATCGCGAGTCGATGTAGAGCAGATCGGCGCGGAGAATCGCGGCTTCGAATCCGCGCGGCGCGATGCGATCGAGTCTTGCCAGCGCGGGCGCGTAGTCACCGGTGCGCCGCTCGATGCGCGCAAGCAACAGTTCTCGTGCGTCGCCGGTCACGATCTGCGCGGCGTCGCGCGCGTCGCGATATCGGCCGGCGTCGATGAGCGCCGACGCGAGAATCTCCGCGAGCTTCGGCGTCAGCGCGTGACGCGGCATCGTGCGCAACACCGGCAGTGCGTCGTACGGTAACGCGCGTTCGAGCATCGCCGCAGCTGCACGCGCGTCGCCGGAATCGATCAGCAGCGACGCCGACGCCGCGAATTCACCCGTCTCCGCCAATACTTCGGCCGCGACTCGGCCAAGCGTTGCCTGCGAAGAAGGTGGAATCAGCCGCGCCGCGGCTCGGCGCACGGCGTCCGAGGCGAAGACGAGATGACCGTCCTCGATCGACGTGATGCCGTCGACGACGAGTCCGTCGACGGATTCGCCGAACATCAGCTGCCGGAAAAACGCGGCAGCAACATCGAGCCTCGCGCGCGCGCCGAGAAGTGCGATCGCGGCGATGTAGGAACGCAGCGGCTCGCGCAATGACGCCAGCGCCGGCACTTCCTCATCGAACGGCAGCGTCCCTGAGTCGAGAAAGCGCGGGAAGGCGTCCGACTCGACGAATGCCTCGAGCTGTGCACGGCCCTCGACTTCACGCGCGGCGCGCAGAGATGGCGCGACGATGAACGACCGCGTGGCCGGCAGATCGATATCGCCGCGATCCGCAGCAATCCAGGTTCCGGCATCCGTCGCCGCAAGCATCTCCAGCACATGCGACGAAGCGGCGTCGAAACGGTCGCGATTGGTAATTGCGTAGATCAATCGCTGCTGCGGTGCACGCTCGACGACTGCTTCCACGATCTCGCTCTCGCCCCGTTTCTCCAAAGGTCCGGCCACGGCAGCAAGCGCGTCGATCCCTGAGTAGCGCTGCAGCGGCGATGCATCGCGTCCAATCTCCAGCAGCTGCTCGCCGCCCAGCGCTGCGGCGGCGCGGATGCTGTCGATCGCCTCTCCTCGGAAACTTCGCGCCGTGCCGCGCAGGATGTCGTTCAGCGCCTCCGGCCCCGGCGACGCAATCTCGCCGCAGGCGGCACGCCGCATCCACCGCAGGTCGGCGGCCGCGTCGCCGCGCAAGCGCGACTCGATCTCGAGATAAACCGATTCCGCGCGTCCCCACGATTGCCGCAATGACTCCAGCGGCGGCGCACCAGCCGCTTCGGCGAACTGCTGGATCACCGTCAGCGCCGGCGGCGCTTCCTCCGCCATTCCGCGGGCGGCCACGCGCACCAGCCGGCAGTCGTTGCCGCGCTTGCGGACGACCGCCCACTCGGCCGGGTCGTAGTCCACATCCGAAAATCCGGCGAACTGCAGCAACGCCTCATGCGCCGCAAATTGCGCGACGAGCGACAACCGGTCGCGCGCGCCAAGCTCGCCGGCGTCCGCGATCGGCGTGGCATCGAGCGAAATCTCCGCCGCGAATGCGTCGAACCACGGCAACGTCGAGTGCCGCAACGTCGCGACTAGCGCACGGTCCCATCCGAATGCACGAAGATCGACCGCAACCGCAGGCCGCGCCCGCCGAACCGTGCCGCGCATAGACATGTATAGAGGTGAGGATCGGCGGCAGCATTTCCCTACCCTTCATCGCCACGGCGTAGAATGCCCTCCAGTATGGAAACGGCGAAAGAACAGGTTCAAAAGATCCTGGAAGTGCTCCCTGACAATGCGTCGCTTGAGGACATCCAGTACCACATCTACGTCCGTCAGAAAGTTGAGCAGGCCCTCGCTGACATAGAAGCCGGGCGTGTGACCACGCACGAAGATGCGATGCAGCGGCTCGATCAGTGGCGTATTCGATAGTTTGGACCGACTCTGCGCTTTCCTCCGTGGCGGAAGCGGCGGAGTACATCGCCAAGGATTCGCCAAGCTACGGCCACGCTGATTGCCAGGACCGACTACACGGCCAATTCTCTTGTCGCGTTTCCTAAACGCGGACGAGTTGTGCCTGAGTACCGCGATTCGGCGTTCGGGAGCTGTTTGTGGATAGGTATCGCCTCATTTATCGCGTCTTCCAGGACACGGTTACGATCGTCGCTTTCGTTCACGGCGCGCGCGATTTGGCGGCATTGCTGCCAACTCTGGAGCAGTCGTGATCGCGGCGGCGCACCCAAACTTTCCGGCTACATTTCCTG
>JAFAOU010000098.1 GCA_019247495.1 Acidobacteriota bacterium
GAGGTTCACGCCGCGATCCATGCCCATCGGCAGGCGTCGGGCGACGACCCGATCCCCGTCGTCGCCGACCGGATCGCCGCGGGAGCGAAGCTGCTGTGCTTCGATGAGCTTCAGGTTCGCGACATCGCCGACGCGGCGATCGTCAGCCGCCTGTTCACCCACCTGTTCGACGCCGGCACGGTGGTGGTGGCGACGTCGAACCGGCCGCCGGCCGACCTCTACAAGGACGGGCTGAACCGCGCGCTGTTTCTGCCGTTCATCGACCTGATCGAAGCGCGGATGGACGTGATCGCGCTGAATGGTCCGGTCGACTACCGCCTCGACCGGCTGGGCGGGGCGGCGACGTGGTACGTGCCGAACGGGCCGGCGGCAACCAAGGCGCTCAGCGACGCCTTCTTCCGCCTGACCGACTTCCCCGTCGAGGACCGGGTGCGCGTGCCCTCCGAGACGATCCCCGTGCCCGGCGGTCGGACGCTGTTCGTGCCCAAGTCGGTCAAGGGCGTGGCCGTGTTCTCGTTCAGCCGCCTGTGCCGCGCGGCGCTGGGCGCGGCCGACTATCTGGCGGTGGCTCGCCGCTTTCACACCGTCATCGCCGTCGGCATTCCCGTCATGGGGCCGGAGAACCGCAACGAGGCGGCGCGCTTCGTCACGCTGATCGACGAGCTCTACGAGCACAAGGTCAAGCTGCTCGCCGCCGCCGATGCCGATCCGGCGGGCCTGTACCTGGCCGGCGACGGTGCCTTCGAGTTCGAACGGACGGTGTCGCGGCTGATCGAGATGCAGTCCGCCGATTATCTGGCGATGGGTCACGGAGGCTGAGGATGGACGAGCTGACCGGCAGTTGGCGGCTGCTGTCGCACGTGGCGGTGAACCAGGCGACGGGCGAGCGGACGAACCCGTTCGGCGCGTCGCCAAGCGGCAGCCTGATGGTCCACGATGGCCGCATGATCGTCGTCATCACGCCCGAGGATCGCGGTGGCGGCGCACCGGTCATCGCCTATGCCGGTCGGATCAGCGTGCGTGGCGACGGGCGGCTGGCAACCGCGGTCGAGGTCGCCTCGGTCCCGCAGTGGGTCGGTGGCGAGCAGGTCCGCGGCTGGCGGCGCGACGGCGACCGGCTCGAGCTGACGACGCCGCCTGGGGTGCCGCCGGGCGGCGAGCATCCGGTTATTGCGGTGCTGACGTGGCTTCGTGCCGACGCGGTTGCGGGCGGCGGAGCGAGCGACTAAGCCGTCGCCGTCTTCAGCGCGGCTGCGGCCGCTTCACGAGGTGGCACCATGGCCCGCAACAAGATCGCCCTCATCGGCGCCGGCAACATCGGCGGCACGCTCGCGCACCTCGCCGCCGCCAAGGGACTCGGCGACGTCGTCCTGTTCGACGTCGTCGAGGGCGTGCCGCAGGGCAAGGCGCTCGACCTTGCGCAGTGCGGCCCTGTCGAGGGCTTTGACGCGGTGCTCAAGGGCACCAACGACTATGCCGACATCGCCGGGGCAGACGTCATCATCGTCACCGCCGGCGTCGCCCGCAAGCCGGGGATGAGCCGCGACGACCTGCTCGGCATCAACCTCAAGGTGATGAAGGCGGTGGGCGAGGGGATCAAGGCCCATGCGCCGGACAGCTTCGTCATCTGCGTCACCAACCCGCTCGACGCGATGGTGTGGGCGCTGCGGGAATTTTCCGGACTGCCGCACCGGCGCGTCGTCGGCATGGCCGGCGTGCTGGACAGCGCCCGCTTCCGCCACTTCCTCGCCGAGGAGTTCGACGTCTCGGTGGAGGACGTCACCGCCTTCGTTCTCGGCGGCCACGGCGACACGATGGTGCCCGTCCCCGCTTATTCGGCGGTCGCCGGCATCCCCGTCCCCGACCTCATCCGCATGGGCTGGTCGACTCAGGAGAAGATAGACGCCATCGTCCAGCGGACCCGCTCGGGCGGCGGCGAGATCGTCGCCCTGCTGAAGAGCGGCTCGGCTTATTACGCGCCGGCGACCAGCGCGATCGCGATGGCCGAGAGCTATCTTAAGGACAAGAAGAGGGTGCTGCCCGCCGCCGCCTACCTCCAGGGCCAATATGGGGTGGACGACCTCTATGTCGGCGTGCCGGTGGTGATCGGCGCCGGCGGCGTCGAGCGCATCGTCGAGATCGCGCTCGACGACGCGGCGAAGGCGAATTTCGACGTGTCGGTCGCGGCGGTGAAGGAGCTGCTGGAGGCTTGCAAGAACATCGACTCCAGCCTCGCCTGACGCGACGTGCTGGTTCCGGCGTCCCTCCTGGCTCCTGCGCTTGCGGCGATGCTGCAGGCCGCCGCGCCGCCCCCGGCGCAGGGGGTCGAGGCTGACAATCCGGTGACCGCGCAGCTCGCGTCGATGTTCATCTCGGCCTGCCTCGACGGGCGGCTCGACCTGCGGCCCGACCAGGGCAGGGAAGTCAGCCGGAAGGCGCTGCCCGCCTCGGACCAGGACGATGCGAGGGGGAGCAAGTCGGCGCGATACTTCAGGATCGTGAAGCCGGCGAAGGCGGTCCTGGTGATGGCCGACTACGATCCCCCGGCCCGCGACGGCCGCGTCTATCTCTGCATGATCGACACGCCCCGTCTCGACGTCAAAGCGGCTGGGAGGCTGATCGACTCGGCGCTCAAGGGCCTGCATCCGGCCCGCAGCTTCGGCGAGAGCAGCTACGACGCCTTCGTTCCGCAGGAGCGCGTCTCGATCTATGTGAGCCGCACGCAGATGGCCCTCACCCGGCTCGACCAGGCCGCGGCCGACAGGATCATCGCCAAGTTCGCCAAGATACGCGCCGCGCCGACGCGCTGACGCCAAGAAGGATCCAGAATGTCCATCCTCGTCAATTCCGAGACCAAGGTCATCACCCAGGGCTTCACCGGCAAGCAGGGGACCTTCCATACCGAGCAGGCGATCGCTTACGGCACCAAGGTGGTCGGCGGGACCTCGCCGGGGAAGGGCGGCGGCACCCATCTCGGCCTTCCGGTGTTCGACACGGTGCAGGAGGCGAAGGACGCGACCGACTGCGACGCGTCGGTGATCTACGTGCCGCCGCCCGGCGCCGCGGACGCCATCCTCGAGGCGATCGACGCCGAGGTGCCTCTGATCGTCTGCATCACCGAGGGCATCCCGGTGCTCGACATGGTGCGCGTGAAGCGCGCGCTGACCGGCTCGAAGTCGCGGCTGATCGGGCCCAACTGCCCGGGCGTGCTGACGCCGGGCGAGTGCAAGATCGGCATCATGCCGGGCTCGATCTTCAAGAAGGGATCGGTCGGCGTCGTCTCGCGCTCTGGCACGCTGACCTATGAGGCGGTGTTCCAGACCTCGAACGCCGGGCTCGGCCAGACCACCGCGGTCGGCATCGGCGGCGACCCCGTCAACGGCACCAACTTCATCGACGTGCTTGAGCTGTTCCTCGCCGACGACGAGACCCAGTCGATCATCATGATCGGCGAGATCGGCGGCTCGGCCGAGGAAGAGGCCGCGCAGTTCCTGATCGACGAGGCCAAGCGCGGCCGCAAGAAGCCGATGGTCGGCTTCATCGCCGGCCGCACCGCGCCGCCGGGCCGTCGCATGGGCCATGCCGGCGCGATCGTGTCGGGCGGCCAGGGTGGTGCCGAGGACAAGATCGCCGCAATGGAAGCCGCCGGCATCCGTGTTTCTCCGAGCCCCGCAGAGCTGGGCGAAACATTGATGGCGCTGTTGAACGGGTAAGCGCGACCCCATCTACAGGGGCGAGGTATATCATGGGTATCGAAGGCCAATCGTTCGACATCGAGGGCGTTT
>JAFAOU010000099.1 GCA_019247495.1 Acidobacteriota bacterium
GCTTTTTTACCCTGGACCTTCGCCATTCGAACCTGCTCTCCCCGGATGCCCTGAAAATTGGATGGCGCAGTATAGCGGCGACCCCATGGTTTGCATAGCACGTGTCCGACTGCGGGTAAACTCGCCCCGATGGCCACCTTTCAACCGTCGCGGCACAACGAGCGGATGATCCCGGTGGAGGAGGCGCAGGAGCGCGTTCTCGCCGAGGTTGAGCCGCTCGGTACCGAGCAGGTTGCGTTCACGGAGGCGCATGGACGCGTGTTGCGCGAAGACGTGCATGCTCGTTACGACGTGCCACATGGCGACAACACGGCCATGGATGGATACGCCGTCCGCGCGGACGACATCGCCAATCCGCCGGTGACGTTGCGCGTCATCGAGAATTTGCCGGCAGGGACCGTGGCCACGAAGCGCGTCGAGCCGGGCACGGCGATCCGCATCATGACCGGTGCGCTGATGCCCGAGGGGGCGGATACCGTTGCGCACGTCGAGATCACCGATGCGGGCTCGGAGAAAGTGCAGGTGCTCGAACCGCTGCGCCGCGGGACGAATATCCGCAAGCGCGGTGAGGACATGCACGCGGGCGACGTCGTGCTCGTGGACGGAACGCCGCTTCATGCGGCCGAAGTCGGAGTGCTGGCCGGAGTGCAGAAGCCGGTCGTGCGCGTCGGACGGCGTCCCACGGTGGCCATCCTCTCGACCGGCGACGAGATCATCGACGTCGGCGACGCCATGGCACCGGGCAAAGTCCTCAACTCGAATTCGTATTCGCTGGCGGCGCTCGTATGCGAAGCGGGAGCGATTCCGCGCATGATCGGAATCGTTCCGGATACGAAGGAAGCAACGATCGCAGCGATCGAATCTGCGCTCGAATCAGACTTCATCATCTCCTCGGGCGGCGTCTCGGTGGGTGCCTACGATTTCGTCAAAGACGCGCTCGACGCACTCGGCGCGGAGACGAAGTTTTGGCAGGTAGCGATGAAGCCGGGCAAGCCGGTGGTGCTCTCGCGCGTCCGCGGCCGGCTCTACTTCGGCCTGCCGGGCAATCCCGTCTCGTGCATGGTCTCGTTCCTCCTCTTCATCGCGCCGGCGATTCGGAAGGCGATGGGACAGACGTCGAACCTTCTGCCGCCGATCGTTCAAACGCAAGTTTCCGCGTCGCTGAAATCGCGCGGCGACCGCCGGAACTACCTGCGCGTTCGCGTCGTCGCACGCGACGGAGAGCTGGTGTCGGTGCCGATGACTTCGCAAGGATCGGGCGTTTCGACCTCGATGGTGCAAGCGAACGGGCTGGTGATCGTCGAGACCGGCATCACCGCCGTCGAAGCAGGCTCGATCGTGCCGACGGTGCTCGTCGGGCCCGTGCAAACCTTTTGAGGCCTTTCAACGAAGCGCCATCTCTGGCGTACATCCCGCAGTTAGGAAAGCAATGCGTTCGGTGGGAATCGTCTGCGGTTACGACCTGAATGACGGTCTGCACGACTACGTCAAGTCGGTGGCGCCGCTGATCGCACGCGAGAATCTCGACTTTGTCATCCTCTCCGGCGGGCGCACGTCGCCGCGCTCGCATCATTCCGAGGCGTGGGTGATGGCGGGGCATCTGCGGGAGATTCTGCCGACTCCGGAGCTTGTCCTCGAAGAGCACGCCATGACCACGCTGGAGAATCTGATCTTCGCGCGAGGATTGGCCGAGCATCACGCCGGAGTCGTGGCGCGTTTCGTCGTTTTCTGCGACCGCGTACACCAGCGCAAGGTCGCCGCGCTCGCCAAGCTCATCCTGGGCGCGCGCGCGATCGTGCATTGCGTCGATCACGATGTAGCGCGGCGCGTGCGCCTCTTCGAGCCGGTCTCGCACATGATCGAGTTTCTCGTGGCGCATTTTCCGCGGTTGCGCAAGTACCTTCGGGCCGCGGCCATTCGGATGAAAGGCGTCAGCGGGACGCCGCCGGCGGCTGCGCGGCCGGAGCTTGCGGCGGACGATGAGCCGCATCACCGGCGCGTAAGCCGGTAATCCAGATTCCCTTGTCGCCGGTAACGTGCAACGTGGCTGTAATCGCAGTCCCGTTCGGTGGCAGCGCATCGACCTTCGCGCCGCGGACGATGTAGTCCATCGTCATCGCCTCCATGAAGCCGGGGATCGCTTCGTGATCGATCGTCAGCGAGTTTTCCGAGGCGTCGCGCCCGACGATCTTTCCCGCCAGCGCGTAGGTCTTTTCGCCGGGGACGGAGAGCGGCTTATCGGCGTTCGAAATCCTCGCCTTCCCGCAGGCAAGCGTAAGAATCAGCGTGAATGTGAGAATCTTCATACGTTGAAGCCTGCCACCACCGCCAAACTCGCCGCCGTCGCCATCCTCGCACTGCTCTTCGGCGGCCTCGCGCTGCGCGCTGCAATGCGGCTGGTCAGCACGGCCACGCACTCGCTGTTTTTCGGAGTGCTGCTGCTGGTGGTCGTGGTTTGGATATTCTCGACGAGGAAGTAAACCCCCCCTGTCACCTGAGCCGCCGAAGGACGGTCGAAGGACCCCGTCAGTGCTTGCATCGTGACTCTTCGCCGCCTTTCCGGGTTACCAGGTTGGGGGTCCTTCGACCGTCCTCCGCGACTTCGGCTTCGCCTACGTCGCTGCGGCGGCTCAGGATGACAGTTACGCCGCAGGCTGTGCGAATCCGGTGATCACGTACGACCCGCTCTTCACGTCCTTCTTGATCTTGATGATGTCGTTCTTCTGCGCATCCTCGAGCAGGTCGCTGAACGTGTTGTAGCCGTAGTACTCCTCGTTGAAGGTCGGCTTCTTGCGCTGCATGGTTTGCTTGATCATCGAGCCCCAGAGGACCTCTTTGTTCTCGCGCATCAGCGCCTTGATCGAATCGATCAGGAGCTTGAAGACCTCGCCCTGCTTCTTGTCCTTGAAGTTCACGCTCGGCGCCTTCTGCGTGCCGCGCACGAGGTCCTCGTAGAAGATGAACTCGTCGCAGTTGTCGATCAGCAGGTCGCTCGACGAATTCTTCACGCCGACGCCGATGACGTACTTGTCGTTCTCTTTCAGTTTCGAGACGAGCGGCGAAAAGTCGGAGTCGCCGGACGCGACGACGAAGATGTTGATGTGGTCCTTCGACCAGGCCATGTCCATCGCGTCGACGACCATGCGGATGTCGGCCGAGTTCTTGCCCGAATAGACGCGTCCGGGAATCTCGATCAACTCGATGGCGGCCTCGTGCAGCTCGCGCTTGTAATCGGGGAACTTGTCCCAGTCGGAGTAGGCGCGCTTGACGACGATCTTCCCCTTCTCCAGCAGGCGCTCGAGCAGGAGGGCCACTTCAAACTTTTTGTACTTGGCGTCGGTGACGCCGATGGCGATGTTCTCGAAATCGATGAAAAGGGCGATTTTGCTTTCGTTCATGCTGCTTCTCGATGGCGGCGATCCGACGTTCCCGTCGTCCTCGGCCGCATCGTTGTCGAAGTTAGGTTTGCGGCTCATTGGTGATTAGCCCCGGCAGCCTAACACCGAACGGTTACAGCAATTCCCCACGAGCGGAAGTGCCTACAACCGCGATCGTGCCGCGACCGCCGCGTCTCGAATCTGCGGTTGGTGCGGTTCGATCGATAGCGAGCGGTTCCAGTAATCGAGGGCGCGGCCGTAGTCGTTTTGTTTCGCGTAGAAGAGGCCTAGGTTGTTGAGGGCGAGCGTCGATGACGGTTGCAGGCCGAGGGCGCGAACGAGCTCGGGGACGCCTTCGGTGTAGCGCTCGGCGGCCAGGAGCGCGGAGCCGAGGTTCGCGCTGATCAGGTAGGACTGCGGGAAGAGCTTGCGTCCCTGGTAGAGCAACGCGATGGCGCGAGCGTTCATGTTGTGCTGACGGTAGAGCGCGGCGAAGTCGATGAAGTACTTCTCCGCATTCGGCAGGCCGAGGGCGGCGGCTTTCAGGAATTGCTCGTCGGCGGCGGTGTATTGCTGGCGATCGAACATCGTCATCGCTTCATTCAGATGCGGAATCGGACTGGTTGGATTGATGTCGATGGCCCGGTCGAACGCATCGACGGCATCGCTCAACTTATTCTTCGACCGAAGCTCGATGCCGAGGTTGTTGTAGTACGCGTATTGCCCGAGGCGCTCCGGCGACAGCGGGGCGGCGGCATGCTGCGTCTGATCCTCATCCTCGAGCACCGGCGTGAGATTGCGCGACGGATCGTTGAGATGACCGATGGCCTGGAGCTCCTGCGCATATGCGGGCGCAGGGACGCGCGCGGCGGCGACAGCCGGCTTGCTGCTGACGAACTCTCCGTAGCTCACCACGCGGACAGATGTGATCGGCGTGATGTCGCGGAACGCCCAATCGGCGACGTGACCGGGCATCTCCATCGAAGGCGGCAAGCCGAGGAGCGTGAGAACCGTGGGGGTGATGTCGTAGACCGACATCGCATGCGTGCCGCGATTCGGCGCGACGTGCGGACCGTAGGCGATGAAAACGCCGGGATTGCGGTGATCGGATAGCGCCGCGCCGCCGTTGGGCATGTTGCGCGGCCGGTTCTTGCCCCAGCGAAAGCCGTACGACGAGACGATCATCACGGTGGTGTCGTGCGGCAGCACTCCCATCCACTCGCCGATCAGGCGGTCGACCTCGGCGTAGTAATTCGCGACGGCCGGCCAGAACTTGCGGTAGTTCTGTTCGCTGATCCCTTCGCGATACGGCGGATGAAACGGTGCGAAGAGGTGATTGACAGCGTCGGTGCCTTCGTACGAAACCATCATCAGCAGCGGGTCCTGTCCGTGCTGCCGCTGATCGTTGTAGAGATTGATGGCGACGCGATGGTCGTTCCAGGTCTTCGCCAGGATGCGGCGGAAGATCACGACCGGATCGGCCGGATTGTTGGCGTTGATGGCGGTGTCCCACTCTTCGGGCGCGATGTTGAGAAAGCGGCGCACCTGCGGATAGCCGACCGTTTCCGGCGGAACGGCCAGAGAGGTCACGCGATCGGTCAGCTCGGCGGGATAAACCGCGGTTGCCGACTGATCCACCGGCATGTCGTAGAAGATGCTGTTCGGCGCGGTGGGCGGCCACGACGTCCACCAGCCGGTGATGAGAGCTGGCCGCCCGAACGCGTCGGCGATGTCCCAGATGGCCGGGACGCGCCGCGTGTAGGAATCGACGGGTGTGTGATGCGCGGTGTCCATGAAGTCGATGACGCCGTGCCGGTCGGGTGTGAGGCCGGTGGCGACGGTGGTCCAGACCATGGGCGAAACCGTCGGCTGGATCGTCTGCAGCGATCCGGTCGTTCCGCCGGTGGCCAGCGCTTTGATGTTCGGAATGCGGCCGTCGTCGGCGAGCTCGTGGAGGAGCTCCCAGTCGGCACCGTCGACCGCGAAGACAACCACGCGCGACGGCGAGCTGCGCGCGTCACGCCGCAACTCCGCGCGTTTGACGCGGAGAAGGGCGTCTTTGTCGGCTTCGAATCGCGCCACTTCGAATGCGGTGACTTTCAGTCCGCTCCTCGCGAGATGGTTGGCCACCGTCTTTCGCAATGGATCGCGCTGCGAGTTGAATTGCGAGTTCGGCGAGAGCAGATCCTCGATCGGGATCTGCTGCGTCACCGCCGACACGGCCTCGGCCACGCGCGCCCGGATCCAGCCGTTCCATCCCTCGTCGACCATCCGCCGGGCGTCCGGCAAACGGTCGCCAGAGATGTCGAAGCGCAGCCGGTAGTAGACCGTGACCGGCACGCCTTCCTTCGATGTGATGCGGATGATGCCGTCGCGCTGCGCGGATCCTTCGCGGCGCTCGAAGCGCAGCCGGAAGAACTGGTGCGGCGGCAGAAAGGTGACCGTGTTCTGCACGACGCGGACGACGCCGGTGTGCTTGTCGACGCCGAAGATGAGCCAGCGCGACGACGGCAGATAGAGACTGATGAGCAGATACGTCACCGCCACCAGTGCGGCGATGAGGGTCAGAGCTCTAGTAAAACGATGCCGAGGCATTGCGGGACTTGGTGCTTTTGCAGGAAGGGGACCAGCTCCTAAGCTTTCAGAGCTACTTTTTCCTCTTCACCAGCTGCTTCACCTCATCATTACCGATCGGGCTCGCCGCGGAAATGATGATGGCGGCCGTCCCCTCGGCGAACTGGGGGATCGTGCAGCGGACGACCGTCGTGCCGTCGGCGGCGGTCTTGCCGCGAAAGATCACGCGCGGCGGTTCGACGGTCGAGATCACCTTCACCTCGATCGCGGCGGCAGCGATCGGATTCTGCGACAGGCTTTTCTTCGCCGCCACGCGCAGCTCGACCGGCAAACCGGCGTAGAACTCGGTGCTGCTCATCAGCGACAGCTCGAGGTGTTCGCTCTCGGCCTCGGAGGCCAGGTAGTCGATGATGACCTGATCGAGCGTCCGCTCTTCGTCGATCGCCAGCGGCGGCGGCGGTTCCACGCGGGTGGGGACAGGCGTCAGCGTGTGTGTCGACAAGGTCGGACGTGGAGTCGACTTCGTCACATCGGCGACCACATCGAAACGGCCGCGCTTGATGGCCGCAATCATCGTCCGATGCTGCTGCTCCATCAGACTGCCGATCCACTTCTCATCGACGCCCGCGCCGGCCTGCTCGGCGTACGACGTTTTTTTCGACGCGAGAATCTCACCGCCGACGTAGACAAGCGACTCGATGTACGGGTTCTGGAGTCCCTTGTCCTCGGTCTGGATGTGGTAGACCTTCTCGTTGTGCTTGATGTCCGTATTGAACCCGGTGATCACGAGGAAGCTCCGCCGCGGCCGTGAGTTAAGGCCGGGAGTGTATCAAATGGATTTCGGCGTCTCCTGCTGAAACGCGTGCACCTTGTTCCGCAGCTCGTCGCTGATCGGCATCTTCGTCTGCGCCTTCCAGTCGAAGAGGACCACGACCACCTTCCCGGTCGCTGCCACGTTGCCGCCCCCTTTGCGGATTTCGTAGACGGTGTCGAAGGATGTGCCGCGCATTTCCGAGATGCGGATGCAGATGTCGATCGGCTCCATGCCGATCTGCAGCCGGAAGTCGACCTCGGCATGCGCGACGATGAATCCGATGTCGGTTGGCAATCCCGCCGCGCCGGTGAGTGCGAACCAGAGCTGCGCGCGCGCCCATTCGAAGTAGGTGAGGTAGACGGCGTTGTTGACGTGGCCGAACGCGTCGACATCACGAAAGATGACCTGCCAGGGAACGATGTACCAGCCGTCGTGCCATGTGCCCCCGCTTCGCGCGTTGTCAGAACTCATGGCAAGCATCATCGCCGAGTCGAGCGCAACTGTCATCCTGAACCGCCGGAGGCGTCATAGCCGAAGGCGGAGCGCCGGAGGACGGTCGAAGGACCTCGTGATGCTTGCCAAGTGAATTGCAGCCACCCTGGTTATCAGCTGGGGGTCCTTCGCCGTCCTGCGGCGTTCCGCGTTTCGCGCTCCAACGCCTCCGTCGGCTCAGGATGACAGTTACTGTACTGTCGCAGTCGTCGACGCAACCGGCGCCGCGGCGCGCGTGCACGCCTGCAGGTAGCGTCCCGGCAGCGGATGGTCGAGATACGGCGCGATGATCTGCGACGCGGCGACGAGCAGGTTCAGATCGACTGCGGTGTCGATGCCCATTTTCTCGAGCATGTAGACGAGATCCTCGGTGGCCATGTTGCCGCTGGCGCCGGGCGCATACGGACATCCGCCCAGTCCGCCCGACGACGCGTCGAACGTCGCGATTCCCATCTCCAGCGCGGCGAGAGTGTTCGCGAGCGCGGTGCCCCGCGTGTCGTGAAAATGCATGGCCAGTTTCGACGCTGGAATCACCTGCAAGAGCATTCCGATCACGCCCTGCACCTGCACGGGCGTGCCGACCCCGATCGTGTCGCCGACGGAGACTTCGTAGCACCCGAGGTCGAGGAGGCGCGCGGAAACTTCGAGAACTTTTTCGGGGGCGACGTCGCCCTCGTAGGGACAGCCGAACGCGGTCGACACATACCCGCGCACGCGCATCCCCTCGGCACGCGCACGCGCCGCGACCGGCGCGTAGTTCGCGAACGATTCGTCGATCGACATGTTGATATTGCGCTTGTTGAACGTGTCAGACGCCGCGGTAAAAATCGAAATTGATTTGACGCCGGTCTCGATGGCGCGATCGAGCCCCTTCATGTTCGGCACGAGCACGGGATAATCGACGCCCGGGTCCTTCGGAATGTTGCGATAGACCTCGGCGGTGTCGGCCATCTGCGGCACCCACTTCGGACTGACGAAGGCGCCAGCTTCGATGGTGCGCAAGCCCGCATCAGCGAGCGCGGTGATGTAGTCGATCTTGGCCTCGGTCGGAATGACCACCTTCTCGTTCTGCAGCCCGTCCCGCGGACCGACTTCAACGACATGGACGTGATCGATGGTGATCTTCATGCGAGTGTCACGAGGTCCAAACCGGGTTGCACCATCTCGCCTTCCTTGCAATTGATCGCGGCGACCTTGCCGTCGCGCGGCGCCGTGATCTGGTGCTCCATCTTCATCGCTTCGAGGATGAGCAGAGGCGCGCCTTTGGCGACCTCGTCACCGACGTTCACAAGGATCTTCAACACGACGCCCGGCATCGGCGCGGCCATCGAATGGTCACGATGCCGCGCCCTTGCCCGCGACTTCTCCGCTGTCTCGACGATCCAGATCTCGCCGTCATACGCGAAGCTGATCTCGGTGCCGCTGTTGATGAAGGGGACGAAGTGCGTGCGCCCGTCGATTTGTAGTTCGGCTTCGTTGCCACGGACTGCGATGAGCTCAACTTGCACGGTTTGAGTCTATCTCGCCGAAAAGCGTTTCACGCGGAGACGCGGAGGCGCGGAGTACTGCCCGCCTTTCTCCGCGTCCCCGCGTCTCCGCGTGAATAAACTACTTCGAATACCGCGACCCCGGTGAATCAATCGCGATGCCCGAAGCGCAGAGGGGACAATGACCCTCGTCATACGTCTCGAGCTGAAGCTCCAGCAGCGACGCATACGGCGCAGAGAACGGATTCGCCATCCCGCTCCGATTCAAAATCGACGCGAACCCGGCCACAACGCCGCCGAGTCCTTCGACCACTGCAGCCGTCTCGCGCGTCGACTTTCCCGTCGTCACGACGTCC
Organism: Acidobacteriota bacterium; assembly: GCA_019247495.1. Taxonomy (GTDB): domain Bacteria; phylum Acidobacteriota; class Thermoanaerobaculia; order Gp7-AA8; family Gp7-AA8; genus JADGNZ01. Next base: position 9,101 of record JAFAOU010000099.1, read on the forward strand.
TCCACGATCACCACGCGCTCGCCTTCACTGATCCGGAAGCCGCGGCGGAGCGTCATCGCCCCTTCCTTCCTCTCCGTGAAGATCGACGGCACATCGAGCGCCTCGGCCACCGTGTAGCCGATGATCACGCCGCCCAGCGCGGGGGCGACGATTTTCGACGGCTGCATCGCCCGCACGTTTTCCGCGAGCGCGGTGCCGATCGCCTTCGCGTTACGCGGATGTTCGAGCAAAAGCGCGCATTGCACGTAGCCGGGGCTGTGCAATCCGGACGACAGGCGGAAGTGGCCGCTGAGCAGCGCGCCCGTTTCGCGGAGGAGTGCGTCAACGTCGAGCGGCATGGCCGGCGAGAATAGAATGCGCCGAGGAGTGAGCGCAAATGGGTGAACTGACAGAGAAGATTCGCGCCGAGCTCACCGCGGCCATGAAAGCGCGCGACGCCGAGCGCCTCTCGACGCTGCGCATGCTGCAGTCGGCGTTCAAGTACCAGCAGATCGAAGTCGGCCACGAGCTGAGCGACGAAGAAGCGATGACCGTGATCCGCAAAGCGGTCAAGCAGCGTCTCGATTCGATCGAGCAATACACGAAAGGCAACCGCCCCGAGCTCGCCGCCAAAGAACAGAGCGAGATGGAGCTGCTCAAGACCTGGCTCCCGGCCGATCTGACAGACGATGAGATCGAAGCCGGCATCCGCGAGATCGTCGCCTCCACGGGCGCGCAGTCGAAGAAGGACATGGGCAAGGTGATGAAGGAAGCATCCGCGAAATACAAAGGGCGGGTGGACGGGCGGAAACTGCAGGAGATCGTAGGCCGGTTGCTGCCGTGAACGCTGTCATCCTGAGCCGCCGTAGCTGCGTAGCCGCGAAGCGGTGTAGCAGCGCAGGACGGTCGAAGTACCCCCTCCCTGTTAACCCGGAAGGGTGGCGGTTTTTCACGAGGCAAGCACTTGTGGGGTCCTTCGACCGTCCTTCGGCGGCTCAGGATGACAGGCGATGCTGACTAAGTCCGAGCGCGCCCGTTACGCACGCCACCTCATCCTCCCCGAGGTTGGCGAAGAGGGTCAGGAGAAACTCAAGGCCGGATCGGTTCTGGTCGTTGGCGCGGGAGGATTGGGAAGTCCGGTCGGCCTCTACCTCGCGGCTGCCGGCGTGGGACGCATCGGCCTCGTGGACTTTGACGACGTCGACGCGAGCAATCTCCATCGCCAGGTGCTGTATGGAACCTCCGACGTCGGACGTCCCAAAGTCGAAGCGGCGCAAGCGCGGTTGCAGGATTTGAATCCCGACATCGTCATCGACACCCACGACGCCGCGTTGACCTCGGAGAACGCGCTCGGGATCATCGAGAAGTACGACGTCATCGTCGACGGTACCGACAACTTCGCCACGCGCTACCTCGTCAACGACGCTTGCGTCCTCCTCGGCAAGCCGAACGTCTACGGTTCGATTTTTAGGTTTGAGGGTCAGGCCTCCGTTTTTTCTGCCGCCGACGGGGCGTGCTATCGCTGCCTCTACCCCGAGCCGCCGCCGCCGCACCTTGTGCCGTCGTGCGCGGAAGGCGGAGTCCTCGGCGTGCTGCCCGGCGTCGTCGGGACGATTCAGGCGACCGAAACAATCAAGCTGCTAACCGGCATCGGCGAAACGCTCGCCGGCCGGCTGCTTCTCTTCGACGCGCTGCGGATGTCATTTCGTACGCTGCGTCTCAAACAACAACACGATTCGCACGCCGCGATTACGGAGCTGATCGACTACGACCAGTTCTGCAATCCCGCCAATCTGCACGAAGTCACGGAGATCGGTGACGCGATCGCGATCGACGTCCGCGAAGAGTACGAATGGGATGCGGGCCACATCGACGGCGCCCGCCACATCCCGCTCGGCGAACTGCCGAATCGTCTGGACGAACTTCCGCGCGATGCCGACATCGTCTTCTACTGCCAGACCGGCGGCCGCTCCGCGCGCGCTCTCGACGTCGCCCGCGACGCGGGCTTCACGCGAGCGAAACACCTTCGCGGCGGTTACGCGGGCTTGGCGTCACTGTCATCCTGAGCCGCCGAAGCGACAGAGGCGAAGCCGCCGTCGCGGAGGACGGTCGAAGGACCCCCTGATGCTTGCACCGTGGCTCGCCGCCGCCCTTCCGGGTTAGCAGGAACGGGGTCCTTCGACCGTCCTCCGGCGCTCGCCTTCGGCTCCGACGCCTCCGGCGGCTCAGGATGACAACCAGCTACAATTTCCCCAATGGCAAACGGCTCCATCATCGGCGGTGTTCTCGCTCCCCATCCGCCGCACATCGTTTACGGCGACAACCATTGGCGCAACGAGCCGAAGTCCGAGTGCGGCTGGGAGGTTTTGCGCTGGGGCTATGAGCGGGCCCGAAAGCATTTTCTGGAGAAGAAGCCGGATGTGTTTCTCGTCCACTCGCCGCACTGGCAGACCGTGATCGGCCATCACTTCCTCGGTATGCCCGAGTTTCATGGACTGTCGGTCGATCCGATTTTTCCGAATCTCTTTCGCTTCAACTACGACATCAAAGTCGACGTCGAGCTGGCCGAGTTGATCGCCGAGGAGGGCGCGCGCGACGGGTTGATCACGAAGATGATGCGCAATCCGAACTTCCGCGTCGACTACGGCACCATCGTCTCCTGCCACATGATGAATCCGGAGTGGGACATTCCCATCGTCGGCATTTCATCGAACAACTCGCCGTACTACTTCTCGAACGAGATGGGCCAGCAGCAGATGCTGCGGCTCGGTCAGGCCACGAAGCGCGCGATTGAAAAGAGCGGACGGCGCGCGGTGCTGCTGGCCTCGAACACGCTCTCGCATCGTCATTTCACGACGGAGCCGGATATCCCCGAGGATATGTCGCGCGAGCATGTCTACGAGCACAGTGGCTATCTGTGGGACATGAAAGTGCTCGACCTCATGCGCAAAGGCCGGACCCGTGAGCTTATCGCGGTGCTGCCGGAGTTCATGGACATGGCTGTGAGCGAAGTGAAGGCCGGCTCGCTGGCGTGGATGCTGTCCGCACTCGATTTTCCGTCGTATCCCGCCGAGGTCTACGGCTACTGGACGGTGATCGGAACCGGCAATGCCGTCGTCGGATGGGATCCGCAGTTGAAAGCCGAGGCTACGACGCAGGGAGCGGCATGATCGCTGTCCTAGCGCTCTTGTTTGCGACCGCGTTTCCGTCGAACAGCAAGACTTCCTGGATGCGGCCGGAGTCGTTCCATCTGACGATCGGGATGCCTCGCGCCGCGGCGGTGAGGGCGCTGGAGTCGAACGGATGGCATCCGAAGAAAGGCGATGCGGCCGGCCAGCTCGTCGTCGACTATGCGGACGACAAATCGCTCACGCTGCAGTTCGCCGGCGAACGTTTGACGTCGATCCGCTTCGAGCTCTTCACGATCCTTCAGGATGCGCCGAAGGCATTCGAGGAGGAGCGTGCGTTCCTCCGTCAATCGCTCGGCAAGCCGCGTCAGGGGACGAAGAAGATCCTCATCTACGATCACAAGCTGCCGAACGTGATGGCTATCCTCTCCGCCGATCCGAAATCGGAGCAGGCGCAGAAGGGGGTCGGGATGGTGGTGGTGCGGTACTACGATCCTGCGGTTAAGTGAGCTACGGGGACGGGTTCACGCGGAGACGCGGAGGGGCGGAGAAAGACTAGTTCGTGCCCGTCACCACGGCGGTTTCCGCGACCTTCTTCTTCGCTTCGTACTTTGCGGACCTACCCTCGTAGATGAAGATGCCTTCGCCGAGGGTGCCGACGTAGAGGCGGGCGGGGTCGAAGGGGTCGAGGGCGACCGAGGTCACCTCGGCGGTCCACGAAGGGAGCGGGAACGAGCGCCAGTCGGAGTTTTTTGGTTCGGCCACCAGCATCTCGTGTTGCTGGCGCGAGGTGAGGAAGACGAAGTTGTCGGTGCTGCGCGAGCCGCCGAAGACCGATGCGAATTGCGCGTCGGGCGCTTCCATCTCGGTCCACTTTCCGTCGGCGTCAACGTGTCCGGCCTTCACGCCTTGCGAGCCGGCGATGAAGACGAGTTGATCGTCGCCGGAGCCGCGGACGGCCAGCGTGCGGCCGGTCGACGGCGCGCCGGCGAGAGGCATCCACTCCATGCCGTCGAAGGCGCGAAGACCGGCATTCGTCAGCGCGAACAGCGCACGCTTGTTTCCGAGGTTGCCGATCGCGATATCGACGGCGCGGTTTTCGGCGCCGGCGAGGCGATACCAACTCTTGCCGGCGTCGCGGCTGGTGAAGACGCCTTCCGCGGTCGCGGCGAAGTAACGGACTTTGTTGAAGCGAAGCACCTTGTCGACGCGAATCGGATAGCTCGCCGGCGGCGCCTGCGACCAAACCTCGCCATCGGCGCTCCAGAAGAATCCCTTCTCCGTTCCCGCCACGAACTTCACCTCGGCATCCTCGGTGATGACTAGCGACAGGATCTGCGGCAGGTCGTTTGTCGGCAGCTTCTTCCAGGTCGCGCCGGCATCGCTCGAGCGATAGATACCGCTCGACGATCCGCCGAATGCCACCGCCGCGTAGACATTCTTCGGCTGTGCGGCATCCGCGGCGATCGAAGTAATGGTCAGATTGCGAAGGCCGTCGCACGTGCGCGTGAACGTTTTCGCGTTGTCGTTGGAGATGTAGACGCCATCGCCTTCGACGCCGAGGATCACGCGGCCAGGCCGCTGCGGATGAAGCGCGATCGTGTTCACAACGAGCGACTCGTCGCTGATCGTGTACCAGCTCTTGCCGCCGTCGTGACTGCGATACAGGCCGGCCACGGAGCCGGCGAAGATCGAATCGGGATCGCAGGGATCGAGCTCGATGTCATGGATGCGCCGGTTGTTGAATCCGTCGCGGTAGCGCGTCCAGTTCTCGCCGCGGTTCGGCGTGTTGTAGACCCAGCCGCACGTCGAAACCCAAACTTTGTCCGGGTTGTAGCGGTCGATGGTGATCGAGAACATGTCGGTATCGAGCACCATGCCGTTGTTGATCAGCTTCCACGTTTTGCCGCCGTCGTCGGAACGCGTTCCCTGCCGCCACGTGCCGACGTAAATGCGGTCGTGCGTGCGCGGGTCGAGCGCGAGCGACTCGACGTTGATCTGATCGGAGATCTGTTCCCACGATTCGCCGCCGTTGGTGGAGCGATAGACGCCGGTCAGTCCGCCGATGAGGACAAAGTCGGCGTCATGCGGATCGATGGCGATCGCGCGGACGGAGAAATCTTCGAGCCCTGCATCGCGGCGCGTCCAGTTCTTCCCGCCGTCCTCCGAAACCGCCACGACGCCGCCGCCCCACGCGCCCCAGCACGCCGCCCAGAGCCGTCCCTTGCGGTCGAGCACGAGGTTGTCGACGACGTAGCCCGGAAACGGGATGCCGCCGCGCGGGTTCTGCCACGACTTCGCGCCGTCGGTGGAGACATAGACCTCGCCGCCGCTCGTGCCGAGGTAGAGAGTGTCGGGGTGTGAGGGATCGATGATCAGCGCGCGGACGTCAGCGCCATAAAGATTGGCGCGCCGCCATTGCGCACAAAGAGGAAGTGCCGTGAAGAGAAACGTGAGAACGATGAGGAGTTTACGCATGCCCGCCCGGTAACGAAGAGTTTTATCACGACGAAAGCAATATCGCTGCCGGAGCCTGCTGAACCACAGAGACACAGAGGACGCAGAGGTCTGTGTGATCTCTGTGCCTCTGTGGTGAAAAGGTCTTATCCTTCGCGCGACATGACCACCCTCCGCACCTGCGTCTTCCCCTGTGCCGGTTTCGGCACGCGGTTTTTTCCGGCGACGAAAGTCATTCCGAAGGAGATGCTGCCGCTCGTCGACAAGCCGATCCTCCAGTACGGAATCGAAGAGGCGCTGGGGTCGGGGATGGACAAGCTCATTGTGGTCATGTCGAAGGGGAAGGACGCAATCCTCGATCACTTCGACCGCACCGCGGAGCTGGAGCGGTCGCTTCAGGAGCGGAAGAAGAATGATCTGCTGGACGAAGTCGAGACCGTCAGCCGCATGGCCGACATCATCTCCGTCCGCCAGAAAGAAGCGCTCGGCCTCGGGCACGCCGTTTTGCAGGCGAAGGATGCCGTCGGGCGCGAGCCGTTCGCGGTCGTGCTGCCCGATGACGTGATCCTCGCCGACGAGCCGTGCCTGCTGCAGATGCGGCACGTGTTCGAAGAGACCGGCCGGCCCGTGGTGGCGCTCATGGAAGTGACCGCCGAGGAGACCTCGCGCTACGGAATCGTGGCCGGCAACATGCTCGGCGGCCGGCGCTTCCACATCACGGACATGGTCGAGAAGCCGAAGGTGAAGCCACCGTCGCGCTACGCGATCATCGGCCGCTACATCCTGCCGCCGGACATCTTCCCGGTGCTGGAAAAAACCGAACGCGGCGCCGGCGGAGAGATCCAGCTCACCGACGCGCTGCGCGAGCTGGTACGCACCGGCGAGTTTTACGGCTACGTCTTCGAAGGAAAGCGCTACGACGCCGGCGAAAAGCTCGGCTATCTGAAAGCGACCGTTGACTACGCGCTGCGCCATCCCGCGCTCGGCGATGAGTTTCGCGCGCACCTCGAGGCCCTGATCGGCGAAGATCAACCGCAACCGCATGGACAAACGCTTCGACATCCTCGACGCGCCTGAGGACGTCCGCGCGCTGGTCGGCGAATGCGAGCTGACCGGGACTCGCACGACGTTTCTCCGCAACGATCGCCCCGTGGCCATCCTCATCTCGCACGATGAATACCTCGCGCTGCGCGAGACGATCGACATCGCCGACGACGCGCCGCTACGCGCAGCGATCGACGAGGCCGAGGCGGAAGTGGAGAGGGGCGCGATGCTCGCGATTGAAGATCTGCTCGGCGCTTGAAAGGGGACGGTTCACGCGGAGCACGCAGAGGAGCGGAGAACGGCCCGGTTTTCTCCGCCTCCCCGCGTGCTCCGCGTGAAACCGTCCCCTTCCCCATTGATACACTCCCACCCCATGTGGAACGACCGCCTGCGCTTCGCCGAACGCGTCGAGAAAGATTGGCGCAGCCTGAACGATGAACAGCGCGCCGCCGCAGCCAAAGCGCTCGAGACGATCGACGAGGATCCCATCATCGGAGCGCCGTTATTCGAGCCGTTGCGCGGCTATTGGAGTTATCGCAGCGAAGGGATTCGCATCATCTACCGCATCGTCACCGAGGCGCGGTTCATCGTCGTGTTGAACATCGGCCTGGTGATGGCGCGATGAGGTTCATCCTGGCGTCGCAGTCGCCGCGGCGGCGGGAGTTGCTGGCGTCGATCGGCCTTGCGTTCGACGTCATGCCGAGCGACGTCCCCGAGGTGCATCAGCCGGGCGAATCGCCCGAGGAGTACGTGGCGCGTTTGTCACGCGACAAAGCCGCGGCAGTCGCGGCGAAACATGACGATGCCTGGATCATTGCTGCCGACACGACCGTCCTCCTCGGCGACGAACTGTTGGAGAAACCGGCTGACGACGCCGACGCCCGGCGGATGCTCGCGACGATCGCCGGCAAGACTCACATCGTCTACTCCGGCGTCACGCTGCAGAACGCCGCCCGCGGGTGGCGAGACACGCGCGTGGCCGAGTCCGAGGTGAGAATGCTGCCGCTCGACGAGCACGACATCGCGTGGTATGTCTCGACCGGCGAGCCGCGCGACAAAGCGGGCGCTTACGCCGTGCAGGGCATCGGAGCGATGTTCATCGACTCCATCCACGGCAGCTACACGAACGTAGTTGGATTACCACTTGCTTTGCTTTTCCAGATGCTGAGACGGGCAGGTATCGATGTCTTGAGGGTGTCGGGTGTCGGGCGTCGGGTGTCGGAGCCTGGCAACCTCACGAATTCGCCGACTCCCGGCCCCCGACGCCCGACTCACGATTGAGGTTCAACCATGTCATCCGCGGCAAAAGTCGGCATTTTCATGCTGATCATCCTGGCGATCCTCGGGTACTTCATCCTGAAGATCGAAGACGTGCAGATCGGTCACGGGACGGGCGCGCGCAAAATCACCGCGGTCTTCGACTCCGTGGCGGGACTCGACAACAAGTCGGCGGTGCGTGTGGCGGGCGTTCGCGCGGGGAAAGTGTCGGATATCAAGCTGCGTCCGGATGGCAAAGCCGAGGTGACGCTGGATATCGATCCGGACGTAGTGCTGCATCCCGGTGCCAGCGCGCACGTCGCCAACCTCGGGCTCCTCGGCGAGAAGTACATCGAGCTCGATCCCGGTCCGGCGAATACGCCGGCGATTCCGCAGGAACAGAGCGTCGTCTTGCGCGGCACGCAGCCGGCGTCGATGGACGACATCACGAACCAGGTGGCCGCGATTGCGAATGACGTGAAGGCGATCACGGCCTCGCTGCGCGGCGTGATGTCGGGACCAACCGGCGAGCAGCGGCTGGTCGATATCGTCGAGAACGTCCGCACGATCACCGAGCAAATGCGCGATCTGATCGCCGCGAATCGCACGAACGTCGACGCTACGATGGCGAACGCGCGTGTCGTCAGCGAGTCGCTGCGGGTGGAGATTCCGAAGCTGGCAGCATCGCTCGATCACATGGCCACGCAAATGTCGGGCACGGTCGGCGAGAACCGTCAGGACGTCCGCCAGATCGTCGAGAACCTGAAAACGCTCTCCGCCGATCTGAAAACGACGTCCGACAATCTCAACGCCGTCACGGGTCAGGTCCGCAGCGGCGAAGGGACGGTCGGCAAGCTGCTCTACAGCAACGAAGCGCACGATCGTTTGACCGCGGCGTTGGGCTCCGTCGAAAGCGGCGTGAACGAGTTGCGCAACACGCTCGGACGCGCCGGCAAGATGCAGCTGGACCTCGGACTCAACGGCGATTACTACGCGGGACTGCCGGAGACGCAGAATGGTGCGGAGAAAGTCGGCGGCAGTTCGCGGTCCGCGGTCTGGCTGCGATTGACGCCGAATCCGGATCGCAATCGTTTCTACAACGTCGAACTGGCAGATACACCGTTTGGCAAACGCAACGACAAGACCATCGAAGAGACAGTGACGAATCCCGCAACAGGTCAATCGCAGACGACGATCACGCACCAGACGAAGTTCGAGCACGCGTTCCTGACGTCGGCGCAGGTGGGATGGAACCTGAAGCCATTCGCCGTCCGCCTCGGCATGATCGATTCAACAGGAGGCGCGGGCGTCGACTACTTCTACAACAGCCGCATTCGCGTCACCGGCGAAGCGTTCGACTTCGGACACCGCACCGGCGATAGCAACCCGCATCTTCGCTTGTACGGCGAGTACATCTTCCGCACGGAAAAGCCGACGACGCCGACGATCTTCGTTCGCAGTGGCGTCGACAATGTCCTGAACCACACCGCGTTCACCCTCGGCGGCGGCATTCGCTGGCGGGATGATGATTTGAAGTACCTCCTTGGGAGCATTCCGATCCCGAAGTGAGCAAGTAGCGCCGGCGGCCCGCCGGCTGTACCGCCGCCGGCTCGGCGGCAATACGCGACGCGCCAGCGAGCCGCTGGCGATCCAGCCGACGAGCCTTCGGCGCTACGGCCGAGGAATGACACCCGGCGAGCAATTCGTTCTGCGGTGCTCCTCCATGCCCCGCTTCACGTTCCCTGACACTCACGGCGATCTCCTCGGCGCGCACATTTCGACTCGCGGCGGACTGCACACCGTCTTCGACCGTGCCACGGAGATCAACGCCTCCGCGATCGCGCTCTTCGCGAAGAACGGAAATCAGTGGAAGGGGAAGGCGATGACGGACGAAGACATCGCCGTTTTCTCGAGCAAGCGCACGGTGAGGCCGGTGCTGACGCACGCGTCTTACTTGATCAATCTCGCCACGACCAATCCCGACTTTCATCGCAAGTCGATCGACGCCATGATCGACGAGCTCGATCGCGCCGAGCGGCTCGGTATCCACGCGGTTGTGCTGCATCCCGGCGCGCACATGGGTGCTGGCGTCGATGCCGGCATCGAGCAGATCGCGCGGTCGCTCGACCAGATCCACGCGGCGATTCCGAATCACAAGGTGGTCACGTTGCTCGAGACGGCAGCAGGACAAGGCTCGTGCCTCGGCTGCACGTTCGAAGAGCTCGGACGCATCCTTGCGCTCGTCGACGACAAACAGCGCGTCGGCGTCTGTTTCGATACGTGCCACGTCTTCGCCTCGGGATACGAGCTTCGCAACCGCGACGACTACGAGCGGACGATGGACGCGCTCGCAACGCACGTCGGCATCGAAAACGTCGGCGCGTTCCATCTCAACGATTCGAAGAAACCGCTGGGCTCGCGCGTCGATCGCCATCAGCACATCGGCGACGGCGAGATTGGCGTCGAAGCGTTCCGCTTTCTCTTGAACGATGCGCGTTTCCGCGGCATCCCGAAACTGCTGGAGACGCCGAAGCCGGTCGAGCATGAATCGGATCGGAGGAACCTGACGCTGCTCCGGTCGCTCTTGTCAGCATGACCGTCGCACCTCACTGCGCTCCTCGGGATAAATTCGATACACTCCGCGCCCTATGACACAGCCGCAATCAGGCACGCGCATCGACTTTCGCGACGGCAAGCTCGTCGTCCCCGACGATCCCATCGTTCCCTTCATCGAAGGTGACGGCACCGGCCCCGACATCTGGCACGCCACCCAGTTCGTCCTCGACGGCGCGGTGGCCAAGGTCTACGGCGGCAAGAAGAAGTTTCACTGGTTCGAAGTGCTGGCCGGCGACAAGGCCTTTGCCGCGACCGGCGAGTACCTGCCGCAGGCGACGCTCGACGCCATCCGCGACTATCGCGTTTCGATCAAAGGTCCGCTGTCGACGCCGGTCGGCGGCGGGATTCGCTCGCTGAACGTCACGCTTCGGCAAGTGCTCGATCTGTACGCGTGCGTGCGGCCGGTCCGCTATTTCGAGGGCGTCCCTTCGCCGGTGAAAGAGCCGGGAAAAGTGGACATGGTCATCTTCCGCGAGAACACCGAGGATGTTTACGCCGGCATCGAATGGCCTGCGGAGTCCGAGGGAGCACGGAACATCATCGGATTCCTGAATTCGATCGAGCGGCGCGGCGGCAGCAAGATTCGCGAAGGCTCGGCCATCGGTATCAAGCCGGTCTCCATGTTCGGATCGAAGCGGCTGGTGCGTAAAGCGATCGAGTACGCCATCGCCGCGAAGCGCGATTCCGTCACGCTCGTGCACAAAGGCAACATCATGAAGTTCACCGAGGGCGGCTTCAAAGATTGGGGCTACGAGCTGGCGCGTGAGGAGTTCGGCGACGTCACCATTCCGGAGTCCGAGGTTGGGAACGATGGAGCGGGCGGCCGGATCATCATCAAGGATCGCATCGCCGACTCGATGTTCCAGCAGGTGCTGCTGCGCCCGAGTGAGTACTCGGTCATCGCCACGACGAACCTCAACGGCGACTATCTCTCCGATGCCCTCGCCGCCCAGGTCGGCGGCCTCGGCATGGCGCCGGGCTCGAACGAATCGGACGAAGTGGCCATCTTCGAAGCGACGCACGGCACCGCGCCGAAATACGCCGGTAAGGACATGATCAATCCCGGATCGTTGATCCTGTCGGGCGTGATGATGCTGCGCCATCTGAAGTGGTGGGACGCGGCTGACGCCATCGAGCGCGCGATCGCGAAGACGATCGCGCAGAACAAGGTCACGTACGACCTCGAGCGGCAGATGGAAGGGGCGACGAAAGTCTCCACGAGCGAATTCGGACGCGCGATCGTAGAAAATATTTAACCCTGAAATTTGAAGAGACGCTGGTGGCAGAGCCTTGGGCAACCAAACGCCGCCGGCCGTGCCGGCCCGGAGGCCCATCATGAAACGTGCGCTGCTCGTTGCGATCGTCGCATTGCTTCCTGTCGTCGTGTTCGCCCAGAGTGCGCCCGACCTGATCATTCATCACGCCAAAGTCTTCACGGCTGATCCCGCCCATCGGTTCGCCGAGGCCGTGGCCATTCAGGGAAACAAGATCGTCGCGGTGGGGACGAACGCCGATGTCACCGCGATGGCCGGCGACAAAACGAAGCGCATCGATGCCGGCGGCCGCGTTGTCGTTCCCGGCTTCAACGACGCACACACACATCAGGGACCGCGGCCCGAAGGCTTCGGCTTGTCGCCGGATGAAGATGCTGGCTGGCCGCTCGTCAGCGCCGCGCTGGCCGGCGCTGTGGACGAAACGCCGGGCGATGTCTGGATCTACGGAACCGTCTCGCCCAGGCTGATGAACGATCCTGCCGTGACGGCGCAGGCGCTCGACAAAGTTGCCCCGCATCGCAAGGTCGTCCTCAGCGTCTGGACCAGCCACGGAATCATCTTGAGCAGCGAGGCGATGAATGCGCTGCACATCCGCGACAACGCTGTCGATCCAGCCGGCGGCTCTTTTGAGCGCGACTCGAGCGGCCATCTGACCGGGAAAATGTTCGAGTACGCCGATTGGAACGCGGAACGGAGACTGGCTGACAGCGTGTCCGACGCCGATGCCGCCGATCAACTCAAGGCCTATTCGGACCAGGCTCTCGGATTCGGCATCACATCGATCCAGAACATGTCCATGCTGCCGCTGACGCGCTACGAGAAAGTCGAACGCCACGCGCCGGCGGCGATTCGAATCCGCATGATCCGCATGCCGATGAGCGAGACCGCCTCGCGCGACGCGAGCGAAGGGGCCACGCTGCCGGTGTCCTCGCGCGAACGGCCGCTGTCGATCATCAGCGGGACAAAATGGATCCTCGACGGTACGCCGGTCGAGCAGGGCGCGGCCGTTCGCCAGCCGTATCCCGGCACCACGGACAAGACGGGAAAACTCAACTTCGCGCCGGACGAGCTCAAGGTGATCATGAAGGAAGCGTTCGACTCGAAAGAACAGACCCTGCTCCACGTTGCCGGCGACCGCACTGCCGCCGCGGTCTTCGACGCCATGCGAGCCGTTGGTCCCGCCGAGGAGTGGCGCAAGAAGCGCGTGCGCATCGAACATGGAGACGGATTGCATCCCGACCTCATCGCGCTCGCCAAAGAATTCGGCGTCGTCGTGGTCCTGAACCCGACGCACGTCGTTGCCAAGCCGCTGTTTCCGAAGGGTCCGTACATGCCGGTCAAGTCGCTGGTGAAAGGCGGCGTGCCGATCGCGATCGGTTCCGACGGCCCGATGAATCCGGGGCTGAACATCCAGCTCATCACCACGATGCCGGGCAATGCCGCCGAGGGGATCACGCGCGAAGAAGCGGTCGATGCGTACACGCGCGGCAGCGCGTTTGCGGAGTTCGCCGAAAACGAGAAGGGGACGATCGCCGCCGGGAAACTGGCCGACCTCGCGGTGTTGTCGCAGGACATCTTCAAAGTTTCCGCCGACGAGCTTCCGGATACGAAAAGCGTTCTGACGATCGTCGACGGAACCATCGCGTTCGACGGCGGCGTCCTCAAGACGCGGGACAGAATCACGTCCGAGCCGCGCATCGTGCAGTAAACACCGCCCGGGTACGGGAATCGTCCCCGGCGTATGATGTTCCGTCTCATCACATGCGCCGCATCGTCCTCGCGTCTGCCTTCGTCTTCGCGCTCGTAGCCGCGCGGCAGCGAGCCGTGCTGCACCCGCCCCCGCCGCAGGTGCCTGGCGGACCGACCTTCAGCAAGGAAGTCGTCCGCATTTTTCAGAACCGCTGCCAGACCTGCCATCACCCCGGCGACATTGCGCCGTTCTCGCTGATGACGTACGCCGACGCGGCGCCGCACACCGACGCCATCAAGTACGAAACGCAGCAACGCCTCATGCCGCCGTGGAAGGCCACGCCCGCGTGCGGCGATTTCGCCGATGCTCGCGTCCTGACGCAGGACGAGATCGACACGATCGCCAAGTGGGTGGACAACGGCGCGCCGCAGGGGAACGTCGCCGATCTGCCAACGCCGCTGAACTTCGACGGCGGCTGGGCGCTCGGCCAGCCGGATCTCGTCCTGTCGTATGCCGAGGCGTACAAGCCGCCGGTCACGGGCGACATGTACCGCTGCTTCCCCATACCGACGAACCTTCCCGCCGATATGTACGTTTCGGCGATCGACATCAAGCCCGGCGACCGCGAGACCGTGCATCACGTCATCGCGTACATCGACACGACCGGCGATTCGCAGAAACTGGACGAGGCCGATCCCGGCCCCGGCTACACGTCGTTCGGCGGCCCAGGCTTCACGATCTCGGCCTCGAGCCTCGGCGCGACCACCCTCGGCGGGTGGGCTCCGGGCGCGCGTCCGGTCGTGCTGCCTGAAGATGTGGCCCTTTCGCTGCCGGCGCAGTCCCGCGTCGTGTTGCAGGTCCATTACCACCCGCACGGCATCAAGACCATCCCCGATCAAACGCAGATCGGCATCTACTACGCGAAGAAGAAGCCGAAGCAGCTCATCTACATCCTGCCTCTAATCAACCAGGACTTCATCATTCCGCCGAACGACCCGAGCTACAAGGTGCCCGCGACGTATACGGTCGGCTGGCCCGCGCATCTGTACCTCATCGCGCCGCACATGCACCTCCTCGGACGGAAGATGAATGTGAACGCGACGTTGGTCAACGGCGAGAAGAAGTGCCTGATCAACGTTGACGATTGGGACTTCAACTGGCAGGGGCAGTACCGCTTCAGCGAGCCGGTGCCGATTCCGTATCACACCAAGTTGTCGCTCGAAGCGACGTACGACAATTCGGAAGGCAACTTGCGCAATCCCAATCACCCTCCGAAGGCGGTGTCGTGGGGCGAGCAGACCACCGACGAGATGTGCATCACCTTCCTCGGCGTAACGCTCGACGGCATCACGTTAGGCCAGTCGCTGCCGAAGACGCCTGTCTTCACACAGGATCGGTAGCCTGGGAGCGCGGGCGTCCCGCCCGCTGTTGCGATCGCGCGATATCTCAAGGAACCGCGGGCGAGACGCCCGCGCTCCCAGGTTCGGCGTACACTTCTCTCCATCCCTATGCCATCCGATCGCGAGAGCGTGCTGCGCTTCGATCTCGCAGTGCAGAAGAGCCATGCGCTCGTCTACACCGCCGCGTTCCTGACCGCGCTGGCCGGCCACGCGCTCGGCGTGTTCGCGCTCAACATCCCCGCAGCGATCGCCATCGGTCTCATCTCGATCGCGTGTGCGGTGGCGCTGTACGCGCTCTTCCGCAGCGGGGTCGATCGCCGCATCCTCAATCCGATCTGGATCGGCAGCGACATCCTCCTGGTCACCGCCGGCGTTTTCGCAACGGGCGGAAGTGCCAGTCCCTGGTTCATCTGGTACCTCTGCACCGCGGCGGCGACTGCCTTTGCCGTCGGCAAGCGTGCCTCGTACGTCGTCAGTGTTGCCAACGCCGTCGCCTACATCGGCGTGCTGATGGCGATGGGGCAGGCATCGTTCGTCAACAGCGTCATGCTCCTCGCCTCGACGCGGATGCTGTTCCTGTTCGGCGCGTCATTCTTCTTCCTCGCCGGAATCGCCAATTTGCAGCAGAAGCACTTGCTGATCCGCGAGCTTGAAAGTGAACAGGCCCGCGAGCTGGCCGAACTGACGCGGCTCACCGCGGAGTTGCAGCAGCGCGGCAATGAGCTGGAGGACGCCAGCCGCCGGATTCAGGAGGCCGACCGGCTGAAGAGCCAGTTCCTCGCGAACATGAGCCACGAACTGCGAACGCCGATGAATTCGATCATCGGTTTTTCGGAAATCCTGATCGAACGGCTCAATGACACGATCGACCCCAAACACGTCAGCTTCCTCCGCCACATCCTCACGTCCGCCCAGCACCTCCTCGGCATCATCAACGACATCCTCGACCTCTCCAAAATCGAAGCCGGCAAGATGGAGGTCTTCGCCGAGCAGTTCGAGCTGCGGCCGGTCATCGAGAGCGTCTGCACGGTCATGCGCGGCATGGCGAAAACGAAAATGCCCACCTTCGTTATCGAAGCCGGCGCGGCGCTGCCGCCGATCGAGACCGACCTCGCCAAGTTCAAGCAGATCCTCTTCAACCTGTTGTCGAACGCGATGAAGTTCTCGCCCGCGGGGTCGCCGATCACGATTCGCGCGATGCACGTCGGTGACACGATCACCATCTCCGTGCGCGACGAAGGCATCGGCATCGATCCGAAAAATCACGACGTGATCTTCGAGGAGTTCCGCCAGATCGACGGCAGCGCGCGCCGCGAATTCGGCGGTACCGGCCTCGGCCTCGCGCTCGTGAGAAAGTTCGTTCAGCTCCAGGGCGGCTGGGTGCGCGTCGAAAGCGACCGCGGAAAAGGCAGCACGTTCTCCTTCACGCTCCCCATCCATTCGCGCGCCGCGGTGGTGAGCCGCATCCCGGAGCTCGTCCCCTCGGAGCAGCGCGCCGAACGCGTGCTTGTCGTCGAGGATGACGCCCACGCCTACGACCTGATCGCGACCGCTCTCAACTCCGCCGGCTATCTCTCTGTCCGCGCACGCCACGGCGACGAAGCCATCCGCCTCGCGCGCGAAGCCCGCCCGATCGCAGTCACGCTCGATCTCGTTCTGCCCGGGATCGACGGATGGGAAGTGCTCAAAACGCTCAAGAGCGACGCGGACACGCGCGATATCCCCGTGGTGATCATCTCCCGCGTCGATGAACGCGACCTCGGCGTGGCCCTCGGCGCCGACGACTACTTCGTGAAGCCGGTCGATCGCGATCGCCTGCTCAGCCGCGTCCGCCAGTTGACGACGTCCGATCAATCAAAAACGCGCCTGCTCCTGATCGACGATGACACCTCTCTCCACGAGCTCCTCGACGAAGAGCTGACCCGCCTCGGCTACACGATCGAAAGCGCCTTCAACGGCGAGACCGGCTTCGCCGCCGCCAAAGAGAACGCGCCCGACGTGATCATCCTCGACCTGATGATGCCCGGCATGAGCGGCTTCGAAGTGGCCGGCCTGCTCAAAGACAACCCCTCCACCGCCCGCATCCCGATCCTGGTCCTGACGTCGAAAGAAATCTCCGCCGACGACCGCAAGGAACTGCAATCCAAAGTCGCCGCCTGCGTACAAAAGGGGAAGAGCGCGCGGGATCAGCTGGTAGCGGAGATTCGAAGGTTGCGCGCGAGCGCGTGAGGTAAGCAATGATATCGATCAATCAGCTTCGCGCGATCTCGGCGGCACGGCTTCAGGATGCCATCGTGCTGCTTGCGAACGACAGGCTCGATAGTGCCGCTTACCTTTGTGGCTATGCGGTCGAGTTGGCACTCAAAGCGCGTATCTGCATGACATTGAATTGGGATGGCTTTCCGCAGACACGCAGCGAATTTGAAGGATTCTCGAGTTTCAAAACGCACAGGCTCGACGTGCTGCTTATACTCTCCGGCGAGGAGCAGCGAATTAAGGAAGAACAGTTTAATGAGTGGTCTGCCATCGTGACCTGGGATCCGGAAGCTCGCTATAAAGCAGTAGGCCACTTCGCGCGAGACCAGGTCGAGGTGATGGTGGCGTCCGTAAGACTGCTCGTGGAGGTGATATGAACAAATTGCCCGAGAAGGTGCTCAAGGTCGAGGCGGATCTCGCGAAAGAGAGAGGGCCGTTGAACCTTTTCGCTCTTTTCGAACGTGAGGACATCAACCGCTGGGATCTCGTAATTTCCGCTCCGTGGGCCAAGTTCGATAGCGAGACCTTGAAGTATGTCGCGGATGTCATCAAACGCCATCTCACGCCGGAAGAGATGGTGCTGCTCGCCCGGATGGTCATTCTTCCTGCCGATGAAGATCCCGTATTGACGCTCAACGCAAAATTTGACGTCGAGCACGGCGAGATTGAAGTGAATCATCCGAGCCGGTTTGGGTTGCCCGCGAAGTACGGCTACATCTTCACTTCGCGGTCCGCAGCCTGAGTCAACGCGCGAACGCGTCGTAAACCGCGCGGGCGATCTGGCCCACCACGCGCAGCGCGACATCGTCATTTTGCATGGCGGGCTTTTTCGTGAAGACGGCGATGGCGATGTGGTGCTTGCCGTCGGCCGAGGTGATGATGCCGGCGTCGTTGAAGACGCCGGGCATCGTGCCGGTTTTATGCGTGACGACGGTGCTCGGCGGAAGCGCTGAGGCTAATCGGACCGGATTGTGAGAGTTGGTCATGAAGCCGAGGAGGAAGTCGTGGCTTGACGGTTTGAGGCCGTCCTTTCGATTTGCGAATGCGGCCAGGAGCGAGGCCATGCCGTCGGGTGTGGCGGTATCGCGCGGATCGCGGACATAAGCGGCGATGCCATTCGTTTGAATCGCTTCGGCGATGTCGTTTTCGGGACGATCGATGCGGACGCCGGCACCGCCGATGGCGTGGATTCGGGCGGTGATGGCGGAGCCGCCGAGGTGGCGGATGAAGTAGTCGACGGCGGTGTTGTCGCTTTCGACGACCATCAGTTCGACGAGATGGCGAACGGTCGTGGTGACCGGCTTGCCGTTTGCGGAATCGCGGAGTGGACTGTGGCCGCGCGAGAACTGCGATGGCTGGATCGTGATCGCATCGTCGAGTTTGAACTCACCGGCGTCGACGCGCTGCAGGACGACCAGCGCGACCGGGAACTTGAAGACGCTGGCCATCGGGAAGTGGTCGTCGCCGTGAAGACTGACGCGGCGGCCGGATTCGAGATCGATCGCCGTGACGCCGACGGTCGCGTCGGTCTGCGCGGCGATCGTTGCGATCTGCGATTGGAGCGTGGCGAAGAGCAGCAGTGCGGCGATAATCATCGCGGCGAAAACTACACCGGTTCGGCGATGAATCGGTAGCCGACCCATGGCTCCGTCACGATGTACTGCGGCTCGGACGGATTCGGCTCGATCTTCTTGCGGAGAGAGCTCATGTGGACGCGGACGGTGTCGGCGCTGGTGCTCGGAGCGGAGCGCCAGACGCGGGCGATGATCTGTTCGATGAACATCGGTTTGCCGGCATTCGCGGCGAGGACTTCGAGCAGCGAAAACTCGGTGGGAGTGAGGCGGACTTCACGCCCGCCCTGGACGACGCGGCGGCGATCGAGCTCGATCGTCAAATCCTGAAACGCCAGCGCGGTCGATGCCGGCGCCGTGCGGCGAAGTTGGGCGCGAACCCGCGCCAGCAGCTCGGTCATCGAGAAGGGCTTGGTCACGAAATCGTCCGCGCCGAGGTCGAGTGCGCGGACTTTGTCCGGATCGGCGCCGCGGACGGAGAGAACGACGATCGGGACGCGCGATGACGCGCGAATCGCGGCGATGAGCTCGAAACCGTCGGAGCGCGGCATGGCCAGATCGGTGAGCACGAGATCGGGGACCCGCGATTGGAACGCGGCCATTCCCTCGCTGCCGTCCGCAGCAGTGGTCGTGCTGTAGCCGGCAGCGCGCAACTCCTTCGACAGCGAATCGCGGATGGCGGGATCGTCGTCGACGATGAGAATCACATTCGAGATGGTCATGGCTCAGCGTCCTGCAGAACTGCGACCGGCAGATCGATGCGCGCGATCGTGCCGCCGCCGGGGCGCGGCGCGAGAGCGATGCTGCCGCCGTTCGCGGCGGCGAGGCTGCGCGCGATTTCCAGGCCGAGGCCGCGTTGCGCGACGTCGCCGGTCTCGGCGGCGACGTTGCCATCCGCATCCACGACGCCGGGCGGCAGGCCGGGGCCGCGATCGAAGATTTCGATGCGCAGCTTGCCGGGATCGAGCGGATGCCGGTGAGCCGTCAGCTCGATCGTCGCGCCGGCCGGTGAGACGCGATGCGCGTTCTCCAACAAATTAACTAGGATCTCCAGCGCGAGCGACGGATCGACGTTCGCGTCGGGACAGTCGGCATCGACGTGAACGGTGATCGGCCGCGCGCTGAAGACGATCGGAAGATTCTCGCGCGTGGCCCGAAAGAGATCGGCCGGCGGCGTGGGCTCGCGATGCGGTTTCGCTTTTCCCGCTTCGAGCCGCGCCATGGCCAGGAGATTATCGATGCGCCTCCGTAATCTCGCGGTCTCCTCGGCGATTGCGGCGACGTCTTCGAGCAACTCGCTGTCGGTGCCGGCGCGGCGGCGGATCGACTCGGTCCGGATCGTGACCGCGGTGATCGGCGTGGCCAGGTCATGCGAGATCGCGCGCAGCAGCGAGGTCTTGAGTGCCTCGCTTTCGCGCAGCGCCTGCACGTGCGCGTTCTCTTCCATAAAACGTTCGCGTTCGGCGGAGAGCGTTTCGATTTCACGTCCGCGTTGCTCGGCCTTCTCCGCCTGCACGCGCGCGGCGACGACGAGCCGGTTCACGGTTACCGACGCGACGAGAAATGCCACCAGCGCGAACCAGTTCGCAGGCTGCTCGATTGTGAGCGTGTACAGCGGCGGAAAGAAGAAAAAGTTGTAGCAGAGCGTGGCGAGAACCGACGACACAGTGCCGATGAGCAGGCCGCCACGGACGGAGATGAGCAGGACGACGATGAGGTACGCGAACCCGATCGTGCTCGGATTGAGATTGGTCGCGCGTCCGGCGGCGGTGACCAGCGCCAGCGAGGCGAACGTGGCGAGCCAGGTCGTGAGGCGGGTCGTCACCCGCCAAGTGAAACACAGGAACAGGTTAAGGAGGGATTAAGAACGCGTTCCATGGGCGTGGCGATCCTCTTGGTCCTGTAGATCGAATGTTGAATGTTGAATGTTGAATGTTGAATGTTGAATGTTGAATGAAGGACGACCACTGCATTCAACATTGAACATTCAACATTTGCTTTTCAGTCTCACCGCCCCGCCGCCACCCGCCCGCTCGATTCGCCGAGGCTCGACATCCAGCGCGTGCGCCATTCGTCGAGAGAGATGCCGGAGATGAGCTTCAGAGCCTGGACGTTGCGAGCGCGATGAATGCGAACGAGCTGGCTCGTGCCGAGCGTGGTGCCGAGGTACTTCGTGAAGGAGTGGGAGAGGATGTAGAAACTACGGCGGTCGCGCGGCGAAAGATTGGGCGAATCACTGTCGAACCACGCCGCGCTGTCGGCGGCACGCCCGCGCTCGATTGCGGCACGTGCCTGCATGTCCACGCGGTCGTTGCCTTCGCTCAGGACGGGCGCGTAGTAGCCGCCGTAAGTCGTCGCGACGGATGACGCCACCCACGAGGCGAATCCTTCTTCGAGCCACATCGCACCGCCCTCGCCGACGACGGCGTGTACCAGCTCGTGAAGGTAGGGAGCGGTATGGCGTTCGACGCGCTCACTGTCGATGAAGACGCGAGCCTCGTGGTGCGGGGAGCCGGGATAGTGCGGGTACGTGTGCGAGATATCGATGCGCGGCGACAGATAGATGACGATGCGCTGCCTGCGAGGAGGGACGCCGGTGAAGCGGGCGATGTCGCTGGCGCCTTTCTGGGCGAGGTCGGCGAAGTCGTCGAGTTGCGCGGGAGTGAGCGATCCGTCGAGGCTGCGGACTTCGATGGTCTCGCGAACACGAATCACGGCATTGCGGTCGACCTCATTGACGGTCCGCGAATCGTCACCGAAATCTGCCATTGCCACAGAGGCGGACAGGACTACAATCGCCGCAATCAACAACCTCAGATGGCGTTTCATCGCTGCAAATAATTGCAGTGCAGGTGCCACGTCATCATCGCCCACGGTCGTCTCGCATCCAGTCGGTTCCCCCAAACGTAAGTCTTTCGCTGTCCAACAAAATTTAGGAGGAAGAATCGCATGAATAGTCGTGATCTCGCTCGTTATCTCGTTCTCGGTGGTGTTGTGGCCGGCCTGAGCGCCGGAACCAGTCTTCGTGCCGATCAGGCCAAGACGGCTTCGGCCGGCCTCAACCAGGCTGTCCAGATGGCCGACACGGCCAAGGCGGCAGACAAGCATGCCTGTAAAGGCCTGAATGGTTGTAAGGGCCAAGGCGCCGACGGCAAGAACGCCTGCAAAGGCAAGGGCAGCTGCGCGTCGAAGGAGTACAGGCACGCCTGCTCCGGCCAGAACGCCTGCAAGGGCCAGGGCGCCGGCGGCAAGAACGACTGCAAAGGCAAAGGCACCTGCGCCGTTCCGCCGAAGGCTTCGTAATTCGTCACCTCCAAGGAGGGCAGGCGTCCCGCGCGCCTGTCCTCCAACTCCAACGGACACCCAATGAATCGATTCAACTTCCCTGACCTCGGCATCGGCGTGGGGCTGCGCACCGTTCATTTCAGCCACATCCTCGGCTCGCAGCCCGACGTCGATTGGTTCGAGGCGCTCTCCGAAAACTACATGGACACGGGCGGCCGTCCGCGCTACGTGCTCGAGAAGGTCGCGGAGCAGTATCCGATCGTGCTGCACGGCGTTTCGCTCTCGATCGGCGGGACCGATCCGCTCGATTTCGATTACCTCCGCAAACTCAAATCGCTGGCGCGCACCGTCAACGCGCGCTGGATTTCGGATCACCTCTGCTGGACGGGCGTGAGCGGCCGCAATGTTCACGACCTGCTTCCGATGCCGTACAACGCGGAGTCGCTGCGCCACACGGCGGAGCGCGTTCGCGTCGTATCGGACTTTCTGGAAACGCCGCTGGTCGTTGAGAACCCGTCGTCCTACGTCGAGTTCGCAACGTCGACGATGACGGAGTGGGATTTCCTGGCGGCACTCGCCGAACAAAGCGACTGCGGACTGCTGCTCGACGTCAACAACATCTACGTCAGCTCGTTCAACCACGGCTTCGATCCGAACGTGTACGTCGACGCCATTCCCGCCGACCGCGTCGTGCAGGTGCATCTGGCCGGTCATCAGAATCACGGAACACACATCATCGACACGCACAACGACTTCGTGATCGACGAAGTGTGGAAGTTGTACGGACGCGCGTGCGGGCGCACCGGCGACGTCTCCACGCTGCTGGAGTGGGACGCGGACATCCCTGACTTTCCGACGGTGCATGCCGAGGCGCGGAAAGCTTCGGCATTTCGAAGTGAAGGGAGTCGGGAGTCGGGCGCCGGGGGCCGAAAAACTGCCGATCTTCGATCCCCGACCCCCGACTCCCGCCCGTACTCCGAGGGTCCGTATGCCGCAGTCTGACGTCGCGCTCGCGCCGCTGCAGGAATGGATGCAGGCGGTGGTTACGCATCCGTCCGACGTGTACGAGGCGGCGGACGCAGCGGACATCGCGGTCGACGACGTCATCCTTCCGTCGCAAACGCTGCAGCCGATTCAGCGCGTCGGGATTTACCACGGCATGTACATGCTGCGGATGATCGAGGCGCTCACCGTCGACTACGCGGCGGTCGCGCAGTTCCTGGGCGAACATCACTTCGAGCATCTCGTCCGCGATTACGTGCAGCAGTTTCCGTCGCGCAGCTACACGTTCAACCGCTTGGGCGATTCGCTGCCGGCGTACATCGCGTCGTCATCAATGCAACGCCGCACGTTTCTGCGTGATCTCGCGAAACTCGAACTGGCGATGACGCACGTGTTCGATGAAGCCGAGGCCGAGCCGCTGCCGGCGAACGCGATTGCGTCGATTGCGCCGGAGGAGGTCGCGGACGCGCGCATCATCCCGATTCCGGCGCTGCGCCTGCTGGCGCTCGACTACGACGCGAACGACGCCTTCCAGGCATTCCGCGACGATCGTCCGATGAAACCGCGGCGCCGGAAAACGTACCTCGCGGTGCATCGCCGCGATTACGGCGTCTACCGGATGCCGCTCACCCGCGAGGCGTTCGTCTTCCTCGAAGCGCTTGTGGCCAGGGAAACGATCGGCAGTGCCATCGAAACCTTTCACCGCCGTTTGCGCCGTTTTCCCGCACAATCGGAGCTCTTCACATGGTTTCGCGACTGGAGCGCCGCGGGGTTGTTCACGGCAATCGAGGTTGAGTAAAGGAAAACGATGATCGCAAAACTGGATCGCTGGTACGACCTCGCCACGACGCGCATCTTCGACCGGCTTCGCAGCCCGCTCCTCCTCGCGCTACGCCTCATCTTCGGTTGGGGCCTGTTTCAGACGGGCAAAGGGAAGCTGGAGAACATCGAGCGCTTCACCGATTTCCTGGCGCATCTGCACATCCCGATGCCGGCCGCGAATGCGTACTTTGTGGCGTCGCTCGAATGCGTCGGCGGTCTTCTTCTGCTCCTCGGCCTGGCGTCGCGGCTGATCTGCATCCCGCTCGTGATCAACTTCATCGTCGCGTATCTCACCGCCGATCTCGAAGCGGTGAAAGGCTTCTTCAAGGACCAGGACGCGTTCACGAACGCGGCGCCGTTCCTCTACCTGCTCGTCTCGCTGATCGTGCTCGCCTTCGGCCCGGGCCTCTTCTCCCTCGACGCGCTGATCGCCCGTCTCCGCGGCCGTTCTCCGCGCCCCCGCGCCTCCGCGTGAACCCGTTCTCTATTTCACCGTCGCCAGCGGCGCGTAGGACGGCGGTGGATTCGGATAATCGAGCCGGTCGATCATTTCCCGGATCGGCGTCGACACCACCGCGATCCGCTGATCGCCCACATTCGCGAACGCGCCGGTCGGAACGGCCTTGTCCACCTGCGCCGCCAGTCTCACCTTCACGCTCCTCGGATCGAGCAGCGACACCGCATCGCGCTTGATCAGCATCGCCGGGATGAAGACGTCGGCGTTCCCGGGGATCTGTTTCAGCACCAGCCGCGACACCGGCACGCCCGGCGCGGAGAAGGTGATCGTCACATCGCCCGGCGGCACGTCGAGCAGGAGAAACGATCCCGTCTCCGCCACGCCGCCTGAAACATACGGCGCGTTCTCGACCCACACATTCGTGCCGCGGAAGAGATCGCGCTTGCGGGCCGCCTCCGTCTCGACGGTGTGGTAGGACGTGTTCGGACCTGTTTCGACGTCGACAATCCAGCCGCGCACGCTGATCGGATCTTTGTGCACGTGCGGACCTTTCGGTTCCGACGGTCCGCCGCAGGCAGCGGCGAGAATGGCGACGATGAATAGGCAGCGCTTTGCGTTCACGACAAAAGCATAGACTGAACCGCGTTGTCTGCCCTGGCACTTCTGCGCGACGCGAAACGGGTTGGCTACGTCTTCTCCGGCGGCTCTTCCCGTTGCGCCTTTCAGATCGGCGTCATCGAAGCGCTGGCCGAACTCGGTGTCCGTCCCGCGCTGGCCATCGGCGTTTCCGCCGGGGCCTGGAACGCCGCGCTGGTGGCGGCGCGCTGCGAATCGCGCATCCGCTTCTACTGGCGATCGTTCATGCGCATGCCGCACATCGATCTTCGCAACCTGCTCGTCGATCACTCGCCGTGGCGATTCCGCCAACTGCACCAGCGCACGTTCGATCGATTCATCGGACGCTATCGTTTCAAGCAGCCTGACGCGCTGCCGGTGTTCGTGTCCGTGACCCGTTTCCGCGACGGCGCCAACGTCATCTTCGATGCGCGTGACGTCGACGACCCGCTCCAACTCCTGCTCGCCACCAACTACCTGCCGCCGTTCTACACGCACCGGCCCGTGATCAACGGCGAGACGTATGGCGACGGCGGTGTTTCAGACAACGCACCGTATGAAAAAGCGCTGGCGGAAGGTTGCGACGCCGTAGTCGTGGTTACGCAAAAGGGGGAGTCGGAAGGCGGCTTGTTCAAGCGAAAAGGCGATTACGACCACGTCGTCACCGATCCGCGCGTGATCGTCATCCGGCCGCGACACCGCCTGCCATTCAGTTTCACGGAGCGCCGCTGGGACGTGCTCGACGTCCTTTCCCACATCGGCTACCTCCGCACGCGCGAGATCCTCCTCGGCGAGGACCACATCGAAACGCACGTCCGCGCGGAAGGGGAAGCGCCGAGCGCCCGGGCGCGGCGAATCCTCCGTGCGATAATCCCGCGGTCTCTATGACTCGTTCCTTCTCTCTCCTCGCGATCGCGTTCGCATCCGCGCTCCTTCTCCTGGCCCAGGCACCGACGCCCGCTCCTCCGAATCCCGCCAATCAGGCCACGCTGCGCGCGCCGAGCGGCGACAAGACCATCACCATCGCGCATCAGAACGGCCAGACCTACTTCGCCGCCGATGAAGTCATCGCCGCCCTCGGCGGAGCCGTCACGCGCGACGGCAACGGGTTCAAAGCCTCGCTCAACAACACCGTGGCCGCGTTCGGAACCGACAGCCGCTTCGGCGTCGTCAAGGACGATCTGATCGAGATGCCGGTCGCGCCGGTGACGATCGACAACCGTCCGTTCGTGCCGTGGCAGTTTTTTCAGGGATTTCTGATGCGCGCCTCCGGCCTCGACGCCACCTGGGATGCGGCCGGAAAAATTCTGCAGATTCATCCGGCGGTGACCACAGCCGCAGGCGTAACGGTCTCTGTCGCGAATGTTCAGGGGATTTCGAAAGTCGTCCTTACGCTCACGGCGCCGGCCGACTACAACATCGTCAAAGAGCCGGGCGCGTACACGGTCCGTTTCAAGACCGCCATCCGCGCGCCGTACGTGGAGCAGGCGCACGATGATCCGAACGTGTCCAAGACGTCCTTCATCGGCAACGACCTGCGCATCCAGTTGACGGCGCCGGACGTCGTCGCCGATGCCTACCGTCTCGAGAATCCGTTCCGCGTCGTCCTGGACCTGCGCAAAGGCGCCGCCGTCGCGCCGGGCACGCCGCAGCCGCTGAATGCGACGCGGCCGGTCGAGGCGCCCGGAATCCACACGATCGTCATCGATCCCGGGCATGGTGGAAAAGAAGTCGGCGCCATCGGTCCCGGCGGCTTGATGGAAAAGGACGCGACGCTCGCGCTCTGCCAGCGTCTCGCCGCCGCGCTCGAGGCGAAGCTGAAAACGCGCGTCGTCCTCACCCGCAACGACGACACGGTCGTTCCGCTCGATCAGCGCACCGCCATCGCCAATCAGTACCACGCCGATCTGTTCATCTCGATCCACATGAACGCCGCCATCGTCAAGGGCGCGCACGGCGCCGAGACCTACTTCCTCTCCCTCGATGCCTCGGACAAACTCGCCGAGAAAGCCGCAGAGCTCGAGAACGCCTCGAAGAACCCAGCCGGTCCGGCATCGAGCGATCTGAAGCTGATGCTGTGGGACCTCGCGCAGCAGGAGTACCTCAACGAGTCGAGCCGCCTCGCGCAGGCCGTGCAGGAAGAGATGAACCGCATCACCGGCATTCAAAGCCGCGGGGTGAAGCAGGCGCCGTTCAAGGTGCTGGTTGGAGCGACCATGCCGGCCGCGCTCGTCGAAGTCGCGTTCATCACCAATCCTGACGAAGAGTCGAAGATCAAGTCGGACGCATTCCAGCAGACGGTCGTCGACGCGCTGACGACCGCCGTCGCACGCTACAAGACAGACTACGAAACGCGAATCGGCATCGCCCAGCCGCCGCCTGCCGCGCCAACGACGACCGCCCCCGCAGTGCCGGCGACCACCACCACGAAACCGGCTACGAGGACGGGAACGTAGTGCGCCGCGCGGTAGTGCTGTCGCTGGCGATCCTCGCAATCGCCGGCGGCTGCAAGAAAAAACCGTTGTCGGCGAATCTCAACGTGGAGAACAAAGTCGAAGTCCGTCCGGTGACCTTGTTCTTCGAAGGTCCGGACATGCTGCTGGTCCGCGAGACGCGCAACGTGGCCCTACCCGAGAACCCGGCCGGCGCGCTGTCAATCGTCGCACGCGAACTTCTCAAAGGATCATCCAACGCCGGCGTCCCGCACATTTTTCCTCGTGACACCGTCGTCCGCGCCACCTTCCTCCTCCCCGACGGCACCGCCTTCGTCGACCTCGGCGGCAACACGCTCGCGCAAGGCTGGGGCACCGGCAGCCACGAAGAACTCATGGCCGTCTACTCCGTCGTCCAGACCGTGACCACGAACTTCCCCGAAGCGAAGCGCGTGCGAATCCTGGTCAACGACGAACCCGCGGAGACGCTGGCCGGACACGTGAACCTGTCACGCGCGTTGCTACCGTCGGCGAACTACGTCGCGCGGTAGAGGCTTCTCACCACAAAGACACAAAGAGCACAAAGGTTTTCTTCGTGTCCTTTGTGTCTTTGTGGTGATTGCTTTCAAGCTCGCCCCGGGTACGCCTCCTTCAACTGCGGAGGCATCTTCGCGTCCATGCCGAGGGATTCTTCGAGCTCGACGGCGTTCACGATTGCTTGTCCGCGGAAGTGATTGTTCGTGACGACGTACGTCTCCTTCGCAGTCGCCATCGTCTGGATGCGATCGACCCACGGGGCCAGCTCTTCCTTCGAATAGAGATAGTTGTAGCGTTCCCACGTCTCG
This sequence comes from Acidobacteriota bacterium, assembly GCA_019247495.1. Classification (GTDB taxonomy): domain Bacteria; phylum Acidobacteriota; class Thermoanaerobaculia; order Gp7-AA8; family Gp7-AA8; genus JADGNZ01. The sequence goes on from JAFAOU010000099.1 coordinate 37,231, forward strand.
CCGTGCGCGAACCATTTCTCGTAGTTGCGGCCGTGCAGTCGCGCGTAGGCGAGAGGGCCGGTCATCGCGTCGGACGGCTTGACGGAATCGTGGAAGAGCGGCTGATCGACATTCACCCACGCCACGTTCCGCTCGTTCAGGAATTGGAAAAACTCCTCGTTTTGAAATGTCGAGTGACGCACTTCGAGCGCGAGCGGATAACCGTCGAACGCGTTGAACAGCGCCACCAGTTTGTCGCGCGATTCATCGCTGTTCTTGAAGCTCCACGGATACTGCAAAAGCACCGCGCCGAGGCGGTTCGCATCGGCGAGCGGGTCGAGGTAGTTGCGGAATGCGATTACGTCAGCATCCGCGAGCGACGCATCGTCGTGCGTAAATCCGCGAAAGACTTTCGTCGTGAATTTGAAATTCGGATTCTCCGCCACGCGGCGCACCCACGACTTTGAATGCGTGGGTGGCGGGATCCGGTAGAACGGCGAGTTGATCTCGATCGTATCGAAAAACGACGCGAGATAGGCGAGGTGATCGAACTTCGAACCGTGCGGCGGATAGACGGTTCCCTCCCAATCCTTGTAGCTCCAGCCGGCCGGTCCGATGCGAATCTGATGTTCCATAAATCGATGGTCAATACGTTGACGAACTTATTTTGAGCAAGCCGTAATTCTTTGCCTGTGCTGGACATCTATGCTAAAAGGCGGCCCAACGAATCCAGCGAAAAACAACACCTTCCATGAATCGCGATAGAGCGTTCGGGGGCGTGCTGTGTTCGTTACCGAAGGGAGGCTGGTCGACCTATCCGATTTCGCTTGTGAAGCACCAAAGCGGGGGCTAGGTCGCGGCACCCCGCGCACACTCTGAGCTGCGGCATCACCATCTACATCGTACGAACAAAGGAACAACTTAGGAGATCAAGGTTCATGGATACATTCAACGACAAGTCTCTCAACTGCGCCGATTGCGGACAGGAATTCGTGTTCAGCAAAAACGAGCAGGCCTTCTACTCAGAGCGTGGCTTCACGAACGAGCCGAAGCGTTGCAAGAACTGCCGCGACAAGCGGAAGACGGCGCGCGACGGAAACGGCGGCGGCGGTGGCCGTGAGCGTTCGATGGTGAGTGTGACGTGTGATAGCTGCGGAGTCGCGACCGAAGTTCCGTTCACTCCCGTCAGCGGCAAACCTGTCTACTGCCGCGATTGCTACAACCAGCGCCGCTCCACGACCCGCTCCTCCAGCTGGGCGTAAGTTTCAACTTTCGACTTTTTGACGGCGGACTTCGGTCCGCCGTTTTGTTTTCGCCTCGCATACAATCCCGCCCGCCTTGACCCGTCCCCTCGGCGAACCCGTCCGCAACATCCTCGATCTCGTCGGCAACACGCCGATGCTGCAACTCGCGAACATCGCCGGCGGCGACGTCGCCGATCTCTTCGTGAAGCTCGAGTTTCTCAATCCCGGCTTCTCCGTCAAAGACCGCATCGGCGTCGGAATGATCGAGCGCGCCGAGCGCGATGGCAGGCTCACGAAAGGCGGCACGATCATCGAGCCGACCGCCGGCAACACCGGCATTGCCCTCGCGCTTGCGGGCACGCGCATGGGCTATCGCGTCATCCTCTGCGTCCCCGAAAACTTCTCCACGGAAAAGCGCGAAGTGATGAAGGCGCTCGGCGGCGAAGTCATCCTCACGCCGAAGGACGATGGGATGAAAGGCGCGATTGCGAAAGCCGAGGAGTTGGCGAAAACGATTGAGAACTCGTATGTCCCGCAGCAGTTCGCGAATCCGTACAACGCCGAGTCGCACTACGCGACGACCGGTCCGGAGATCTGGGAGCAGATGGATGGACGCGTCGACGCCTGGCTCGCCGGTGCCGGCACCGGCGGCACGTTCAGCGGCGTTGCGAAGTACCTGAAGGAGCGCAATCCGAACTGCTGGTGTGTCGTGGTCGAGCCGCAGGGATCGATCTTGAAGGGCGGAGAAGCCGGGCCGCACGAGGTCGAAGGCATCGGAGCATCGTCGTTCATCCCGCCCGTGCTCGACATGTCGCTGGCCGATGAAGTGATCCAGATCTACGACGATCCGGCCTTCGTCATGGTGCGGCGCCTCGCGTCGGAAGAAGGCGTCCTCGGCGCATCATCCGCGGGCGCGAATGTCGCCGCGGCGATTCAGGTGTGCAAGAACCTCGGCCCGGGCAAGCGCGTCGTCACGCTCATCCCCGACGCCTCCGAGCGCTACATGTCGAAGGGCATTTATACGAAGTGGGCGAAGCCGCCCGCGCCCGATCACGCGGATTGACGCAAAAGGAACACACATGGGTTTCTCCACCGATTGCATCCACGCCGGCCAGGAGCCGGAGCCGGTCACCGGCGCCGTCACCTACCCGATTTTTCAGACCTCGACGTACGTCCAGCCGGAGCTCGGCAAGCACAAAGGCTTCGAATACGCGCGGACAAAAAATCCGACGCGTTCCGTGCTCGAAGCGAACCTCGCCGCACTCGAACGCGGCAAACACGCGCACTGCTTCGCGTCGGGGATGTCGGCGACGGATACGGTCTTCCGCATGCTCAAGTCGGGCGATCACGTCGTGGCCGGCGAGAACATGTACGGCGGCTCGTTCCGGCTCTTCAACAAAGTGTGCGAGAAGTTCGGGCTGCAGTTCACGTATGTCGACACCGCGTGCGTGGAGAAAGTCCGCGCGGCGTTGCGTCCGAACACGAAGATCGTCTTCCTCGAGACGCCGACCAATCCGATGATGACGGTCACCGACATCGCTGCGTGCGCCGAGGTCGCGCACAAGAATGATTCGCTGGTGGTGGTTGACAACACCTTCTGTTCGCCGTGGCTGCAGCAGCCGCTCGAGCTGGGCGCGGATATCGTCGTGCACTCGACGACCAAGTTCCTCAACGGTCACTCGGATTCGGTCGGCGGCGTGGTGATCACGAACGACGACGCCATCGCCGAGCAGATCGGATTTCTGCAGAACGCCGTCGGCGCAATCCTCTCGCCGATGGATTCCTGGCTGATCCTCCGCGGCGTGAAGACGCTCGCCGTGCGCATGAAGCAGCACGAGGAAAACGGCCGGGCCATGGCCGATTACCTGTCGCGCCAGCCGAAAGCGTTGAAGGTCTACTACCCGGGCCTGCCCGATCATCCACAGCACGAGCTCGCCAAACGGCAGATGCGCGGCTTCGGCGCCATGATCTCGTTCGAGCTCGGCTCGCTCGCCAACGCCAAGAAGTTCCTCGACCGCGTCCGCCTCTGCTCCCTCGGCGAATCGCTCGGCGGCGTGGAGACGCTGATCTCGCATCCCGAAACGATGACCCACGCTTCCGTTCCCCTCGACACACGCACCCGCCTCGGCATCACGCCGGGCCTCGTGCGGATTTCGGTGGGCATCGAGGATGTGGAGGACTTGATCGCGGATGTTGAACAGGCCTTCGCGGCGGTGTAACGAAAGGCTTTCACCACAAAGACACAAAGAGCACAAAGAGATTGTCTTCGTGTCCTTTGTGTCTTTGTGGTGGAAAGCTTTTTCCCGGAATGACAACCCACGCCCGACCGTTTTATCGTCGCCCCATGAAAAAGGTCCTTCTCGCGGTCTTCACGATCGCCTTCACGTTCGGCGCGACACTCGCGCAGGGCGAAGGGGCGTCTGATGAGACGCGGATGACGTTGCGCGGCGAGTTCGTGCGGCTCATCAATCGCGACCGCGCCAAATATGGACTCGCTCCTGTTCAGCTCGATGCGCAGGTCTCGGTCATGGCCGACGCGTACTGCCGCGCGCAGATCCGCAACGGTACGACCGGGCATTTCACGACCGACGGCGAGGCGCCGTATATGCGCTACTCCTTTGCCGGCGGCAACGACGGCGTCAGCGAGAACGCCGCGGCGTGGTCGGCCAATTACGGCTTCAGCGACACCGCGCTGTACGACATGCTGCGCCGCTCCGAAGCGGCCATGATGGCTGAGGTTGCTCCACATGACGGACATCGCCGCACCATTCTCGATCCCGCCGCCACGCACGTCGGCATTGGCTTGGCGTGGGAGAAGGGCGAGTTCCGCATGACGCAGGAGTTCATCCGCCATTACGTCGAATGGCTCCGCCCGCTGCCCCGCCGCGTCACGAACGCGCAGCCGGTTCTCTGCAGCGGCCGCGCGGTGAAGGGATACGACGTCGAAGCGATCACGGTCCATCACGAGCCGCTGCCGCAGCCGATGGCAGCCGTGACCGCGAACGCGATTGAGACCTACAGCCTGCCGAACGCGCGCCGCGAATACTTGCCGCGGCTGAAGGCCTTCACGCGGCTCGTGGCCGGCGGCGTCGAGCAGATTCGCGAGGAGTACAGCGATGGGCGCAAGGGCGATTTCCAGGTCGCCGAAGACGGCAAGTTCGCCTTCGCCATTCCGCTGGCCGATGGCCCCGGCATCTACACCGTCGTCGTGTGGGTGCGTCCGCACGGCACCGCCGGCGACGCGATTCCGGCCAGCGACGTTTCGATCCGCGTCGATGCCGCCGCGCCGATCGCGATCAGCGGCACGCGCTGACGTATACACTCCCGCGCCATGTGCGGCATCAACGCGATCTTCGCGTACGGCGGCGCGGCGCCAGCGGTCGATCGTGATGAAGTGATCGCTACGCGCGAGTGCATGCATTCCCGCGGTCCCGATGCCGGCGACGCCTGGTTCTCGGACGACGGCCGTGTCGGATTCGGGCATCGCCGCCTGGCCATCATCGATCTCTCAACCGGCGGCGCGCAGCCGAAACATTTCGGCCCGCTGACGATCGTGTTCAACGGCGAGATCTACAACTATCGCGAGTTGCGCGGGCAGCTCGAAGCGCGCGGGCGGCGCTTCACGTCGCAGTCGGACACCGAGGTCCTGCTGCAGCTGTATGACGAAAAGCAGGAGGAGATGTTCGGCGAGCTGCGAGGCATGTTCACGATCGCGCTGTGGGACGGCGCGCGGCGGCGGATGCTACTGGCGCGCGATCCGTACGGGATCAAGCCGCTGTACTACGCGGACGACGGAGCCACGATTCGCGTCGCATCACAGGTGCGTGCGCTCGTCGCGGGCGGGAAGGTCTCGAAGCAGTTCGATCCCGCCGGTGCTGCCGGATTTTTTCTCCGAGGAACGGTGCCGGAGCCATTCACGATGTATCGGGACATTCGCGCGCTGCCGGCAGGTTCGTTCCTGTACATCGATGCGAATGGCGTTGGCGAACCGGTTTCGTATTTTTCGATCGCTGCCACGCTGCGCGACGCGGTTGAGCGCGATGAACACTTCACGGAGGGTCAGCGCCGCGAAATCGTCCACGACGCCGTGCTCGAATCGGTGCGCTATCACATGGTGGCCGACGTTCCGGTCGGTGCATTTTTGTCGGCGGGCATCGACTCGACCGCTGTCGTCGCACTCGCGCGCGAGACGGGCGCGACGGACCTGCAGACGATGACGCTCCGTTTCGAGGAGTACCGCGGACGCGTCAACGACGAAGCGCCGCTGGCCGCGCTCGTGGCGCGGCAATACGGAGTTCGCCATTCGATTCAGGAGCTGACGCTGGCCGATTTCCGCGCCGAGCTGCCGCGCATTTTCGGGGCAATGGATCAGCCCACCGTCGATGGCCTCAACAGCTATTTCATCAGCAAGGCCGCGCACGATCTCGGATTGAAAGTCGCGATGTCCGGTGCCGGCGGCGACGAGCTCTTCGGCGGCTATACATCATTCAAAGACATACCGCGATGGATGCCGGTGACCTCGGTGCTCGCGCGGGTTCCGAAGCTCGGCGATGCCGTGCATCGGCTGAACGACGCGTTGTCGAAACGGAGCCGCCACATCAGTCCGAAGATGGGGGAGATCGTGCGTTACGGTGGCAGCTACGCCGGCGCGTATCTCGTCAAACGCGGCCGCTTCCTCGCGTCCGAATTACCCGCGATCCTCGGCCGCGACATTGCCGCGGAGGGACTAGCGCGCCTCGACCTGCTGCACTTGATTGAAAAAACGGTGACTCCCGATCCCGGCAACGCCTTCGCGCGCGTGGCCGCGCTCGAGTCGTCGCTGTATCTCCGCAATCAACTGCTGCGCGACATGGATTGGGCCTCGATGGCGCATTCGCTCGAAGTCCGCGTCCCGCTCGTCGACGCGCACCTCCTCCGCAAAGTCGCGCCGGCGCTCGTGACCCGCCGCGAACGCGGCAAGCAGTTGCTCGCCGCCGCGCCGCGCCCGCCGCTTCCGCCGGAAGTACGCGCACGCCGCAAGACCGGCTTCACGCTGCCGATCAAAGAGTGGCTGACGCAGGAATCAACCGGCCGCGTCGAATTCGGCAAACGGAGCTGGGCCCGCAAAGTCTACGAGGTGATGTTCGGCGCGGAGCGCGGACATTGGTAGACGTCTATCGCTGCCCAAACTGCCTTGGGCCGCTACTCGACCAGCCCGATTCTCTGCGTTGCGATCGCGAAGACATCGATTATCCCGTCATCGATCACATCGCCGATTTCATGCGCGGCAACTACTACGATCAGTTCGACGAGAACACGATTCTGACGGCCGAGCATCGTCAGGCACTCGAACGCGAAAACGACGGCGCGATCTCACGCATCAACGACTTCTACCTTCCGCTGATCAAGGCAAGTTCCCTACGGATTCTCGACGCCGGCTGTGGCAATGGCATCTCCGTCGATCTCCTCACCGCCGCCGGCCACGACGCATACGGCATCGACTCCTCGGCGCTCCGCCGATGGCAGTGGCGCGAGCGCGTCCATCGCGAACGCCTCGCCGTCGCAGACGGCGCGAAGCTGCCGTTCGCCGACGCGTACTTTCACGTCGTGCTTTGCTCGGGCGTGCTCGAGCACATCGGCGTCGAGGAGATGGGCGGCGATGAATATCGCGTCAAGCCGCTGCCGAATCGCGACGAAGCCCGCCGCGCGTTTCTCGGCGGTCTCCTGCGCGTTCTCGCGCCCGGCGGCACTCTCTACCTCGACTTCCCAAACGGCGCCTTTCCGATCGACTTCTGGCACAACACGCGCGGCGGCTCGGCGCGATTTCATTCGACTCGTGAAGGCTTTCTACCGGCGTTCGCCGAAGTCGTCCAACTCGCCAATGATCTCGATCCCCGCATCACCGTGACCGCCGTCAGCCCGAACGGCCGCCTGCGATTCCGTCAGGTGCGCCAGCACTGGTACGGCCGCGCCTTCGCCCTTCCGATGCAGTTGCTTTTCGCCGCGATGGATCACGTTCCGCGCCTTAGGCGGTCAGCAGTCAATCCGTTCCTGGTGATCCGATTGACGAAGCCGTAGAGCGGACAGAGCGGATCTCACCGCACGACGAGCGTCCGCTGCATCCCCTTCCCGCGATGTCCGTCCACTGGGCAATAAACCGTGTACGAGCCGGCGGGGAGGTTCACCGTCAGCTCGGTCGTATCGCCGCGGCTGAGGTCGGAGGCGAGCTTCTGCGAAATCGCGGGACCTTCGATGACGAAGTTGTGCGTCTGCTTGCCGCCATTCGCGATTCGGAAGTGTTGCGGACCCGCGGTGAGTGCATCCGGCATCCGAATCTCGTATTCGGTGAGTTGCACGTCGATCGCAGGCGCCGTGGCCGACGACAATGGCGTCTGCGGCGGCGTGATCGGATTCATGGCCGTGCTGTTCTCCGGCACCGCCTGCGGGTTGCGCGTCGTCGTCGACGTTTGCGCCGGCGCGTTCCGCGACTCGTCGGTGCGGCGGTCGCCGGGACACGCAGCCAGCAGCACTGCGGCGATGAAGAGAAGGAAAACCTTCCGCATTCGTGAACCTCCGGAACCCGCGAGGCAAAAGGCGTGCGCAGAGGCCACTTTCGGCACCAAAGTCGCAATTGAAATCCGTCAAATGATTCGGAAAATCGCCACTCTTGCCTGTACTGCATTCCTGGTTTTCGGATGCTCGCGATCGGGCAAGGTTCAGCGGAGTCAGCAGCAGTACCAGACGGTTCAGGAAGGCTCCGCGAGCGGCGTCACTTCGACGATCAACGCGCCCGGCGAGACGGCGCCGCCGTTGACGAATACGAACGTCGACACGACTACGAACTTCACGCTCCCGACCAACCCGAACCCACTCGGCAATGACACCGCGGGCGGTTCGATGGCGTCGGGCATGCCCGCGACGACGTCGTATCCGTCCGGTACGCCGGGCATGCCGGCCTCGCGGCCCCGCACATCACCGCGCGCGCCGGTGGTGACGGACACCATCGGCAGCACGACTCCAGCGATGCCGCGCGAACGCGCGCCGCAGCCGGCTGCGCGTGACCGCCAACAGACCGACACCGCCGCAACAGACACGATGTCGACGACACCGCCGCCGACCGACACTGCGATGACCGACACGTCGTCGACGGCGTCCACGGGGTCATCTACCGATCCCAGGAAGAAAAAGGACGACGCGAAAAAGAAGGACAGCGATCAAACGGATCCGCCTCCTCCGCCGCCGCCGACCACCACCGACACCCGCGGTTAATCTCGTCCCCTCTGCGTCATCTGCGGATAAATCGTTAGAATGCGCCGCCGATGCCGCGCCTCTCCTTTCAGGACCTCATCCTCCGCCTCCAGAACTTCTGGGCCGACCGCGGCTGCATGATCGAGACGCCGCTCGACCTCGAAGTCGGCGCCGGCACCATGCATCCGGCCACCTTCCTGCGCGTGCTCGGGCCCGAGCCGTGGAACGTCGGCTACGTCCAGCCGTCGCGCCGTCCCGCCGACGGACGTTACGGCGACAACCCCTTCCGCCTCGGCAAGCACTACCAGTTTCAGGTGATCCTCAAGCCGTCGCCGCTCGACGTGCAGGAACTCTATCTCGACTCGTTGCGCGCGCTAGGACTCGACCTAACGCGCCACGACATCCGCTTCGAAGAGGACAACTGGGAGTCGCCCACGCTCGGCGCGTGGGGCGTCGGCTGGCAGATCCTGCTCGACGGCATGGAGATCACGCAGTTCACGTACTTCCAACAAGCCGGCGGCATCGACCTCGCGCCGATCTCCGCGGAGATCACGTACGGCCTGGAGCGTCTGACGATGTTCCTGTCGCGCCAGCCCTCGGTCTACGACATCGAATGGGGCGCCGGCTTCGGCTATGGCCCGGTGCGCAAGCAGGATGAGTACGAGTTTTCGAAGTACTACTTCGAGACCGCCAACGTCGGCATGCACTGGCAACTTTTCGAGATGTACGAGAAGGAGGCGAAGCACTGTCTGGAAGAGAAGCTCGTCCTCCCCGCGTACGACTGGACGTTGAAGTGCTCGCACGTCTTCAACACGCTCGACGCCCGCGGCGCGGTTTCGGTCACGGAGCGTGTCGGCATCATCAAGCGCGTCCGCGAGCTGGCCGTGGCCTGCGCCCATCAGTTTCTCGACGCCCGCGAAGCGCTCGGATTTCCGCTGCTGAAGGCATCCAATGGCTGAGTACTTTTTCGAGCTCTTGACGGAAGAGATCCCGGCGTGGATGCACGACGCCGCGCAGGCCGCGCTGCTGCAGCAACTGACGAAACTCACGCTCGATCTCGGCGAACAACCCGAGGATCGCAATCCGGTCGTCGTCAACAGCACGCCGAGACGGATCATCTTTTTTCTGTCGCACATCCCGCTGCGCGAGAGCGACCGCGACGAAGAAGTGAAAGGCCCGCCGGTGAAGGCCGCGTACGACGCCGAGGGGAAGCCGACGCCGGCGCTGAACGGATTTCTGAAAAAGAACAACGCCACGATCGGAGACGTCATCGCGGGCGGCGACTACATCCGCGTCCGCCGCACGATCAAAGGGCGCTCAGCCGGCGAGATTCTGCAGGAGCGCGTGCCGCAGATCATGGAGTCGCTGCGCTGGCCGAAGATGATGCGCTGGGGCAACGGCGAGCATTCGTACATCCGTCCGATCCATTCGGTCGTGTCGGTGCTGGACGGCGAACACCTGCCGCTGACGATCTTCGGCATCGCCTCGGGGACGACGACGCGCGGCCACCGCACGCTCGCGCCGCAGCCGATCGAAGTGCTGTCGTACAACGAATACGTGACGAAGCTGGAGCTTGCGCGCGTCGTCATTGCTGCCGATCGCCGCCGTCACGTGATGGCCGAACGCGCCCGTGTCCTCGGTACGCAGGCGGGCGGCACGCCGTCGGTCGACGCATCGATCTGGTCGCAATGGCAGTACCTCACCGAATATCCGGGCGTCGTCCGCGCCGAATTCGGCCGCGACTACCTCGCGCTGCCGGATGAAGTGCTGGTCACGGTCATGCGTGTCCACCAGAAGCAGCTTCCCATCCGCGATGCGAACGAGAAGCTGACCAACTCCTTCCTGGCGGTTCTCGACAACGACGCCGATCCGGATGGCAACGCCGCGTACGGCAACTCCTTCGTGACGAACGCACGCTTCGCCGACGCGAAGTTTTTCTATGAGACCGATCGCAAGCGGACCCTCGAATCGCGACTACGTGAATTGGAGCGGCTGCAGTTTCAGGAGAAGCTCGGCAACTATCTCGACAAGACCAAACGCATCGAGAAGATCGCCGCTGCGATTTCTGATGATGCGGACACGCTCGCCGCCGCGAAACTCTGCAAGACCGATCTCGTCACGGAGATGGTCAAAGAATTCACTGACCTGCAGGGCAAGATCGGCGGCATCTACGCTCGTGAGGAAGGACTGCCGAAGAACACGTGGCAGGCGATCTACGATCACTACCTTCCGATCAACATTGACGATGCTCTCCCGCGCACGTTGAGCGGCGCGATCGTTTCGCTCGCGGACAAGATCGACACGCTGGTTGGTTTCTTCCGCATTGGCGCGAAACCGACCGGCTCGAAGGATCCCTTCGCGCTTCGCCGCGCGGCGCAGGGCGTCGTACAGATTCTCCTCAATCGCGACAAGCGCTCGGTGAAGATCGGCGTCGACAAGCTGATCGACATCGCGCTCGAAGCGCATGGAGCAACGGCACAGGCGAAGGACGATCTGCTCGCGTTCTTCGCGGAACGCGTCCGCACGATCCTCGAAGCGTCCGCGTACGGATTCGCGTACGACGAAATCGCTGCGGCGATGGAAGCGGGATGGGCGTCGTCGCTCACCGATCTCGTCGACCGCATCACCGCGCTCAAAGCGATGCGTGGCGAGGCGAACTTTCTTTCGATCCTTGATTCTGCCAAGCGCATTGCGAACATCACCGCCGGTCAGGAAACCGCCTCGCGCATCGATCCTTCGAAATTGGAGAGCGATATCGAAAAGCGTTTGGCGGAACTCGTTTTGCTAACCAACGACCAGATCGAAGAGATGATCGGCGAACGCGATTACAAGCGCGCACTGGAAACGTTCGCCGCGCTGGCGCCGGAGCTGGAGACCTTCTTCGACGAAGTCATGGTCATGGTCGAAGACGAGAGCGTGCGCCGGAACCGCATGGCCCTCCTGCGCACGATCGGCAATGCCGTGATGAAGATCGCCGACGTCACGAAGATCGTTGTCGACCGGCGTGAGTATCGCCCGTGAAGCGGCGCGCGTTTCTCGCGTTGCTGCTCATCGCGAGTTGTTCGCGTCCCACTCCGCCGCCGCGCTCCGAGGAGCGGCGGTTGCCGAGCAAGTTGCCGACCGACGTCGCCAACGAACGCTCCAGTCTTCTCGACGTCACGCGCGGCGCGACCATCGTTTCGCGCACCGGCGAAGCGATGCTCATCACCTCGGCCATCGCCACGATCGACGGCGCGATCGGCACCTACTGGACTCCGCCGCCGCACGATTACCCGCAATCGATCGTGATCGCGCTCGCCGCTCCGAGCCGCATCGATCGCGTCGGATTTCGATCGCTTGCAGCGTTGGATGCCGAGGCCAATCACGTGACGTTTGAACGGTCGCTGGATGGTGCGAACTGGCTGCCGCTGGCGACGATGACCACGCGTCACGTGAGCACGGCGCAGTGGCTCGATATCGCGCCGGCCGAGGCCGCGTATCTGCGTGTCACGATTCCCGATGCGGCGTACGCCGGTCACGACGCGCGCCTTCACTCGCTGCTCGCGCACGGAACGGAGCTGGCGGCACCGAAGAACGCGCCCATTGACGGTTGCTGGTCGATTAACGGCGAGGCTGCAAAATTCGCGCAGCACGGGGCGCGCGTGACCGGCGTCGTGGAGCAGAACAAGCAGCCGCTCCTTTTCGCCGGCGGTTCGAACGGCCGCATGTGGCGCTTCAACTGGATTCGTGGCAACGACTACGGCTACACGGCACTGACCGTGTCGCCAGACGGCAAGCATCTCAGCGCGCTGAACTGGCACGAAGAGGCAATCCCGCTCTTCACCGCGTTTCCGTGGTTTGGCGATCGCGGCGGCTGCGCGGCCACGCCGCTGCGCGACGACGTTCCGATCCTGTTGTTGCATCGCGCCGCACGCGTCTCACTGTTCGCGTTGCAGTTCGACGCGAACGGCAACCTGCTGGCGGACGCAAGCCGCGACGAGTTGCAGTCGCTGATCAGCATCATCCGCGGCGTTCCCGTTCCGCTTCGCATCATCGCGCACGAGTTCCGGCAGGATTCGAAGCGCAACAAAGAGATCGCCGAACGCGAGATCGCCTCGGTACGCGCGGCGCTGGCGGATGTCGATCTCGCCCGCGTCGAATTCGTCGCCGCGGGCAGCGATTCCCCTCGGCAGGTCCCCGAATCCGACGCCGCCCGAGCGATCTACAGCAGCGTCGATGTGGAAGTTCGGAGATAATCGCGCGGCCATGCAGGAGCCGCAATACGTCTACTACTTCGGCGACGGTGCCGCCGACGGCAACGCGAAGATGAAGGACGTCCTCGGCGGCAAAGGCGCGGGCCTGGCCGAGATGACCAACATCGGCGTGCCGGTGCCGCCCGGCTTCACGATCTCCACCGCTGTCTGCACCTACTTTTACGATCACGGCAAAACGTATCCGCCCGAATTGAAGGCATCCGTCGCCGAGAATCTCGCGCGCGTCGAGAAATCGGTCGGCCGCAAATTCGGCGACGCAAAAACGCCGCTGCTCGTCTCCGTCCGCTCCGGTGCGCGCGCCTCCATGCCCGGCATGATGGACACGATCCTCAACCTCGGCCTCAACGACGAGACGGTACAAGGTCTGGCGAAGTCATCGAAGGACGAACGCTTCTCGCTCGATTCCTATCGCCGCTTCATCCAGATGTATTCGGGCGTCGTGTTGGAGCTCGACAAAGATCTTTTCGAACACGAGCTTTTCGCGCTGCGCGACAAGTCCGGGGTCAAGACCGATGCGGAGATTCCCGCTGACGGTTTGCGCGGACTTGTCGAAACGTACAAGGGAATCGTCCGCGAGAAGACGGGCCACGACTTTCCGCAGGACGTCCAACAACAGCTCTGGGGCGCGATCGGCGCGGTTTTCAATTCGTGGAACAACCAGCGCGCCATCACCTACCGCAAGCTGAATCAGATCCCCGACGATTGGGGCACCGCGGTCAACGTGCAGTCGATGGTCTTCGGCAACATGGGTGACGACTGCGCCACCGGCGTTGCGTTCACGCGCAATCCCGCGAACGGCGAGCATCGCTTTTTCGGCGAGTACCTCCCGAACGCGCAGGGCGAAGACGTCGTCGCCGGCATTCGCACGCCGCTGCCGATTTCGAACGCACAGGCAATCGGCGATGAAGAGTCGCTCGAGAAAACAATGCCGTCGGTTTACGCGCAACTCGAGGACGTCTACAAAAAACTCGAAAGCCACTACCGCGACATGCAGGACATCGAGTTCACGATCCAGTCCGGCAAGCTCTATCTCCTGCAGACGCGCACCGGCAAACGCACCGGCTTCGCCGCGGTGAAAATTGCCTGCGATATGGTCGACGAAGGGTTGATCAATCACACCGAGGCGGTTGCGCGCGTCGAAGCCGGCCAGATCGTGCAACTGCTCGCGCCGGTGTTCGACGCGAACGAAAAACAGAAGGCGCTCTCGGGCGGACGCGTACTCGGCCGCGGACTTCCGGCGGGACCCGGCGCCGCCGCCGGCCGCATCGCCTTCAGCGCGGAGCGCGCCGTAGCGATGGCGAAGGACGGCCCGGTCATTCTTGTGCGCGTCGAAACGTCGCCCGAGGACATCGCCGGCATGCACAGCGCCGCGGGCATTCTCACGACGCGCGGCGGGCTGACGTCGCACGCCGCTGTCGTCGCGCGCGGCATGGGGCGGCCGTGCATCGTCGGCGCGGGCGCGCTTCGCGTCGACTACGGCAAAGGGGAGTTGCGCAGTGAAGGTCACGAGCCACTCGAAGAAGGCGACTTCGTTTCGATCGATGGGTCTACCGGCGAAATCATCGGCGGCAAGCTCGATACACGTCCGTCTGAGGTCATCCAGGTACTGCTCGAAAATTCGTTGCCGGCCGATCAGTCGGAGACGTTCCGCAACTTCGACCGCCTCCTGAAATGGGCCGACGAGATTCGCACCCTCGGCGTCCGCACGAACGCCGATACGCCGAACGATGCGCGCGTGGCGCGGCTCTTTGGCGCCGCAGGAATCGGTCTTTGCCGCACCGAGCACATGTTCTTTTCCGAGGACCGCATCCTGCGCGTCCGCGAAATGATCCTGGCGCGCAACGAGGCCGGACGCCGCAAGGCGCTCGACGTCCTGCTGCCATTTCAGAAGGCCGACTTCGAAGGCATCTTCCGCGAACTGGACGGACTGCCGGTCACGATCCGGTTGCTCGATCCGCCGCTCCACGAGTTTCTGCCGCAGAGCGAGCAGCAGATTTCCGCCGTCGCGCGCGACATGGGGTGGGGCTTCGTCGAACTGCGCGCGAAAGTGAATCAACTCCACGAATCGAATCCGATGCTCGGCCACCGCGGCTGCCGGCTGGCGGTGACCTTCCCCGAGATTTACGAGATGCAGGTGCGCGCGATTTTTCAGGCCGCATGCGATGTGAAGAAGGACGGCATCGATGCGCGCCCCGAGGTCATGATCCCGCTCGTCGGCACGGTGAAGGAGTTGACGACGCTGAAGGAGATGGTCCAGCGCATCGCCGCCGAGGTGATCGCGGAACGCGGCGTGGAAATGCAGGTGATCGTCGGCACGATGATCGAGATCCCGCGCGCGGCGCTGATCGCGGACAAGCTCGGCGAAGTCGCGGAGTTCTTCTCCTTCGGCACGAACGACCTGACGCAGATGACGTTCGGCTACTCGCGCGACGACGCCGGCTCGTTCCTGCCGGAGTACGTCGACAAGAAGATCCTGCCGAAGGATCCGTTCGAGTCGATCGATCAGGAGGGCGTCGGCCAACTCGTCCGCCTCGGCACGGAACGCGGCCGCAGCACGAATGCCGATCTCAAAGTCGGCGTCTGCGGCGAACACGGCGGCGATCCGGACTCGATCCGCTTCTTCCGCACCTGCGGCCTCAACTACGTCTCATGCTCGCCGTATCGTGTGCCGGTCGCGCGGCTGGCGGCGGCGCAGGCGGAGTTGGAGTTCGCCCATTACGAGGGGTGAGCTGTCATCCTGAGCCGCCGAAGCCGAGGAGCGCGAAGCGCGATCGGCGGAGGGCGGTCGAAGGACCCCGTTCCTGCTAACCCGGGCAGGGCGGCGGAATTTGAACAAGGCAAGCATCAGGGGGTCCTTCGACCGTCCTGCGCGGGTCGGCGCTCCGCGCCTCAACCGCTCCGGCGGCTCAGGATGACAGTAGCGACAGCTGCTCGATCAGTCGCGTCAATCGCCGCAATGAGCGCTCTTTGCCCAGCACCACCGCCACATCGAAGATCGGAGGCGATACGCCCTTGCCCGTGAGCGCGAGCCGCAATGGGTGGATCAACTTCGCGGCGCTGACGCCTTGCGATTCGGCGAGCTTGCGGAGCGCGGCTTCCGCGGTGGTCACGTCGAAGGGATCGGTTGACGCTAGCGTGTCGTGTAGCGACGAGAGTCGTGTGGCGAGGTCGTCACCTTTGATGTGTTTCTTCACGGTGTCGGCGTCGTATTCGATCGCATCGTCGTCGATGAAGTAGATGGTCATTTGCTCGGCGAGCTCGCGCAGCGTTCGTGCGCGCATCTTGTGCAGATCGATGATTGTGCGCAGTTCTTCGAGCGATCGCGGATCGTCACCGAGGAACGCGACGAGGTGCGGATAGATCTGCTCCGGCGTCATCCGCATCAGGTATTGGCCGTTCATCCAGAGCAGCTTTTCGGGGTCGAAGACGGCCGGTGCTTTGTTGACGTCGCCGAGATCGAACCATTGCGCGGCTTCATCGCGCGTGAAGATCTCGCGATTCTCGCCGGGCGACCAGCCGAGGAGCGTGAGGAAATTGAACAGCGCCTCGGGGACGATCCCCATCTCGCGATACTCCTCGGCCGACGTCGCGCCGGTGCGTTTCGAGAGACGCTTTTTGTCGGCGCCGAGGATCAGCGGCAGATGCGCGAACGACGGAACGTCCGCGCCGAATGCGCGGAAGAGCAACACGTGCTTCGGCGTGTTCGAAAGATGGTCGTCGCCGCGCGCGACGTGCGTGATGGCCATGTCAATGTCGTCTACGGTGACGGAGAGGTGATACGTCGGATTGCCATCGGAGCGGAGCAGAACGAAGTCGTCGATCAGCTCTCCCTCGAACTGCATCTCGCCGCGGATCAGATCCTGAAACTCGATCATTCCCGGCGGCACGGCGAAGCGGATGACATGCGGCTCGTTGGAAACGCCGGCGACGTGGCGGCATCGCCCCGAGTAGCGCCACTGCTTGCCCGCGCTCTCGGCGGCAGCGCGTTCAGCGTCGAGCTCCTCGACCGTGCAGTAGCAGCGATACGCCTTTCCGCTCGCCACCAACTCCTCGGCGCGCTCGCGATACCGATCGAGCCGGTCGCTCTGATGGATCGGACCTTCATCCCACTCGACGCCCAGCCATCGCAGCGACGCCACGATCTGCTCCGCGTGATGCTGACGCGAACGCTCGACGTCCGTGTCCTCGATCCGCAGCAGCATCGTGCCGCCGTAACGGCGCGCGTGAAGCAGATTGAAAATCGCGGTACGAGCACCACCGACGTGGAGGAAGCCGGTCGGGGAGGGAGCAAAGCGGAGCTTCATGGCGGCGGTGGAGTCTAGCAGCAGGAGAGAAGAAGAATGTTGAATGTCGAATGTTCAATGTTGAATGTTGAATGAACAAGAACGGGCTCTCATTCAACATTGAACATTCAACATTCGACATTCAACATTCGCCTTTGACGTTCCCTCTCTCGCAACCGCGTAGAATCCACCCCATGCCCCGCAGCCGTGGCTTCTCGCTGGTGGAGACTCTTGTCGCGCTGGCGATTCTGGCGATCGTGATTACGACCACGATCGCGATGTTTGCGGAGAGGACGCGGCGGCTGCGCGAGGCGAATGAGACCATCCTCGCGTTTCAGGCGCTGTCGAATGAGGCGGAGTACTGGCGGCGGGAGCCGTTCACGCAGATCGACAAGCCCGACAACCAGACGTTCAAGTCCGATCTGGCGATTCTCACACCGATGGCGCCGTACACGACTGACGTGAAGGTGGATGCGCCGCGATCGGACATTCGCAATGTCACCCTCACCATTCACTGGGCCAAGCGCGAGGCGCACCTCGGCATTGCGCGCGCGAACACGGGCGGAAGCGGCTTGTGGTGACGCGAGGCCGCGCGCGCGGCTACACGATGCTGGAGATCTCCATCACGCTGGCGCTGTTCGGCGTGTTTCTCTTCATCATCGTCACGATGACGTCGGAGATGCGCCGCAACGAGAAGAAGTGGCCGATCAACTTCTTCGCGCATCCCGAGGTCGGAAGCGTGCTGGCGCGGATGCGGCGCGACATCTACGACAGCACCGCGCGTCCGGAAAACTTCGAGACGTACAGCAGTTCGCCGCTGACGCTGATCGTCTACACGATCAACAACGACGGCACGGCGGAGACGATCGTGTGGGATTTCACGACGCCGGGCGAGGCGCATCGCAAGGCGTTCAAGGCCACGCTGCTGTCGTCGGAGTGGATGGCGCGCGGACTGCCGCTATTCATGGCCACGGCCGAGCCGATGCCGTCGGGACAGGACGCGATCCGCATACGAGCGGTGGATCAGGAGAAGAAACTTGCGATCGATGAGCTCATCGTCCCGCGCCCGCACGCGTGAGCGCGGCTACGTGCTCGTGGCGGCGATCACCATCGCGATCCTTTACTTCGCGCTGATGGAGCTGATGCTGATCGATTCGTCGCGCGCACTTCGCGAGGCGCAACGGTTCCGCTCGAAAGTCGTGGCGGCGACGCTGGCAGAAAGCGCGGCGGAGTTGTCGGCGGCATCGATGGTGTCGCGCAACGCCGGCGACACGATCAACGCGGATGACGAGCAGGGATCGATGAAAGCGACCTGCAAGGTAACGGGTCAGGCGTTCAACATCGACGCCGAGGCGACGACGAGCGGCGTGTCGCCGGTGACGTCGTCGGTGCGCGTGCAGGGAAGGATCGTCGGGCAGCGCGTGATGATCGACTACACGTTTCACTCGCAGTAGCGACGTAGTGCCGCCGGCTCGGCGGCTGGACCGCCGGCGGCTGGACCGTCGGCATTTTCGGTCGCCACCGAGCCGGCGGCGGTCCAGCCGGCGGCGCTACGTCCTAACTACTACGCCCTCCGTCCGCGCATCATGCCGAGGCCGATGGCAACGGCTGCGAGACCGCCGAGAACCTTCGCCGGGTTGGCTTTCGCGTATTCGCGCGCCTTGCCGATCGACTGGTTCACGTTTAGGTTCTTCATCTGATCGCCGATCGAGCGAAAGCTCGTCGGGTCGATTCCGACTTTGTTCAACATGCCGTTGAGGCCGCCCTGAGGACGCTCCGCCACCGGCACGCTGGTCTCACGCTGATACGGATGGAACTGATTGGTGGGATTCACGTTGTCAACCATCAATACCCTCCTTTGCACGGTTATTTACAGTGCGAGGAGGGTGCCATGGGAGGGTTGCTGAGTTGCTGGGTTGCTAGGTGCCCTTGCGTAGGCCAGGTTTGGTTGCCGGGTTGCCGGGTTGCCGGGTTGCCGGGTTGCCGGGTTGCCGGGTTGCCGAATTCGCAAACGGTGGATGGTTCTGCTTTTGGCAACCTGGCAACTTGGC
Source organism: Acidobacteriota bacterium (assembly GCA_019247495.1). Classification (GTDB taxonomy): domain Bacteria; phylum Acidobacteriota; class Thermoanaerobaculia; order Gp7-AA8; family Gp7-AA8; genus JADGNZ01. The sequence continues at coordinate 56,268 of JAFAOU010000099.1, forward strand.
AACCAGGCAACCTACTCGCGGCCTCAACCTAGCAACTCAGATCTTCGAAATCAGTCGCTGAAACTGCGGCAGCAGAGAGGCGCCGACGGCTACTTTGA